>JAFIFN010000129.1 GCA_020832005.1 Gammaproteobacteria bacterium | reverse complement strand
GTGGCCCGCAGACTGCGGGCCCCGGGGCTCAGCTCCTTCACCGAATACCTTGCGCTGATCGAGCAGGATGTCGAGGAATTCGAGGAACTGGTGAATGCGCTGACCACCAATCTGACAGCGTTTTTCCGCGAGGCCCACCACTTCGCCACACTGGGCTCCCTGCTGCAGCAGCAGGTCGCGCGCGGGCCGGTGACGCTGTGGTCGGCGGCATGCTCCACCGGCGAGGAAGCCTATTCCATGGCCATTACCGCCATCGAGGCACTGGGTGACCAGGCGACCCGAGTCAGTATTCTCGCCAGCGATCTGGATACGCGTGCGGTGCGCACGGCGGAATTGGGGATCTATCCACTGGAGCGCGTCAGCGGACTGGGTGAGGATCGCCTTAAACGTTTCTTCCTGAAGGGCACTGGCGACAAAGCCGGCTACGTACGGGTACGTCCCGAGGTCAGACAACTGCTGCGCTTCCGCCCGATGAACCTGGTGGCGCCGGACTGGCCGGTGCGTGGGCCGCTGGACGCCATCTTCTGCCGTAATGCGATGATCTACTTTGACAAGCCGACGCAACGGCGCATCCTCGAGCGATTTCATCCGCTGCTCCACCCCCGGGGCCTGCTGTTCGCCGGCCACTCGGAGAGCTTCGGCCATTGCGCGGATCTGTTCCTGGCACGGGGAAATACGGTCTATGCGCCTCTCGCTGCCGGGACAGCACGCGGATGAGCGGCGACACCAGCCCCGGGTTTTTCGACCCGCGGCTGAAGGCGCACGTGTTCAAGCTCATGCCGGGCCGGTTCCATGTGGCCACTGCCGACGAGGTGATCGGCACCCTGCTCGGTTCCTGCGTCGCGGCCTGTATCCACGATCCCGTCCGCGGCCTCGGCGGCATGAACCATTTCCTGTTACCGGAAGCCGGTCCGCACGAGGAATCCTCTGCCCTGGTCTCCAGCGGCGCACGCTACGGCGCCTTTGCCATGGAGAGCCTGATCAACGCCCTGCTCGGCCGCGGCGCATCGCGCCAGCGCCTGCAGGTCAAGCTGTTCGGAGGTGCTCGCGTGCTGGCGCGACTCTCCGACGTCGGCGCCCGCAATATCGATTTCGTCCGCCGCTATGTGGCCCTCGAGGAACTGCCGGTCATCAGCGAGGATCTCGGCGGCGAGCAGCCGCGCAAGCTGCTGATGTATCCGGCCACCGGACGGGTGCTGGTACGGCGGCTGCCGCGGGTCGACTCGCGTGAGATCGCGGTGGCCGAAACCCGCTACCTCCGAACCATGGATGCGCCTGTCAGTGGCAGTGCCGAGCTCTTTTGACAACAAGGACCAAGCCATGAGCGAGACCACAACGCCGATCATCAAGGTCCTGGTGGTGGATGATTCCGCGCTGATCCGGAAACTGCTCACCACCATGCTCAATGAAGCTCCGGACATCGAAGTGGTGGGGACCGCGGGCGATCCCTACATCGCGCGTGAGCGCATCAAGCAACTCAAGCCCGACGTGCTGACACTGGATGTGGAGATGCCGCGCATGGACGGCGTCACCTTCCTGCGCAACCTGATGCGCCTGCATCCCATGCCGGTCGTCATGGTGTCTTCACTCACCGAGAAAGGGGCAGACGTCACCCTTGACGCGCTGGCGCTCGGAGCCTTCGATTTCGTCAGTAAACCCAAACTCGATGTGCAGAGCGGACTTGCCCTGCTGGCCGACGAGCTGCGCGACAAAGTCCGCGCCGCAGCCCGCAC
Organism: Gammaproteobacteria bacterium; assembly: GCA_020832005.1. GTDB lineage: Bacteria > Pseudomonadota > Gammaproteobacteria > Steroidobacterales > PWYM01 > PWYM01. Next base: position 8,966 of record JAFIFN010000129.1, on the reverse strand, counting down.
ACCGGTGCGCCCACTTGGCCAGCAGCCGGGCGCCAGTCCACGCGGCACCGCCGCCCGGGGGCCGTCGACCAGCGCCAGCCCACCCGCGCGACGCCGCCACCTGCGCACCACCGACCGCTTGATCGCCATTGGTGCATCGACCGGCGGCACGGAGGCCATCCGCGAGGTGCTCTGCGCCTTGCCACCCGACGCGCCCGGGGTAGTGATCGCCCAGCATATCCCGCCGCGATTCAGTGCCGCGTTCGCCAAGCGTGTCGACTCGCTGGCGGCCATCCGGGTCAAGGAGGCCGAGGACGGCGAGGTGATACTGCCTGGACACGCTTACGTCGCTCCAGGCGGCCATCACCTGCGCGTGAGACGCAGCGGCGGCAGGTATCTCTGCCAGATCGGCGACGACGCGCCCGTGAACCGGCATCGGCCCAGTGTCGATGTGCTGTTCGACTCCCTGGCGGAGGCAGCTGGCCCCAATGCCTGTGCCGCCCTGCTCACCGGCATGGGCGCGGACGGCGCCCGCGGCCTGCTTGGCCTGCGCGAGGCGGGCGCGCTGACCCTGGTCCAGGACCAGGCGACCAGCGTGGTCTGGGGCATGCCTGGCGAGGCCGTCAAGTTGGGCGCGGCCGAGGCCGTGCTGCCACTCGCCGGCATCGCGCAGGCGCTGTTGGCACACAGCGACGAGCGCGTGACGCGCAGCGCGTGACCCAGCACACGGTTTTTGCCGGCCCGCTCGCTCAAGTTAGCGCACCACGTGGCCGATACTTAAGACAGTTCAACCTGACCCAGGCGTGATCCCACATGAACAAACAGGATGTAGCTCTGCTTTCCTTCGCCACGGCCACCCTGGCCGGTGCCGCCGGCCTGCTGATCACCGGCCTGCTGGCCGGCAACGGCCTGGTCGCAGGCATCGCGGCAGTGGTGACTGTCACCTCGGGCATCACGCTCTGGCGGAGCACGGCCAGTCCCGCGCAGGGGTCGCCCAAGGTCAGTCGTGAGGCGCTGGTGGAACTCGTCCGAGGCCTGGACACGGAGCTTGACCAGGACGTCGAGGGTATCGAGCTGGAGATTCATCGGGTCCAGAACCTGATCAGCGAGTCGGTCGGCGAGCTCACGGCAAGCTTCAACCGGCTGCACGCCATCGCCCGCTCGCAGAGCGAGCTGCTGGAGAAGAGCCTCGGCGGCGGCGCCGATGCAACCGAGGACGGTGGCAGTACCGCCACCACCGAAGCATTGCAGAACTTCATGGAAGCCCTGGTCACCGTCAGCTCACAGAGCGTCGCCATGGCCACCGACACCGAAAACATGCTCCAGCATCTGCACGGGATTTTCCGCGTGCTCGAGGAGGCCCGGAGCCTGGCCGAGCAGACCAACCTCCTGGCGCTGAACGCCAGCATCGAGGCGGCACGTGCGGGCGAGGCCGGGCGCGGGTTCGCAGTGGTGGCCGACGAGGTACGCAAGCTGTCGCAGCGCTCAGCGGAGTTCAACGAGCAGATCCGCGAGCGCGTCGAGGAAACCCGCGACGCGGTGGCCCGTGTGCAGAACAATGCCCGCGGTCTCGTGTCTTTCGACATAGCCAAGACCACGGCAGAGAAGGAACGCATCGCCCATACCCTCAAGCGCGCCGAACAGGCCCGTAGCGAGATTCGCCAGAAGCTGATGGCAGAACTCGCGCCGATCAACACCAACCTGCAGAAGACCGTGGCCGATGCCGTGCGCTCGCTGCAGTTCGAGGACATCTCCTCCCAGGCGCTGGGCACCGCTGCCGAGGCCGTCTCGCGGCTGACCGACCTGCGCGTGGAAGTGCATGCCTCGGTGAAGGACGCCGAGGATCCGCTGAGCTGCATTCCGGTGCTTGCCGAGAAACTCGGGACGCTGCGGCATCGACGGGAGACGCGTATGCGCGCCCGGCCGGTGGCGCAGACCTCCATGGAACAGGGCAGTGTCGAGTTGTTCTGACAGGGTGACGGGCCAAGCCCCGACGGCGCACGCTGCGCCCAAAGGCGGCTGGTCACGGCTTGCACCGCTTGCCCTGCGAACATTTTTTCGTATCGCTGACCGCTGGGCACTCAACACCCGCGAGCAGGCCGTCCTGCTTGCAAGCACACCCGCGAGTATCCGCCGCTGGCGCCGCAACAGTGAGCGCAGCCGCCTGCACCGGGATCAGGTCGAACGGATCAGCACCCTGATCACTATCGACGCGGCAGTTACTGCGCTACTGCCACACGGCCAGACGCCGGCGACATGGCTCCGGGATGCGACCGCCCTGCCGTTCGGCAACGGGACTGCGCCGTTGGCACGGATGCTCTGCGGCAACGTCTCGGATTTACTCACGGTACTCAGTTTGATCGATTACGCCACCCCGGTGCTGGCTCAGGAAGAGCTCCGGGCGGGCGCAATGTCATTGAAATAAGGGAATCTTGATGGCGACAAAGCCGGAGGCCGGCGGCAGGATGCCGCTGCTCATGCCCGAAGTGGGTACCCGAGTCAGTCTGGAGAGTACCCGACTGACCGGGCGCATGTGGTCCCGGATCGTCGGCTGGAAGGAACAGCAGTACCTGCTGCTCGAAACCCCTGAAGCGCATCTGCCGGCAGGGATCACCACTGCATTTTCGGTCAATGACGTGCTGACGCTGCGCTACATGGACGACGGCGTGATCGTAGGCTTCCGCAGCCCGGTACTCGGGCGGATCACTCAGCCTTATCCGTTGACGATCGTCGCCTATCCCCATCACGCGGAGAAACACTCTCTGCGTCGCCATCCGCGGATGGCGTGTTATCTGCCCTGCCAGGTGCAGCTCGGCGAGCTCGAGATCGCCCGGGCGGTGATCCGCGATGTCAGCCTGAACGGCTGCCGCATCCGGATCCCGGCGCAGGCGCTCTCCATCTTGGACGACACCGCGCCTGAGCTGGCAGTGGATACGCCAATCGTCGTCCATGTCCAGCTGCCGGACGACCCGGAACCCCACGCGGTTGCCGGGCGCGTCGTGAGTTTCGATCAGGAAGCCGCCTACGCGATGCTCCGTATGGAAAGCGCGGTCGAACTGGTGTCCCTGGTCGAGTTCGTCGGCATGTTCACCACCCGCCTCGAGCTCTCTGACATCATCTGACAGCGGAATTGAAGAAACCCCGGGGGCATACTGGCCGCCCCCGGGGTTTTCATGCTGCCTTGGCGATATGGTAGGGCAGCGACTTGGCCGCCGAAGTGCTCAGGCGGGCGCCGCCAGCGTCTCCGGGGCGACGTCGACGAGAGTCTCCGCGGAAGCGGACTCCGGTTCACCCGCCATACCCTGATCAGCCGCGGCACCGGTCTGCGACACGCCGGCGCCGGTCCCCGAGACCTCCGTGCGGAAGCGCGAGATGAGCTCCCCCAGGCCCCGGGACTCATCGCTCAGGCGCTGGCCCACAGCCGTGGACTCCTCGACGAAACGGGCATTGTCCTGGGTAATCTGATCGAGCTCGTTGACCGTCTGATTGACCTGGTTGACACCGGCGGATTGCTCGTTGATCGCGTTGGCGATCTGCGCGACTACGCGCTTGACCTCACGGGCCGACTCACCGAGCCGCTCCAGTGCGCCACCACTCTCCGACACCAGGCTGCTGCCCTCGGCGACGATATCACCGGTGCGTTCCACCAGGGTGCGGATCTCGCCCGCGGCATTGCCGGCACGTTGTGCCAGGCTGCGCACTTCGGCCGCCACCACCGCAAACCCACGCCCGTGCTCGCCAGCCCGCGCTGCTTCGACCGCGGCGTTCAGCGCGAGCAGATTGGTCTGGAAGGCGATATTGTCGATCAGCGTAGTGATTTCGCTGACCTCGGCACTGGCCTCGCGGATCCGGCTCATGGCCTCGCTGGTGCGGCCACCGACCTCCACCCCGCGACCCACCAGCTGTTCGCTGCGCTCGGCGAGATCGACGGCCTCACGGGCCTGGGAGGCGGTCTCCTTCAACCCTGCTGCCATCTCCTCCATCGACGCCGCGGTCTCCTCCAGCGAGGCGGCCTGGCGGACAGTCCGCTCATTGAGCAGCCCGCTGTTGTCCGCGACGGTCGCCGACTGACTGGCCACCTGTTCACCCGCCCGTGAGACCTCGATGACCAGCGCCTCGAGCTGCTCGCCCGCCGTGTTGAACGCCTGCTGCAGCTGTCGGAGGCGACCCGGGAACCCGCCCTCCACCCGGGTGGTGAGATCGCCGTCAGCCAGCGCTTCGCAGGCGTCACTGATGCCGTCGATCGCACCGTCCACGGCCTCCAGGGCCGAGTTCAGGGCAGTCTGCATACGCGCCACCTGGCCCTGGCCGCTGAACTCCAGCCGCTGCGAAAACTCACCCGAGGCCAGCCCGTCGGCCAGCTGCTCGAGCTCGCCGAACACCTGTGCCAGGGTGCCCATGGCCGAGTTGACCGGCGCGCGGAAACGCTCCGGCACCCGCTCATCCATCCGGATCGAGAAATCACCCGATTCCAGGCCCTGCATCACCCGGCCGAGTTCAGCCATGTTGAACTGCAGGGCTTCACCTGCATCGGCCACGCCATCGGCCAGCCGTGCCAGATCCCCGAGCCCGGCACCTGCGCCGGCCGTGCGTCGCTCGAAGCGACCCGCGGCAATCGCCTCGACCGTCGTCATGGTATCGCGCACGGCGCCATCGAGCGCCCCCATCAGGCTGTTGAAGGCATACAGCGGACCAGCGGCAGCCTGCTCGGCGCGAATCCCGAAATCGCCCGACTCAGCCACCCGTTCGATGGATTCCTCGAGCAGGATGCTCTGATGGAACGCGCGACTGATCTGCACAGATAGAAACAGCAGCATCGCCACCTCGGCTATGACAAACGCCGCATGCAGCAGCACGATGTCCAGCCCCGTGCCGTAGTCGAAAACCATGATCGGCATGCCGGCGACGGTCAAACCCGCGGCCTGGCAGTAGTTGAACACCAGATGGTGGGTGGCGATCACACCTGCCGCGGCCAGCAGTGGCGTGGGATCGCGATAGCGGATCAGCAGGGCCAGCGCGGCAAAAATGTGGAAATGGAATTCGATCCGACCCATGTTCTGTTCGATGAACAAGGCCGAGAACAGCATCAGGCAGGTGCCCATGGCAACCCGCGCCTGCCACTGACCGCGATACAGCCACCACGCGCCGGCGGCGAGACTGACAATCAGGCCACCGCCCACCAGACCCAGCAGCCAGGTGCCGTACGCCAGACTGGTGAGCAGCACAGCCACAGGCCAGTGGGCCGCGATGATCATGAGCATCTGGGTGTCAGCGGCACGGAAGTCGGCATCGAACTTGCGCCGCTGTTCACCGTGTTTCGGCACACGCGCCCAGGCATACAGGGAGAGCAGTGCCTCCGCAAACCGGGGTTTGAATCCTGCGTTGTGGCTATCCATGGTAGTGACCCTGATCAGTTGCGTGGAGAATGAAGCGTGTTGGTGGAACCGGTACCTGACCCACGCCCCGCAGCCTCGCGTGCCAGGCGTTCGAGACGCGCCCCATCGGGGCGCCGGCTGCGGTCGATGACCGTCCAGCTGCGATCAGGGGAATGCCGGAGCAGCACGAAATAGTCCGCGTGGCTATGGCCGCGTCCGGCGACGGGGCGGAGCACCAGCCCCAGGCGCCGCTCCAGCAGCGCCAGGCCATCCTCGTCCGGCAGGTAGGCGGTAATCGCAGGATCAAAGCCACGCATCCAGGCATCCAGCGCACCGCGATCGGCCCAGGGGTCGATGTTGACGAAAGCGAATTCCACGCGTCCGTGCAAGTCCATGGACTCAAGTCTCGCACGCAGTATCGAGAGTTCCGCCAACGCCGCCGGGCAGGTATCTACACAGCCGGGAAAGCCGAAGTAGGCGAGCATCAGGGGCGCATTGTTGCTGCGTTCGGGCAGAAAGGCCTCGGCATCGACCGCCAAATCGCCCTTGGGCAGCCGCGGCAACGCCAACAACACGCAAAGTGCCAGCAGTGCAAGGAGCAGCGAACCTGCGAGCGTACGCAATGGCCCTGGTGCGCCCGTCGGGGCCTCAAGCACATCAGTCTCCAGCGACGGCTGGGCGGATACGGACAACTGCCTGTACATGGACTCCCCTGGGAAGATCTCTGGTGACCTGTCATCCGGCACCAGGCCGGACGAGCGTGTCTGCAGCGCATGTCGGCGCTGTCCAGTGGATCTTGAGGGCCTCTGCCGCACGCCAGCGCAGGACGTGACGACGCGCACCCGGCGACACGCCGGCATGTGATGTGATTCACATTTCCGCTAGCCGGCGCCCCTGTGGCCTAAAGTCTTTCTACCCACCGCCGAACCGCCGTTTGAAGGCCGATGCTGCAACTCAAGCGGCATGGGCTGTACATGCGATTCCGACTCAGATTCATCAGCTATTCCAAGGAGTGCCCCATGCAGCGTTACCTGACAGCCCTTGCGGCCGCCCTGCTGATTTCCGGTCCGGCATTGGCCTGCGAGGCCCCTGACATCGCCTCGATCGACATACCGTCCGGCGCCGCAGCCACAGAGGCAGAAATGGTGCAGGCCCAGCAGGCGGTGGCTGACATGGTCACAGCCATCGAAGCCTATGCGGTCTGTGTCGACGGGCTCTCCCGCATCGATCAGCGCGATCATATCCGTGACCGCGATGAAGCCGTCGACGCCGCCCATCGTCTTGCCACCCGGATGAACCGGGAGATCCGCAACTTCAACCGCGCCGTCCAGCTCGCCTCGCGCTGAGACCCACCAGGCGCGTTTCAAACAGCGACGATACGGCGCGCCATGGTCGGTCTGTATGACCGGCCATGGCGTCCTTGCGTCTCTGCGATGGGTCAGTCACTCAGACTGACGCCCAGCGACTCCTCAATCACCTCGTTGGCCCAACGCATCGCCTCGATATAGGCCATGCTGAACCGCCGGGTTTGCGCCAAGACGTCTCCTGTCTGTTCACCCGGCGCCTCGAACGCCAGCACACGTGCCAGGCATGCGCCGAGCGGCGAGTCGGCATCACCGGCAAGGGCGCGCCGGGAGGCTTCCGCCAGCGCCATCTCCACCGCGAGCACGGCGGCCTCGATGCCCAGCATCCGCTCCGCCATCGACACCAGGCCCACCAGAAACGCCGCCGAGCTGTCAGCCATGTGCTGAGGCGCGAGCAGCTCGCAGGCCCGTGCACGCGTCAGGGCCAGACGCAGCAGCTCCCCATCCGCAGTGCTGGCACCCAGACCACTGAACGCCACGAGACTGGCCAGCTGCTGCAGCCGCCGTGTACCCAGGAAACTCACCGCTGTCGGAATGTCCGAGAAGCTGCGAGCGCCGGAGACCAGAGCGCTATTGCATAGCCGCAGTACCCGGATGGCGAAGCCGGGATCCTGGGTGATCAGTGCGCTGACCTCTGTCAGGTTGATATCGGGCTGCTGCAGATCGCTGAGCATCCGCAGCGCTGTACGGCGTGCCGGATTGAGCTGGCGGTCACGGATCAGCCGCGCTCTGGCATACAGGTGTCCCTGAAACAGTTTGAACCCCAGGCTCTCGCAGATGGCATGCTGCTCACGCGTCTCCACCTTTTCGGCGAGCAGCATCAGGCGACGCCGGTGTAGCGCCTCCGCCGTCTCGGCCAGCTGGCGAGGCGAGAACGCTGGAATCTCGACCTTGATGATATCGGCCAGCGGCAGCAGGGCCTGCTGGCGACTTTGCTCGGTCCAGTCATCCAGTGCGATTCGGTAGCCGGCCCGTTTGAGGGCATGGAGCTCACGGATCAACGTCTCGTCGACCTCGACATCCTCGAGGACCTCTACCACGACGCCCTCTCGCGGCAGCGTGGTGAACAGGCCACTGGTCAGGGTGTGCCGCGTGGCATTGATGAACAAGCGCCGTCCGCCTGACAGCGCACTGAGGCCGCTACCGCCGTGAATACCCGCGATAACCCGTGCCGTCGCGACATCGCCATCCAGCGCGCCCGGGCTGCCATCCGCGGGGGCGACGACAGCAGGATCCTGACGGAACAGCAGTTCATAGGCGACCGTCTTGCCGCGGCTGTTGACGATGGGCTGCCGGCCCACAAAAAAATCAGCCATTGTCGGAAACCGCGCCTAAATGGGTGGGCATTCCAGCAGAACCTGCGCGCGCAGCGTATCAAGCCGCGATTCAGCGATGCCCAAGGCGGCTGCACACGCGCCGAGTGCCTCCGGCGCCAGATCACGCTCGAAACTGCCTGGCAGCGAGCCAGACAGGCTGTCTGCCAGCTGACAGACTCGCAGCAGTGCGGCGTCCGGTCGCGTCGCGGCCACCGGCGCGTGGTGCCCGGCGACCAGCTCGACGCTCCAATCGGGAAACCGCCAAAGCCGTAGTGCTTCGGCCCCGAGCGCCGCATGATCCTGGCCGAAGGCTTCGACTTCGGCAGGCAACCAGGCCTCGTCGCGTTGCTCCAGCACGCTACAGTAGGCGTCACGATCCATCTGAATCTCGACAATATGGCCGATGTCATGCAGCAGCCCGGCGAGGAAGGCCTGCTGGGGATCGAGGCCACCGACGTGCAGCGCCAGCCGCCGCGCAGCAGCCCCCGTGGTGGAGGCGTGATACCACAGACACTTGGCATCAAAACCGGGACAGATCCGACCCTGGCGAAACAACCGCTGGATGGTGGCGGCGTAGATGAGATTACGCAACGCTTCGAAACCCAGAATGCGCAGCGCCTGGTGCAGCGAGTCCACCCGTCGCGGCAGACCGTAGAAAGGCGAATTGGCGACCGCCAGCACAGTGCTCGACAGCGCTACGTCCAGCTGCAACAACGACAGCACCCGTTGATCTGAAACCTCCGGGTCGCGCAGATAAACCATCAGCTGGCTGGTTGCCACCTCGAGCGTCGGAAGCCGGCGCGGCCGTTGCCGGGCACCGCTGTCACCCGCCGTGCACCTGTCATCCATGGGCCTGCCCTCCGGTAAGCTGCGCGGGGGCCCCCCGCGCCAGGCCGCCCCAACCCACACGCCCACACAACCCGCACTGCGCC
>JAFIFN010000275.1 GCA_020832005.1 Gammaproteobacteria bacterium | reverse complement strand
GGAAGTCTGTAGGCTCGATGAGGCCTGCGTCAAATACCCTGATGCGCCGCGGGCGTTCGGCCACCAGGCGACTGCCGATCACGGCTCGCCTGTGCCGTGGAGCGCCAATATCCCGGCAGCTCTTGGCTCTTACCAAGTGTCGTGCACACATGTGCCGCCATCCGCAGCGGCCGGAAGCCTTCGCGCCCGCTGCCAATCCAGCAAGCGTCAGACTCCGACTCATCGGCTCATATTCAGCCGAAGGAAAAGTCTTAGCGCATCAATAACGATAAGTATATCATCATAATGACCGGTCCTTATTCTGACATTCCTAGATTATGGCACGCAACCCACTCGGCTCGCCTACAAAGGCCAACGCGACCGTCTCCAACCGAGCACTCGGAATTCTCTTCCTGGTCGTGTTCATCGACCTTCTGGGCTTTGGCATCCTTATTCCATTGGTGCCCTTCTACGTGGAGCGGCTCGGCGTTGGGCCAGAATTAATCACAGCCGTGTTGGCCCTTTACTCTCTGGCTCAGTTTCTGGTTACGCCCGTCTGGGGGCATGTCAGCGACCGAATCGGCCGGCGTCCAGTCCTTATCCTTTGCATGGCGGGGCATGTGGGAGCGTACGTAATCCTGGCCTTTGCGGACAGCCTCGCGATGCTGATCTTATCCCGCGTCTTGGGCGGCTTGACAGCAGGAAACCTGGCTACTGCGTATGCCTACGTCACCGACCTCACGCCTGCGGAAGAGAGGGCCAAACACCTCGGCAAGATCTCGGGCGCTTTCGGCCTCGGCTTCATTGTCGGCCCCGCCCTAGGTGGACTATTGGCCGGCACCGGGGACATCGCCGACGCCAATTTCGTGCGTCCCGCGCTGGCTGCAGCCGGCCTCTCATTGACCGCACTGGTCGGCATTGTGTGCTTTCTTCCCGAAAGTCGGGGCACGGTCAACGCGCACAATACATCACGGGGGACGCCTGGCCGTGGACATGAACGTGGGCGCGGGTTCGGGCCCGCACTCGCGTTGGTGCTGAGCAGACCGGTCATTTCACTCATGGTGCTTTTGTGCCTTACAGTCATCACGTTTGCCGCCGTCCGGGAATCAATCTTCTCCTTGTGGATGAGTCATCAATTCGCATACGGGCCTGCAACCATAGGCATGGTGTTCTCCTTCAACGGAATCATCCTCGTGATCGTGCAGTTCACGGCGATTGGACCGCTTACAAAGCGCTTTGGCGAGTATGCGCTCCTGCTGGTCGGCATGACCATGTATACCGCCTGTTGGATCGGGCTGATCATCGCTCAAGGACTCATAATGATCATGATCTCAATGGCGGCGAGCGCGATCGGTACCGCACTGTTTGCCACCAGCCTGCAAAGCATGCTCTCCCGCCGTGCGGGTGAAGGCCAGCGCGGCGTAGTAATGGGTGTGTTTCAGTCAGCGTCTAGCTTGGGCCGATTTTCTGGCCAGACGGTAGCCGGCACGATCTATGGCCAGATCGGCCCCAACGCGCCGTTCCTGTTAGGGGCGCTGGCGATGATACCCGCGTTCATTATCGCCATGCGAATCGGTACGCGACTGAAGAGCAGTGACGAACCGCAAGTCGCCGACGGCCAAAAGCGAGAAAAACAGCCGTGATTGACTCGCACGTTTGCCACCATCCGAACGAACAATTTTGAGTCGCAGCCACACAGTCGAAGGAATCTCTCTGAATGATGGAGACAGCAGTTTTGATCATCGGCGGAGGCCCAGTCGGAGCCACTTTGGCAAGTGAACTCGGCTGGCGGGGTATACCGTGCGTGATTGTCGAGGAACGGACGCAACCCACTGAACACCCTAAAGCAACGCTACTTGGGGCAAGATCCATGGAGCTCTTCCGCCGCTATGACATCACAGACGCCATTTACGCAGCGGCACTTCCACCGGAAATCAATTACCACATTATCTTTTCGACCCGACTTGCGAATCATGAAATTCATCGCATAACCTCTCCTTCGATCCGGGAGACAATCGACCGACCGCCGGACGTCTTGGCCCGCTATCGGGAACTCGCGTGGTCTCCGTTCTACAAAACACAGATTGGGCAGCAGGCACTCGAGCCGATTCTTTGGAATTTTGCAGAGTCCCATACAGGCACGCGTTTCATGCGCGGCTTCCACTTTACGGATTACTCAGAGGATGCCGAGGGCGTCACCGCGAGGATCGTCGAGAAGGAAACCGGACGCGAGTCGACGGTTCGAGCTCGCTACATGGCAGCCTGCGATGGTGGCGATTCTGGGATACGTCGTTCCCTCGGTATCCGCATGAACGGCCGCGGACGCATGCGCCCAAACGTGAGCTTTTATTTCGAATCAGCAGAGTTCCTGAATGTTCATGGAAAGGGCCTTGGGAATCTCTACTTCACCTTTGCACCAGACTCGTTCGGTGTGTTCACTGCAATCGATGGCGTCAGCCTATGGAACTATCAGTTTTACTTTCTGGACCCGGGCAAACAGACCTGCGAGCTTGATGCCACTGAAGTCCTGACGCGCGCGGTCGGACGAGAATTCCCGTTCACGTTGCGCGGCGTTCAGCACTGGCACCACCATCAGTCGGTGGCGCGACGGTGGCGATCCCGGCGCCCGAACGACGCGCTTGACGGCTCACTAGGCAGAGTATTTCTTGCAGGAGATGCTGCCCACCTTTTTGCACCGACCGGCGGGGTCGGGATGAACACCGGCATCGGCGATGCGGTCGATCTGGGCTGGAAAATGGCTGCCATCGAAGCCGGTTGGGGTGGCGAAGGCCTGTTGGACTCATATGAACACGAGCGCAAGCCTATCGCGATTCGCAATAGCGTCATCTCCGCCAACAACTCCGACAAGATAGACATGGTCATGGATGAGACCCCGGTCGAGATTGAAGACAGGGGCTCACTCGGAGAGCTTGCACGCACACAGTTACGCGAGAAAATCCGCTGGATGGCACGCCAGTTCAACTCAGCAGGCACACATCTTGGTTATCGATACGCTGACAGCCCGATCATTGTCGCTGACGGCACCCCCGAACCGCCGGATGATCCCTCGCAGGTCGTGCCGAGCACTTGGCCTGGATCACGCGCTCCACACGCCTGGACCACTGATGATCAGACCTTGCACGGACAATCCACGCTTGACTGGTTTGGACGGGATTTCGTGCTGATAGCCAGTGACCCGGCAGCAGCAAGACAGGGCGACAAATCATTGGCTGCCCTGCGCGAACTGGGCGCCCCAACCGAGATCCGTGTGATAAACGACCCGATCCTCGCCAAGCTGTTTGAAACCCGCCTCGTGCTGGTTCGCCCGGACGGGCACGTAGCCTGGCGTGGCGATCGTGAGCCCATCCACCCCGACGAAGTCGCACGAATCGTGTGCGGCCGGTTGTAGGTCACTGCAGAGGAGACCAACATGAATCACGATACCTATCGCGGGTTCGAACCGGAAAATGTGGTAGTGCCAGCGCATCATTTCTTCGCCGGCAAGCCCTCCACGACCGGACCAACAATCAGCGTTATCCGTCCCTCTGATGGGTTGACCCACGCACAGCTACCCTGCGCAGATGCACAGCTGATTGATGCAGCGGTGCGATCGGCAGTTGAAGCACAATCTGACTGGGCCGCACTGAAGCCGAGACAGCGTGGCCGACTGCTTCATCGACTGGCGGACCTTGTAGATAAGCATGCAGAAGAACTCGCTCAGCTTGAGGCAGTAGTGTCGTCACGACCCATCGTGGAGTGCCGGACAATTGATGTGCCGACGGCTGCAGAGTATCTGCGCTATTACGGCGAGTGGTGCGATAAAGTTGAGGGCATGGTCACCGCCTCCGGGGACGATGCCGTCTCGCTGGTGTTGCGGGAGCCCTACGGGGTGGTAGCAATCATCACGCCGTGGAACTTTCCGCTCGTGCTGGCAACCTGGAAACTCGCGCCCGCTCTGGCAGCCGGTAATGCCGTGGTCATCAAGCCCTCCGAGCTCACGCCATTTTCCATTACGCGCGTCGCCGAACTCGCCGTCGAAGCTGGTCTGCCCGCAGGCTTGCTCAACGTTGTTCACGGCGATGGGCCAACCGCAGGAAGAGCACTCACGACACATCCGGATGTCGCGATGGTGTCGTTTACGGGGTCGACAGCAGTGGGCGGCCGGATCATGTCGGACGTTGGCATGACCGGGATCAAGCCCCTATCGTTAGAGTTGGGCGGCAAGAACCCTCAGCTCGTGTTTGCGGACTGCGGTGACCTGAATGCAGTTGCCGATCACATCGCCTGGGGCATCACCCGCAATGCCGGTCAGCTATGCTACGCGGGCTCCCGACTTGTCGTTGAGCGCCCTGTCGCGGAGGCCCTGCTGAACCGCATCGCCGAACGCATGGGCCAGCTTAGATCTGGACCTACCTGGTCAGAGGAAACCACGCTGGCGCCGATCATATCGCAGCGCCAGGCTGATCGCATTGCAAGAATCATCGATCAATCGGTCAGCGAAGGCGCAAGCGTGCACACCGGAGGAACCCTGTTCGAGCAAGGCGGTGGGTGCTTCTTTCAACCAACGCTGCTACTGGAAATGAATGGGCGGATGACCGGCTTTCGAGAAGAGATCTTTGGTCCAGTTCTCGGAGTGCAGGTGTTCGACACCATCAACGAAGGCCTGCGACTGGCGCAGCATCCGAGATACGGCCTTACTGCCTCGGTATTCACACGCGACGGAGCCAAAGCACTTAAGGCGGCGAAAACGCTTCGCACCGGCACTGTGTGGATCAATCGATGGGGCCGGACCGCAGACATGATCACCAGTCCATTCGGCGGCTACGGGCAGTCAGGCTTTGGCAAGGAATCGGGCCGTGCGGGAGTCGAGGGTTTCATGCGACAGAAGGCCGTGTGGATTGACCTTGCGGAACACGCCGAACTTGCACATGCGCATGGACCCTCTGGAGCGCGTCCTTAAGATTGACGGCGAATCCAAGCAGCGTAGCCACTTCTAATCCGCAGCGCTCGGCGAAGCCGGAAATGCCTTCGCACCCCGTCAGCGCGATGAGGCAGCTCACACCCTCTATTGATCGCGTCCTTCGCGATCGGATCGGCACGCGAGCTGCGAATCTCCTTGGGGACGCTCGCCTGCCTGCACGCAGCCAAACCCAGGGGCGCCTACCATCGGCAGATTTTTGTTGTATCAATACGCCGGCATGTGGTACTATCGTCATTACATTATAGTCATATACTTGGTCCGTGTGGCAGATCGCTCAACGTGACTTACCGGCACCAGACCGGAAGCCTGCCCGCAATTTAGATATGGGTCAGTGCAAGAGTATGACCTTTTCCAAGCACTGGGGAGTGCGGCTGTTGTCAAAAAGCGACACAGTATAGCCGGCGTAACGGGAGTGTTTTCATGAGCAAGATAAAGGCAGCGTCATTGGCAGCGGTCGGCGTAATCGCCGGGTTCAGTATTGCGGACCTATCGGCAGACAGCCGTGACGGCGCGCTGGAAGAGATCATTGTTACGGCGAAGGGGCGCGAGCAGTCGTTGTTCGATGTGCCACTTTCGATCACTGTGCTTAACGAAGAACTCATACAGCAACTGGGCATTAGCACCTTCGATGACCTCAACCGCTGGGTCCCGGCCCTGAACATCCGCACCCCGTCGGGACGTCGCCAGTCGACGATCACAATGCGCGGTCTCTCCCCCAACACCAATGACGAAAGACTCCGCAGTGTCTCGATATTCGTTGATGGTGTGTACCTGAGCGGATCCATTGCCAGCCTCCGACTGCAGGATCTTGAACGCGTTGAAGTGGTCCGCGGTCCTCAGGCCACAATGTTCGGTCGCGCCACCTATACCGGCGCGATTGATCTTATTACGAAGACACCGAAGGTTGACCAGCTGACAGGGCGCTTGGGCGGAGGCTTTTCACAGTACTCATCTGGCAACACTTCGCGCTACGAGATAAACGGTCGACTGGATTTCCCGATCTTGCAGGACCGGCTTTGGGGCTCGGTATCCGCGGTGCATGACAGCACTGACAGCTTTGCCCAGACGCCATCCGGAAGCACGGGCATTGGCGGTGAGGAATCGACTGCCATCGCGGCCCTGCTCTATGCCGAGCCAACCGACAATCTATCTATCAAATTCCGTTACAACCGTTCTGAGGATCGCGATGACACTTCGTTTGTGCATATAACCCATCCCGACGAGTGGATCGCGGCCGGCGTTGAAACCTCAACAGTAGGCAACAACACGATATGGCCGGTCGGCAAGGTGATGAACCCAGTGGTCGGTACGACCGAGTGTCAGCCCGAGTACGGCGATGGCATCCCGGGATCGATCGGGCGGGGCAGGCCAGAGGACTGTGGCCAGCGTATGGAGCGGAATTTCGCCTCGTGGATCGTCGACTATGATCTCGGCGACTACGCCCTATCCTACCGTGGCGGATACTTCCGATCCTTCCTTAACTCCAACAACGACTTCCGTCCCCGCGGTAATGTAGATGGCTTGGGAGTAGATCCGTTCTTTGGGCCAGGCAATGGCATCACGCCGGGCAACAAAGCTCCGAGCGGCTATATCTCAACTGCAGAGCGCTACCAGAACATCTCTCAGCAGCTTCGTATTGTCTCACCGAGCGAGGCACAACTGCGCTGGCTCGCCGGCCTGTACTACTTCACCGAGAAGGGTACCAACTTCCGCACGGATAACTTCAACCTGTCAAGCTCGCACACCGGGTCCATCACAGACGCCGCTCAGATCGTCGATCGAGGGCCCGAGGAGACGGAAAATTTCGCGGTGTTCGGCCAGCTTGAGTACGACCTGACGGAGCAGGTCACGGCGTCGTTTGAATTTCGTCTTGGTCGGGAGACCCTTGAGCGCAAGCAGTGTCCCGACTGTCGGCTGGCCAGCTACCCGGATCAGGTCGGAGCTGACAGCAAAGAAACGGAGACTGATTTCCTACCGAGAGTAACCTTGACCTGGAAACCGGACGGCGACCAGACCTATTACGCACTATACTCGGAGGGCCGCCGAAGTGGGCGATTCAACACCAGCGAGCCTGCGAACTTCCCTGGCAACTTCGCAGACTTCGTCTATGTTCGCCCTGAGGAGCTGAAGAACTATGAGTTGGGCGCCAAGAACAGCTTCGCCGACAGCCGGGTACAGACTTCGGTAGCACTCTTTTACATGGATCTTAAGCATCAGCACCAGACGGCCCAGCTCCCGGACACGACACTTTCTTTCACACAGAACGTCGGCAAATCCAGTGTCTGGGGATTTGAGTTCGAGACATTCGCCGCATTGACGGATCGAGTGTCGGCCACTCTCGGAGTTGGCTACGCAGACCACACCTACGACACTGAATTCGTTCCTGGCTCTGCGCTGGATCGAAGAATCGTCAACAATCGACCAGTAAAGGGTACGACCTCGGTGGGCAATCCACGAACCACGATCAATGGTGGTGTGCAGTACCTAGCACCGATGATGACTGGGTATGAGCTGCTGGTACGAGTCGACGCTTCCTATCGCAGCCGGGCGTACATCGATCTGGCGAACCAGGCGTATGTTGGAGCCAACACCAGACTCAACCTGCTGACGACCCTTAGCCGGGATGCATGGAGCGCATCACTGTACGCGCGCAACCTTAATAATGACCGCACCTCACCAGGCAATTTCTCCGGCACAAGCACCTGCACTTACACCAACCCAGCATTCACGACGTTCAATAGTGCCCTGCAGCGGTGCTCTGCGCTGGGTGTCTCACGAGGCAGGGAATTGGGGGTCTCCGCCGCCTGGAATTTCTAGACGCAGCCAGGAATTTCTGGACATGGTCAGGACCACCACCGGCAGACGGCGCTTTATCCAGGGACTCGGAGCGGCCATGCTGCTGCCGACAACACTGCAGTCTTGCCGGGGTGGTCTTGGCGGGGGGTTGGATGCCGATGTGATTGTCATCGGCGCCGGTATGGCCGGACTGTATGCGGCAACCCTCCTCGAGGAATCTGGTGCGAGGGTTCTAGTCCTCGAGGGTAGCAACCGGGTGGGAGGCCGCGTTTACACGAAGTTCCACGCGCCAGGCCCGATCGAGGTTGGCGGGTCGGAGATCCTTCCTGACTATGCGCGCCTGCTTTATCTGGCCGAGCGGCATAACCTCGAACTGGCACACGAACATTTCGGACAGGACTACGAGTATCACATTGACGGTATCGCCTACAGCCATGATGAGTGGAGTAGTTCGCCCCAAAGCAGGCACTTGACTGCGCGCGAACGCGAGGTGAGACCGAGTCGCCTTGGCTCAGTGTTCCCGCTGCCTGAGCATGTCATCGAGCAGGGCGAACACTGGCTAGATCCAGAAATGCATAAGTATGATTTTCCGTACTCGCACTTTCTCCTCAGCCGTGGTATCAGCCAACGTGCATTGGAGCTCATGAGCACCCCGGCAGCCTCGGGCACTACGCCCGACGAGATGTCAGTACTGTTTATGCTCCGCAACCAGATGCGCGCGCGCCAGCGTCGAGCGGCGGGCCATCCCCGCGGCTATTGGCACATGGTCGATGGCCTTGGCAACCTGCCGCAGGCCATGGCCAATAACCTGCACGAATCCGTCGTTATGCAGCAGATCGTCACGGCGATTACCGCGGCCAGCGACCGCGTAGTCGTCAGCTGCAAGAATGGTCGAAAATATCGCGCCGAATACGTGGTTTCGACTCTTCCAACCACAACGCTGCGCGACGTCGATATCACACCTGCTTTGCCACCGCTGCAGGCCGCTGCTGTAGAGGCCCTCACTTACCGGCAATCTACTGCGCTGTATTTCCAAGTCCTTGAGCCGTACTGGGAGGTCGACGGGCGCCCGCCTGCGATGTGGAGCACCGGGCCTGTGGCCAAGGTCATGCACAGGGTCAACGCGCATCACGACTATATTTGGCTGAATTTACCTGCAGCGGCGGATCGCGCGCTTGCGCAGCACTCGATGGACGACCTGATCGAGTATGTGAAGACCGAACTCTACAAAATGCGCCCCAGTATGCGCGGACGAGTGGAGTTCATCGGCGCCCAGTCGTGGAGCAGGAATCCGTTCTCTGTGGGTGTCTCTGCGTTTCGTCGGCCTGGCCAGATCAGCCGGTACGGTGACGTATACGCGCGGCCGCACGGGCGCGTGCACTTTGCCGGGGAGCATACCGGGGACATGAGTTCCGGACTTGAAGGAGCACTGGAGTCTGGTGAGCGCAGCGCGATGGAGATTCTCGCCCGACTGTAGGCACCGGGCGATCGGGCGAAGACAATTCTAGGACAGGCCCAGCTTTCGCATATTCAGCGTCGTAACCGGCATGGTTGTCGTCTTGGCCTCAGTGAAGAACTCCATGCTGGCATGGGCGCTATCCCGCCCGATACCCGAGTCCTTGAACCCGCCGAATGGCGCTCTAATTTCCCTGATCAATGGCGTATTCACCCAGATCGTTCCCGCCCGAATGCCTTGACTGGCTCGCATGACCGTTCGCACGTTGTCTGACCAAAGGTACGCCACCAGTCCAAAATCCGAGTCATTTGCAATCGCCAGCGCATCCTCGACGGTCTCAAAAACTATAAAACTGGCAAATGGACCGAATATCTCCTCCTGGCATACACGGAGTCGGTTATGAGGTGCGAGTACTGCCGTAGGCGAGAAGTAGTAGCCTTGCTGAAGGTGCTCCGGCCGACCGCCGCCCACCAGCAGTTCGGCCCCCTCAGAGCAGGCGATGTTCACATAGGACAGGACGCGCTCATAATGCTGTCGAAACGCCAAGGGCCCCATTTCGGTTCCCGGCGCGAGCGGATCGCCCACCTTGATCCTGCCCGCCCGCGCAACGAACTGCTCTATAAATTGATTGGCAATTGATCGCTGCACGAGTATGCGTGACCCGGCAAGGCACTGCTGTCCGTTGTTCGAATATATACCCAACAGCGCGCCATCCAGTGCCTCTTCGAGATTGGCATCCTCAAAAATGATATTGGCGGATTTGCCACCTAGTTCCAAACCCACCTCTTTAAGGCCATGCGCAGCACTGGCCATGATTCGCTTTCCGGTATCCGTACCACCGATGAACTTCACCATGTCGATACCGGGATGCTCGACCAGTGCTGCTCCGGTGACGGGACCACGGCCGTTGACAAGATTCACCACGCCAGGGGGCAAACCCCCTTCCTGCATCAGCTCTACCATCCGTCGCAGCGACAATGGCGTATGTTCGGAAGGTTTGACGACACAAGTGTTACCGAAGGCAATGCAGGGTGCGATCTGCATCGAGGCCAACGACATGGGCGAATTCCAGGGGGCGATAATGGCGGCCACTCCGACCGGCTCACGCGTCACGAGAGTCAGATAGCGGCTGTTTTGCTGATAGGTGTCACCCGCAGCCATGCTTGCGGCCTCAAGAAAGAACTCGAAATTCTCGGTGACCCGATGAATCTTGCGACCCCGTATATCCCATAAGGGGATGCCGGTATCCACGCAGTCGAGATAGGCAAGTTCATCGGCGTGTTCGAGCACATGCGCCATTGCTGAGCGAATCACTCTCTTGCGATCGGCTAGCTCCATGGCCGCCCACGAACCAGTATCAAACGCTTTTCGAGCCGCACTCACCGCACGCGCCACGTCATGAGCATCATCCTCGCGAAGGACGCTGATCACTTCCTCAGTAGCAGGGTTGATCACTGGAATTTCATGGCCAGGCCGCCACGGATCCGTGACAGC
>JAFIFN010000128.1 GCA_020832005.1 Gammaproteobacteria bacterium | reverse complement strand
GCAACGTAAACCAGCGCACCGCTGTGATCGACCGCAAGATTGTCCGCGGCCTTGCGCCGGAACTCCTCGAGCTTCGCCTCGTCATCGCAGTACACCCAGCGCGCCGTGGCCACCTGCACGCCTTCGAACACGCAGTCCACGCCGTACTCGTGCTTGAGGCGATCGGCCACGACATCGAACTGCAGCGGGCCCACTGCACCGAGAATCAGCGCGTTGCCCATCAACGGCCGGAACACCTGTGTGGCGCCTTCCTCGCAGAGCTGATCAAGCCCCTTGGACAGCGCCTTCATGCGCAACGGATCCTTCAGCACCGCACGCCGAAAAAGCTCCGGGGCGAAACTCGGAATGCCGGTGAAGTTCAGCAGCTCGCCTTCGGTGAAGGTATCGCCGATGTTGATCGTGCCGTGATTGTGCAGGCCGATGATGTCACCGGCGCCTGCCTGGTCGGCATGCTGGCGATCGGCGGCGAGAAACGTCAGCGCATCGGGGATGCGCACATCCCGGCCCAGGCGCACATGGCGCAGCTTCATGCCCTTGGCGTACTGGCCTGAGCAGATGCGCAGAAAGGCGATGCGATCGCGGTGCTGCGGATCCATGTTCGCCTGGATCTTGAACACGAAACCGGTCAGTGCCGTCTCTTCCGGTCGCACCGGGCGCTCGATCGTCGCGCGCGGCTGGGGCGGTGGTGCCCACTCGACAAAGGCACGCAGCAGTTCGCGCACGCCGAAGTTGTTGATGGCCGACCCGAAGAACACCGGCGTGAGTTCGCCGCGCAGATAGGCGGCCATGTCCCAGGCATGACTGGCGCCGCGCACCAGTTCGACCTCGTCGCGAAAAGCCTGCGCATCGCCTCCTAGCACCGCATCGGCCTCGGCCGAGTGCAACCCATCGATCGCATCGATCTGCTGCATCCGGCCGCGTGCGCCATGGTGGTAAAGATAGATGCGATCCTCGAGCAGATGGTAGACACCCTTGAGGGCACGCCCCATGCCCAACGGCCAGGTGACCGGTGCGCAGGCGATCTGCAGCACCGATTCAACCTCGTCGAGCAGCTCCATTGGCTCGCGACCTTCCCGATCGAGCTTGTTGATGAAGGTGATGATCGGCGTGTCGCGCATGCGGCACACCTCCATCAACTTGATGGTGCGCTCCTCCACACCCTTGGCACAATCGATGACCATCAGCGCCGAATCCACGGCGGTCAGCGTGCGGTAGGTGTCCTCCGAGAAGTCCTCGTGGCCGGGCGTGTCGAGCAGGTTCACGACACGGCCCTCGAACGGAAACTGCATCACCGAGGAACTCACGGAGATGCCACGCTCCTGCTCGAGTTTCATCCAGTCGGAGGTGGCATGGCGCGTGGCCTTGCGACCCTTCACGGTGCCGGCAAGCTGGATCGCGCCACCGAACAGCAGCAGCTTTTCGGTGAGCGTTGTCTTGCCGGCGTCCGGATGCGAGATGATCGCAAAAGTGCGTCGGAGCTGGTGATCGACGGGCAGGTTCAAGCGGGTGGTCCCAGGCAGCTAAACCCGCCATTCTACCCGACGACCGCGCACCCCGGCAGCTTGAGGGAGCGTCAGGGCGCCGGTCGACGCGGTATCGCGGCAGCTTCCAGGCACAGCACGACGGCATCCTCGCGCCCGCTATGCGCCTGGTAGTAGCGCGGACGCAGGCCGATCTCGACGAAGCCCAGACTGTCATAGAGCGCACGCGCGATCGCATTGGAGGGTCTCACCTCCAGCAACACCCGCTCGGCCCCGGCCTGCTCGGCACGCTCCAGCAGTGCCAGCATCATGCGCCGGCCCAAGCCACGGGACTGATATTCCGGGGCTACGCAGACATTGAGCACATGTGCCTCGGCGGCCGCGATCGACATGATGGCGTAGGCGGCGATGCTACGGTCTTCCTCGATCACAAGGCAGCAGTAGCCGGCCAGCAGGCAGTCGCGAAAAATGCCCGGCGACCACGGGTACTGGTAGGCGCTGTGTTCGATCTCGCCAATGCGTGGCAGATCAGCCGCCTGCATCATGCGCAGGCGCGCGCCCAGGGCCTCGCGTGCAGCACTCACGCACGCGCTCCGTGGCTGACCCGGCAGGCCAGCAGCAGGTCCTCCCAGGCGCGGGCCTTGTCGGCCGGACTGCGCAGCAGGTAGGCCGGGTGATAGGTCACGACCAGCGGCACCCCCATGGCTTCGTGCACGCGACCGCGCAGCTTGCCGATCGGTGTGCTTACCCCGAGGAGTTGCTGGGCGGCGATGCGACCCACCGCAAGTATCAGCTTCGGCGCCAGCAGCTCGATCTGGCGGGCCAGGTAAGGCCGGCAGGCGTCAGCCTCATCCGCCCGGGGGTCACGGTTGTTCGGCGGTCGACACTTCAGCACATTGGCAATGAACACCGATTCGCGGGAACGCCCGACGGCGGCGAGCATTGCATCGAGCAGTTGGCCGGCGCGCCCCACGAAAGGCTCGCCCCTGCGGTCCTCTTCGGCACCCGGTGCCTCACCGATCACCAGCCAGTCGGCCGTGAGATTGCCCACACCGAATACGGTCTGTGTCCGGGTGCTGTGCAGTTCGCAGCGTTGGCATTCGGCGACGCAGGCCCGCAAAGCCTGCCAGTCCATGTTTGCCGGATCTGCCACCGGATCGAACGCCGGTTGTGAGGGTGACGGCTCAGGCGCTGGGCTGGACTGCCCCTGGGTCGCAGCAGCGAGGGTTACCGAGGCGACCGGCGTCGAGGCCGCAGATGCTCCAGCGGTGACATCCGCCGTGATGTCCTGTGGCAGCGAGCGTTTCGTCCAGCGCACCAGGCCCATGGCCTCAAGCCAGGCATCACGCTCGCGCGGGTCAGGCGGTGCCGGAACGTTCACTCGCCGCCTCCGTCGCTCCCCGTCTCCAGGCTGCCGCGCCGCCGTCGATGCCAGCGCCACACCCACAGGGCCGGCCCCGAACAGGCATACAGCAGAAAACCCAGAAACAGCACGACCGGCGGATTCAGCGACACGAGCATGAAGAACGCCGGGATCAGCAGCAGGTGTGTGAAGCGCACGCGACCACCGAGATTGACGTCCTTGAAACTGTAGTAGTGGAAGGCGCTGACCATACACACCGCTGCCAGCACGGTGATGATGAAGCCGGTCAGCAGCGCGGGCAGCCCATCGAGACCCCGCACCGTTCCCAGCCAGACCAGACCGCCCACTAGGGCCGCCGCCGAGGGACTTGGCAGACCTTCAAAGAAACGCTTGTCGGCTCCCGCCGCGCGCGAGTTGAATCGCGCCAGGCGCATCGCCGCCGCTACCACGTACAGAAACGCCGCCAGCCAACCCAACCTGCCCCAGGCAGTCCCGTACTCGGCCAGCCGTGCTACGCCCCACTGGTAAACAACCACCGCGGGCGCGACACCGAATGCCACCATGTCCGAGAGGCTGTCGTATTCCTTACCGAAGTCGCTCTCGGTGCTGGTCATGCGCGCGACACGCCCATCCAGGCCGTCAAGAATTATGGACACGTAGATGGCGATAGCCGAGGCGACGAAGTTGCCATCGATCGCAGCCACAATCGCGTAGAAACCCGAGAACAGGGCCGCCGTCGTCACCAGGTTCGGCAGCAGGTAGATCCCCTTGCGGCGCGGTCGCAGCGGCGCCATTTCTGGCTTGTCAGGCTCGGTCTCGTTCATCAAATTCGGCAGCTGGCTGACATGCATTCATCGTGAGTCAATCGCATGGGGAAAGCAATTGCACACGTCGTATCAGCGCGCATCTGCGTTCTCGTGCGCCAGCTCGGCCAGCACGGTGACACCGGCACGCACGCGCTCCCCGCAGGCCACATGCGCACGCGCATCGGCCGGCATGAAGACCTCCGCCTCGCGCGCGATGCGTAACCATGCCGCCGGTTGACCCTGACCGATGCGCTCGCCATAGCCGATGAAGGCGCGCGCATGCCCGAGCAGGGGGAATGCACGAATCAGCAAAACCACGTCTTCACCGCTATCGCTTCGCACCCACAGGCCACTTGCCCGCCGGGCCAGGCCGGCAGGCGAGCGTCGCCTGTCGGTGAGTTCCATGACCTTGCCCTCGATCGGGCTGCGCGCCGCGTAGGCCCCGAGATTGTCGATGCGAAGCACCACGCGCAGCGCCGGACGCGCCATGACGCCCTCTTCGACCTGTTCCACGGCGAGCACGCGCCCGTCCACCGGGCTGAGCACCGCATGGGGGCGCGCAGGCACCCGCCTCGGCGGGTCGCGAAACAGCAGCACCAGGAGCGTCAGCGGCAACAGCAGTGCGGCTGCCAACCACCACCAGGACAGCGCCACGGCACCGGCCAACAGGGCCAGCACCACGATCAGGAAAGGCCAGCCGTCGCTGGCCACCCACAATGCTGTCGTTCTTCTGATCAAGCTCTGCGTGCTCCCCGACCCGCGCCACCGCGGGCGCCGCTGTCATCATGGCGCGTACGCTAGAGCAGCGCGGCATGCATCGCAACCTCGCAGGGCATTCCACGCTAGAATCACGGGTCGATCCGCTCGCCCAGGGTTTCACATGCGCTTGTCCAGTTTCCCCGTACACACGCTCAAGGAAGTGCCGTCCGAGGCCGAGATCGTCAGCCACCAGCTGATGCTGCGCGCCGGGCTGATCCGGCGACTGACCTCCGGCATCTACAGCTGGATGCCCCTGGGCCTGCGCGTGCTGCGCCGGGTCGAACAGGTGGTGCGCGAGGAGATGAATCGTGCCGGCGCACACGAACTGCTCATGCCGGCCGTACAGCCGGCAGAACTGTGGCGCGAATCGGATCGCTGGGACCGCTACGGTCCGCTGCTGCTTCGCATTACCGATCGGCACGCGCGGGAGTTCTGCTTCGGCCCCACCCACGAAGAGGTCATCACCGATCTGGCCCGTCGCGAGATCCGCAGCTACCGCCAGTTGCCGGTGAACTTCTACCAGATCCAGACCAAGTTCCGTGACGAGATCCGGCCGCGCTTCGGCGTGATGCGCGCGCGCGAATTCATCATGAAGGATGCGTATTCCTTTCACGTCGACCAGGCTTCGCTGGAAGAAGGCTATCAGCGCATGCGCGAAGCCTATACGCGCATCTTCTCGCGGCTGGGCCTGAGATTCCGTGCCGTGGATGCCGACAGTGGGGAAATCGGCGGCAGTCGCTCCGAGGAGTTCCACGTGCTCGCCGACTCCGGCGAGGATGCCATCGCCTGGTGCGAGGCCGATGGCTATGCCGCGAACGTCGAGACCGCCGAGGCGCTTGCCCCGACCCGGCCGCGTGGTGAAGCTGTCCAGGCCCTGAAGGAGGTCGATACCCCGGGTGCGAAAACAATCGCCGAGGTCTCGGCACTGCTGGGCGTGCCCGCCGCTGCCTGCGTGAAGACCCTGATGGTGGAAGGCAGCGACGGCGGCGCGGTGGCGCTGGTGATTCGCGGCGACCACGAACTCAATGCCGTTAAAGCCGCCAAACTGCCGCAGGTGGCAGACCCGTTACGCATGTGCGACGCCGAGACCGTCCGGCGCCATACCGGATGCGAGCCCGGCTTCATCGGTCCGGTGGGGCTGACAGTGCCGGTCATTGCCGATCGCTCCGCGGCAGCGCTGAACGATTTCGTCTGCGGCGCCAACCGGGTCGACGCCCACCTCCTGGGCTGCAACTGGGTTCGCGATCTGCCAGATCCCGCCGTGGCCGACCTGCGCAATGTTGCTGACGGAGATGACAGTCCGCGCGGCGGCGGCAAGCTGCGGATCGACCGCGGCATCGAGGTAGGACACATCTTCCAGCTCGGGCGCAAGTACAGCGAGGCCATGGGCGCGGTGGTGCTCGATGAAGCCGGCAACGA
Source organism: Gammaproteobacteria bacterium (assembly GCA_020832005.1). GTDB lineage: Bacteria > Pseudomonadota > Gammaproteobacteria > Steroidobacterales > PWYM01 > PWYM01. Next base: position 5,125 of record JAFIFN010000128.1, on the reverse strand, counting down.
AGTGCCGATGACCATGGGCTGCTACGGCATCGGTGTGTCGCGCATCGTCGCTGCCGCCATCGAGCAAAACCATGACGCACGCGGCATTATCTGGCCTGCGCCCATGGCACCCTTCGATGTTGTGCTGATACCGATCAACTATGAGAAGTCCGAAGCCGTCCGCGAGACCGCAGACCGACTGTATGCCGGACTGCAGGCCCGTGGGATGGAAGTGCTGCTGGATGACAGGCCGGCACGACCGGGGGTCAAGTTCGCCGATGCCGAGCTTATCGGGATTCCGCAGCGCGTGGTCATTGGCGATCGCGCACTGGCTGAAGGCATGGTCGAGCACCAGAGGCGCCACGAGGAGCAGGCGCAACGCGTGGCGCTGGCAGACATCGAGACCAAGGTCGTGCGCGCAGGGTCCGGGCATGCGGATATCGTGGACTAGCAGCACAGGCCGCCGCCTGACCGGCTGCATCGCGCTGTGGCTTGCCGCAGTTGTGATGAGCGGCCCGGCTGTCGCGCAGGGTGACGAGGCGCCCGATCCGGTATTGCGGGCGCTGCTGGTCGAGGCGGCCGCCGGCAGCGACAGCTTCAGCGACCGCTTTGATGCGGAAGTGTGGTTGAGCGACATGTCGCGACGCCTCGCCCGCCAGGTCCCCGATGTACAGGAGCGCCTGTTGATCCTCCGGCATGTCCACTACGAAGCCCAGCGGGTGGACCTCGCACCCGAACTGGTGCTGGCGGTCATCGACGTGGAGAGCAATTTTGATCGATTCGCCATCTCGCATGCGGGGGCTCGCGGCCTGATGCAGGTGATGCCGTTCTGGCTCGACGAGATCGGTCGCCCGGACGACAACATGTTCCACATCCGCACGAACCTGCGCATGGGCTGCACCATCCTGCGCTACTACCTGGACGTGGAACGAGGTGACCTCGTGAAGGCCCTGGCGCGCTATAACGGCAGCCGGGGCCAGCGCTGGTATGCCGACCGCGTCCTGGATCGCCTGCGTACACGCTGGTTCCAGGGCTGACAGGGATTGCGCGGATTGCCAGACTAGCCGGTCGTAAACTCCGTACCGGTTTCAGCAGCCTGTGCCGGCGCGAGGTCTTCAATCTCCACGGCACGGACGTGGGCCAGCGGCGGCCCCTGCCACAACCAGCTCACCAGGGACGCGATCGCGGACGCCTCACCGCAGGCCGTGACCTCCACCCGACCGTCGGCCAGATTGCGCGCCACACCTGCAAGGCTCAGTTCGCGCGCCCTGCGCGCCGTGGCAGCACGAAACCCCACGCCTTGAACGCGGCCGCTGACGAAACAGCGCACGGCAGTTTGCTCGGGCATCATCAGGGAAAGGACGCGACGTTTACTGGTCCTGGCTGGCGCGACGCGCAGCCTCTGCGAGGGTCAGGGCTTCCATCGCCCGCGCCTTGGCTTCAAGGGCTTCGTCACGCGCGCTATCGAAGCTGCGCAGCTTGAGGTTCTGCTGTGCGCGGGCCATCAGGTTGCGCGCCTGGTTAAGTTGTTCGGGCGCATGCTCGGCGGCGCCGGTTTGTTCGGCCGCCATGATGGCCTGTCGCGCATCGCTCATCTCCTGCACAGGCGCGGTAGTGCAACCGGCCAATACCAGGCAGATCAGGACCCCGCTGAGCCATGCGCCCAGATGCCGGGTGGTTGGCACAAGAACCGTCATCATCGACAACGCATGTGTCTCCGAACAGCTACAATTGACTAAGGACGTTAACAGGCGCTTCAAGCGCGCGTCAAGGCGCTTTTGCCCACGTTTCTCTGGTAGATAAAATTAGCGAAATCAAACATATATCTCGGGGCTGCGAACAATCATGACGCGCATACTGGTGCTCTACTACTCCCGCCACGGCAGTACGCGGGAACTGGCCCGCCAGATCGCGCGCGGCGTCGCATCGCAGGACCACTGTGAAGCCATGCTGCGCACGGTGCCCGCAGTGTCGGCCGTCTGCGAAGCCACCGAAGCGGAGATTCCCGACGACGGGCCGCCCTATGTCTGCCTGGACGACCTGGCAGGCTGTGACGGCCTCGTGCTGGGCAGCCCGACGCGCTTCGGCAACATGGCGGCTCCGCTGAAGTACTTTCTCGACAGCACCAGCGGGCTGTGGCTGCAGGGTGGGCTTGCCGGCAAACCGTTTGGGGTGTTCACCTCCACCTCCAGCCTGCATGGCGGCCAGGAAACCACACTGCTGTCGATGGCCCTGCCGCTGCTGCACCATGGCATGCTGTGGTGCGGCTTGCCCTACACCCAGGCCGATGTCACCACCACTCGCTCGGGCGGCACGCCGTATGGCGCCAGCCATTTCGCACCCGACGGCGAGACGGCGCTGAGCAGCGAGGAGGTCCGCATGGCCCAGGCCCTGGGCGCACGCGTGGCCGGCATCGCCAGGAAGCTGGCCGCATGAGCAGACTCGAGGCACGCGCACACGCAACTGTGCTGGTCACTTTCTATCTGCTGATGGCAGCAAGCCTGTGGCTGATCTGGACGGCGCTGCCGGGTACCGGGCTGGGCCGTGCCATCGTGGCCGTAGTGCTGACCCTGCCGCTGCTGGCCCCGCTGCCCGGGCTGTGGCGCAGACACCGCATAACGGCTGTCTGGGCGAGCTTTCTGCTCACCCCCTACCTGGTCGTCGCGCTGATGGAAGTCGTCGCCAATCCGTCGGCCTGGTTACCGGCGGCGCTCGTGATCCTGCTGTGTCTGCTCACGGTGATCTCGCTGGTCGCGTGGCTGCGCATCTCACGTTTGCAGCCGGGCACCTGAGGGCGGCGACCCGTCACGCGGCACACTGGCCAGCACCTCGCGCACGAACGGTACGCTCAGGCGCCGCTGCGCTTCGAGTGCCGCCTGGTCGAGCAGATCGAGCACGGCGAACAGGCTGGTCGCATCGCGCGGCATGCGGTGAATCAGCCAGCGCGCAGTGTCTTCGGGCAGCTGCAGCCCCAATCGATGCGCCCGGGCTTCGAGCGCGCGCAGCAGCCCCTCCTCACCCAGAGCGTGAACCCGGTGCACGGCCGCGGCCGCCAGCCTGGAATCCAGGTCCGGAAGTGCCGTGACCAGCGCCGAGGGTGCACTGCCGGTCACGAATACCAGCCACCCGCCCACCTCGCGCACGGTGTTGTAAAGACCGAAGACGGCCACTGCCCAGGCGCGGTGTGCGACCACCTGGTCGAGGTCATCAAGGCACACGACCGCTGAGCGTTCGTGGCCTTCCAGCACCCCCGGCCCAAGCTGCTCCAGTTCGGCCAGCGGCAGATAGGTTGCGGCGTGGCCGGATGCGCCTGCAGCAGCGCAGATCGCCTGCAGCAGGTGACTGCGGCCACTGCCTGGGCCGCCCCATAACCAGCAGGGCTGCGCGCCACGCGGTGTCACGGCCTGGCTGGCCAGCTGTGCGACCAGCCCCGCATCGTCGCCCGCCTCGAAGCTTGCGAAGCTCGCATGGTCACGCAGACGCACCGGCAGCGCCAGTTGTGCGCGCGGGTTCACGCCTGGGCTTTGCCGGTCCAGCTGCGCCGTGACCACGTGAGGATGTAGTCGAAGCCACTGACGATACAGCTGGTGAATACCAGCGCGCCGAGGACTTCCAGTCCGAGCACAGGCGGCCAGCCGAACGCCTGTGCGGTGATGATCGCCAGTACGAAGGCCAGCTGAAGGGCGGTGTTAAGCTTGCTGACGACGGTGGGTTGCGCCGTCAGCGGTTCGACCAGTGCGTTGTAGGCAAGACCAAAGGCACTGATCAGCACATCGCGCAGCACCACCAGGGCCGTCAGCCACAATGGCACCAGACCCAGCCAGGTCAGGGTCACGAACAGACTGACCAGCAGCAGCTTGTCGGCCGCGGGGTCCAGCATGCTGCCCAGCCGTGACTGCCAGCCGAAACGTTTTGCCAGGAAACCGTCGAGACCGTCGGAGAAGCCGGCCAGAAGGATCAGCAGCAGCGTGAGGTGCCACTCGCCATTCACCAGCAGCACCACGATCGGCACGACGAGCAGCATGCGCAGCACGCAGATCAGGTTTGGCAGGTGACGCAGCGGTGTGCTCATCGAACCAGCGTGTAGGCCCCTGCCGCCGCTTCTGCACCGACCAGCGGCGCGAGTGTCCGACCGATCAGCAGCGCGCGGCGCAACTGCTCGGCATCCGCCCGGGTGCGCACGCTCAGGTGCAGCGTGTCGCCATTGACCCGCTCGATATCGACCGCATCGATCAGCGACAGCGTCTCCAGGTGACGCATGACTTTCGCGTAGTCGGCCAGACTGCCGATGCCGCCGATGCGCAGTGCCTGACGGCCCGATTCGCCGGCCACCGGCGCCAGCGCGCGCGCCAGCACATCGGCGGCGCCATGCGGCCCCTCTGCCAGGTCTCCGCGCCAGCGCCGGCGCTCGCCTTCGGCGAGCTGCAGGGTCCAGTCGATGATCATGCGCTCGCCGAGCAGCCTGGCACAGCCGATCAGGATGCCGTCGGCACGATAGCGACGCGCCGCCACCTGCCAGGCGACGTCGCCGGTGATGTCAGCCAGGAGCTCATCGACATCCGCGCTGGAATCCTCGGTTCGTAAGCGTGCGGCATCGTCTGCGCGCGCGGCGCGCGCCGGCGTTGCGCCCTCCCGGCTCGGCACAAATGACGAGAAATCACGCCCGCAGAGCTGCTCGGGCGTCACCAGTGCACGTTCGACGGCATCCATCTTCGGCAGGATCAGCGGCAGACCACGTTGCGCGGCGACCTGATCGAGCACCTCGCGCAGCGCCGCTTCGTCCACCGGCTGGGCAAGCGATTCGTCGCCCAGGATGTCATCACCCACGGTGTCTCCGACCATCAACTCGGAAAAGACTTCCAACTGCGGGGTGCCGAGCACGAAGGCCGGCTGCAGATCGTCGTCGATCGCCACCCAGACCAGCAACAGTGGGCGCTCAGCACCCCACTGCGGCAATCCCGCGGCGCGCAACTCTTGGCCCAGCAGGGCGGCATCGAACATCGCCCACAGCCCCTGGCGGGTATAGCTCCACTGCTGCACCATCGAGCGTGCGCGGCTGCGCAGGGCCGCCGCCTCGGGCTGTTCCGCGACATCCCGCCGCCCGGTCACCCGTTCGAGCACCCGGTCGAGTGCCTGGCGGAAGGCC
>JAFIFN010000127.1 GCA_020832005.1 Gammaproteobacteria bacterium | reverse complement strand
GGTGTGAACCACCTGCTGGTGAGTGCGGCTGCGCCCGACTGACGGCCCTTTCGTCGATGACGGGCTATGGCAACTGCGTCAGCCTATTGATCCGGTGTCCCCCGGGTAACTCACTTCTTCCAGTCGACCCGTGTCTACATCGTAGATGAATCCGCGCACGGTGATCGCGTCCTCGCCACTTGTGGGAATCCATGGGTGGTTGAGGATTGCCGACATGCCGCGCCGCACGTCCCATGCCAGCCGTTCCATGTTGTGGTCGTCTCGGGGCGCATCCAGAGCCTCAGGCGTGCCGCGGAAGGCATAAAACGCCGAGGGCGTTGCCGAACAGGTATCCAGCCCCTTGAACGCGCGGCCAGTCGCCTGTCCGAGCATCTTCGTCGCGGCGGCGTCTCCCTCCAGCCCCGCCTTGAGCAGGTCGTCCGTGAATGCGAGCATGCCGCAGCGCGTATGGTGGATGAGCGCTACTTCGTTGGTGTTGAGCAGATGGTGAGAGATGATCAGGCTGCGCAGGGTGTCTTCGGTCACGACACCTCCGGCGTTACGAATGATGTGCGCATCACCTGTCTGCAGGCCGAGCAGGTCTTCCACATCGAGCCTGGCGTCCATGCATGCGACGACCGCAAGTCGTCTGCCTGGCTGGATCGGTTGTTTGCCGGGATGGCGGGCTTCGTGAACTGCCTCGCCGGCGGCGTAACGCAGGTTGTGCTCCAGGGACTGATCGGTCGTGGTGTCGCGGCTCATGGGAAGCCCCCCTCTCAGTTGTGCCTAAGGTTGATTAAAACCGACTCGCCGCGCTTTCGCTGCGGCAACCGGTTATGTCCTTATGCCTTGAGGTCAGATCACCATCACGGAAGGCGTGACCCCATGTATCGACTCGCCTCCGGCTTGCATCGAGCTTGATCTGCAGATTCAGTGACAACAATAGCGCCAGCGCGCGTAGATTGCCCGTCATGAGAGCGTCGTGCCGTCCCGGGGATATTTCTTTGCTTGCTTCGGAAAGCCACGACTGGCGGGGTTTGTGCCGCCTGATAGCCTGAGAGGCTGTGCTTTGCCATTTCGGTATGAGCATCATCAGGGAAGAGTGAATCATGTTGCATGAAGTATCCGGCGATATTCTGCTCAGCCAGGCCGAAGCGATCGCGCACGGCATAGCGGCGAATGACCCCATGGATCAGGGCCTGGCACAGGCGCTGCATGTCGATTACCCGGCCATGCACAAGGATTATCATCATTGGTGTCATATCGAACAGCGCAGCCCCGGTGAGGCCTGGATATGGACTGCCGCCGATGGTCGACGCATTATCAGCCTGATTACCCAGGAAGGTGGTTATGGTCAGGGCGCGCGGCCCGGCAGGGCCTCCACCAAAAACGTCAATGCCTGCTTGCGGGCCTTGAAAAAAATGGTCCTGCAGGAACAGTTGCGCTCGATTGCACTGCCGAAGCTTGCCACCGGTGTGGGCGGGCTGGATTGGAACGACGTCAAGCCACTGATCGGCAATCAGCTGGGGGATCTGGGCATTCCGGTCTATGTGTACAGTGAGTATGTGCCTGGCAAGCAGGCGCGCGAGCCCTGAAGCTTTGCGTTCCGTGATTCATCACATGAAGTCAGGCCAGCGCTGCTGAACAGGAGGTATTACCTGCTCGGCACCTGCAAATCCGCAGGCAGCTGCAGACTCGCCTGTATTTTCCGCATCTCATCGCGCAGTTCTTGCGCCCGCGCGCTCCACGAATTGCCCGGTTCCAGGGCGTTATCCAGGCGTTCGATGGCCGCCGCATACTTGGCCTCGGCGATCTCGAACTCGCCGCGTTTTCCGAGAATATTGGCCAAGGTGAACTCCATGATACCGACGTATACATGTGTCGGGCCGAACACTTCGCGGGCAATCGCCAAAGTCTCGCGCTCCAGTGTTTCGGCCTCGTCCAGACGTCCTGCCTTGACCATGGCCCGAGCAAAATTGTGCGCAGACACCAGGGTTGCCGGGTCGCGTTCGCCGGCGGCCTCACGATCGGCGTGGTAGGCGCGTCCCACATACTCGATCTCGCGTGCGACGTCACCGCGCTCGCCATAAAAGAGACCCAGATTGTTGAGCAGGCTGCGCGCATCCCGGGAGGCCTCTCCGTACAATCGCACGCGGGTCTCCAGCGTGGCGAGCATGATTTCCTCGCCAAGCGCGTCCTCGCCCAGGTCACCGTAGATCAGCCCGAGGTCCGATGCGATACGCAGGGTGTCGTCATGCTCGGCGCCGAGCGCGGTGACTGCAATCTCGTGTGCGCGGCGGGTGTATGAGAGCGCTTCTGACAGGCGCCCCATCATGAAATGGCCGGTGCTCAGGCCGCGCAGGGCGCGAAGCGTCTGTACATGGCCGTCGCCGTAGATGCCGTGGAGTGCATCGAGTTCGCGCTGGTGGAGTACTAGCGAGTCCTCGTAGCGGCTGAGTTTTTCCAGCGCGACTGCCTGGTGTCCAAGCACCGCGATGGCAACCGGGGAATGCTGGCCGAAGTGCGCCTCCACCAGCGGCAGCAGTTGCTGCAGCTCGGCCAGTGCGGGTTCGAACTCGCCGCGATGCTTCAGCGCGGTTGCATTGATGATCCTGGCATGCAGTTGCAATTGCGGTAACGCACTCTCCCGCAGCGGCCCCACGACCTCGATGGCCAGCGTCGGCTGGTCGCGTGACACGTGCAGTCGGCCGAGTTCGAGCAGCGCCTGCTCGGCGACTGTGGATGATCTGGCCCCACTCGCGGCCAGCTGTTCGGCCAGACGAAGTTCGCGCTCGGCGCGTTCGTACTCGGCGAGATTGCGGTAGGCGCTCCCCAGGGCCAGGCGGACACCCGCCTCGGCGCTCTGACGGCCGACGAATCGTCGACTGGCTTCCTCGGCCGCCACATCCAGGATTTCGCGCACCGATACATCACGGCGTCCGGCGATCATTGGATTGGCCTGGCCCAGCAGGTCGGTGGTCAGAAACTCGTTGACCGCCGCAGCGATATCAGTTTCCTCGCGAGCCAGCTCGCGCGCAGTCTGAACCTGAATGAGCAACACGGTCACGACCGCCAGCATCACCCCGAGTACGGCGCTGATGGCGCCGAGGCGGCGCCGTCGCGTGCGCGCATGCTCAAGTGCCGCCTGCAGCGTCGAGGCCCGCTCACGTTCGCTGGCCTGGGCCTGGCGCTCGTGCCGCCTGGCCTCAAGTCCGCGCAGCCGGCGCGCAAGTTCCGCAGCATCGCCAAGGCGGTGCTGCGGGCGACCCTCTGCAGCCGCTGAGATATCCTCGCGCAGCAGTTCATCGGCGATGTCCTGCTCCCAGCCCACGGCCAGCGGTTTTCGCAGGTCGCCGACCAGCAACTGGTAGAGCATCACGCCAAGTGCGTAGATGTCGGATCGTGCCGTCGGTGCCTGGCCGCGCAGCAGCTCGGGGGCGAGATACAAGGCGGTGCCGCCGCTGCTCCCGTCGTCCCGCGCCAGCGTGAATCCGATTTTGGTGATATCGAGCGCATCCAGTCGGTCGGGATCCGTAAGGTAACCGCTGCCGAAATCGGCCAGGCGGATCGTTGGCTGTCCGCCCTCGCCCGGCGTGATCAGCACATTGCCGGGCTTCAGGTCCTTGTGCAGCACACCAACCGAGTGCGCCGCCGCAAGCGCCTCGGCGATCTGAGCAATCAGCTCTATCCGTACCGCCTGCGGTGTGGCAGCCAGTCCGTCGGCGGATTGCGCCCAGTCGGCCAGCGAGCCGCCCTCAATGTACTCAACCTCCAGATAGCAGGGTGGCTCCTCGAGGTTCCAGTCCATCAGCCGCACGAAATCGCTGCGCGGGCCCAGTGCCTGGCGCAACACGCGGTGAAGGGTGATCTCGCGACGCAACGCGGCCAGGCCTGTGGCATCCACACCGAACTTGAAGACCCGCTGCTCCCGGGTCTTGCCGTGCTCGACCAGCCAGGCCTCGCCGAAGCCACCCCTCCCCAGGCGGTGCACCAGCCGCCACAGGGGGCGCAGGGGCGGCGCGTCGCCTGCCTTGAGTTCTGGCAGCAGACGCACAGGCGCGGCTGGCGTCCGATCCACCTGCACATCGGCAGCCAGGCGGTAGCCGAATCCGTGCACAGTCTTGATCACCGACTGGTCGTCATCGCCAAGGCCCTGGCGGAGTTTGGCAATCGACTTGGTGAGCACCGACTCGCTCAGGACACGCCCCTGCCACACGGCGTCGAGCAGTTCGTCCTTGGTCACGACTTCGCCGGCATGTGTGAGCAGGAAGATCAGCACTTCCAGGGGCTTTCGTTCCAGTTTGACAGCCACGCCATCGACGCTGAGCGCGAGCGTGCGGGTGTCCAGCGCGCAGCGGCCGAAAACGAAGCGCTGTCCGCGAGGCTCGGCATCGGCCTCGCTCGCCTTCGAGGGGTCGTCGGGCATTTGTGGATCGGCCATTTACTGATGTTAGCCGTCCGTGCGGTCAGTGGGAACAGCTTTTGTTCGCCGCGTAAGGCATTGAAATTATGACAAGAAGAGGGGGCTGCAGTCGAAGTCGGGAAATCGTCCTAATTTGGTCAGGACCCAGCCGGGGCAGCGCCGTCACAGTTCAGACCTGACCTCAGCACAGTCAAGGAGCACGACATGCGACACATGATCCGCGCCGTTCTAACAGCGACCTGCCTGGCGGTATTCAGCCCCATGGCGCATGCCGACTACACAATCTGCGCCTTTGGTCAGATGGGCGCGTCTGTGGTGACGCAGAACTTTCAGAGTCTCAGGCTGCCCTCGGGCCGCGAGACGCGGGAAGGTGTCAGCGCGGGTAGCGGGTCGCCCACACGGGTGCGTGCGTACGCACCGTTCTCCGCAGCAGAAACCCTGGAGATCTCCTTCTGTGGACCATGGCTGGACATCACAAACAGTGTGGATGTCTCGGGCGCAGGCATCAGGGTCGACAGGATTGTGGAGAAGGGCGTCGTGGACCGGGGCAGGGTCGACCCGGGTATGGCCGCCCGCACCGAGCGACCCTATGTCACTGTCCGATTCATTGTGCAGGCCGGTGCCGAGCCGGGGGTCCGCAGCGTGCGGCTGCGCAGGCCATCACTGACCGGCGGGGATACCACGACCTTTCAGATCGACCTGCAACGCAATATCCGTCTGCACGAACCACAGCGGCGACCGGTGTTCCTCGATCTGGCCAACGCTACCCTAGATCATCGCTTCAGCATCTCGGGTCAGGGTCTCAATACCTGGGTGCGCGGCGTCAAGGGTTCATTGCCGGCCGGTCCGCTGGAGCAGTTACGGATCGCTTCACGTCGGGGTGACTCCATCACGTTCAGCGCACGGGTGCGCGAGAACGGTGGCACGATCAGGCACGCGCAGTTTTTCGCAGACTACCTCGAACTGACGACTGGAACCGTCGTCATACACCCTGTCGACGATGCGCGCCGCGGTGCCGACTTTCTGAGGGCCCGTGATTCAAGCGCCGAAGGCACACCGCAGCCTGTGCAGGCACAGCGACCCATCACTGCTGAGGGCGCATCTGGAGAAGAAGGGCCAGGATCATCAGGCGGCGGTGGCGCGGTGCTGCCCGGGCGACCGACACGCAACGTTGGCGCGACACCACCGCCCCCTGTGCGCAGCACCGCGCCGGACCTGGAGCTGACTTTCCTCAATGTATTCACCAGCGGGAGTGACTTCTCACTCACCGAGAGGAGCCAGTACGACCTGTGCCCGGAGCGCGGGATCGCGCCGAAAACCACTTTCATCCCGGCACTGAGGGTTCGGGTCCAGAATGTGGGAGATGCACGCTCTGCCGCTACCACCGTTTCGTTCAACCGAGGCGGCAACAGCAACTTCAGCGGCAACCAGGTCAGCAACGTACCTGCCCTGGCGCCGGGCGAGCACTTTGACGTGGATATAGAGCGAAGGGTCAACCAGGTTTGCGCGGCTCTGCATTTTGCGATGCGCTCGCGCAGCGGTATCCCGGCGACCGGGCAGTGCATTCGCTGCCGGGATGATGTTGGACCCATACATTGGAACGACCGTGGCGTCTCCGCGAGCGTCCAGGCGGTGGCAGGCGAAACCAACACTTCCAACAATGTGCGCCGTGTACCTTAGGAGAAGCCATATGAGATTCAATGCCGGGATACGACCGCGGTTTGTATGGCTATGGCTCTTCAGTTTTTTGCCGGTTGGCGCCACTTCGTACGCACAGGACTTCGAGGAGTTCTTCCATCCCTACGGCTTCGCGATGACGTTGCCGCAGGGATGGAGTGTGCAGGCGATTGATGAGATCCAGTATCAGCTGCTGCCACCCGATGCCGGCGAAAGTGAGACGGTCCTGGTCATGGCTCTGCCGGCCGGCGAGGTGCGCAGTGCCGTCGACCCGCAGGTGATCGCCCAGAGCGAACGCGATGTGCTGTCGATGTACCCGATGCTCAGCCGCGTAGGCGATCCCGTGATCGTCCAGACGAATGCAGGCACCGGCGTGATCAGCACCTACGAGGGTCGGCCCCTGGGCGGCAGCCGAATTCAGATGTCGATGTATCTTGTGGTGATGGAGGACATCGCGGTCAGCGTCATGGCCGTGGGGCTGCGCAGGGAGATCGGCCAACGGCGTGAGCAGATCGATGCGATGTTTGCCAGCACCCGCGCAGGCGACGGGCAGACATACGCTGACCAGGGCTGGTACGACGACGGCTATGCCGGGGAGTCCAGCCATGCGGGTGACCGCGGATACGACCTGCATGGAGCCGACATGACCCCGCCGCGGGATGCGCACGCCGGCGCCGACGCCTTGCACGACGGCAGTCCCGCCGCGCGCGAGTGGCTGCAGGTTCTGCGCGGCAGGAAACTCGTCAGCCTGAGTGGTTACGATAGCGGTGGCGGTTCGGGTGGTTTCAATTCTCGGACAGAGGTGACCCTGTACGCCAACGGTCAGTTCGAATACTACAGCGCAAGTTCCGTGTCGATGTACGTGGATGGCATGAGTGGTGGCAGTGCCAGCGAGGATTCCGAGCGCGGGACCTGGCGTATAGTGTCAAGCGGACGGGCTGTCATGCTGGAGTTCACGACGCACACGGCACGCTACCAGGATGAGATAAGCAGGTGGGGCAATGAGATATACCTGGGGGGCACGCGCGTCTTCGTCACGGATCCTTGAGGGTGATCGCATGACGCCGTTCGGTCTGCACTACGGGCTTGGGGCTCAGGGTTTGGCGCTACGCTGCCATTGCCACTGGCCGCGTTGACGCAGGTAGTCCGCAAGATCCGCACGGGCCAGCACCCTCTGCGCCGCGGCCTGTGCCCGGGCCAGCACACGCTCGCGATCCAGCAGCTGATGCTCACCGTCGAGCACCACCGGCCGTCCGCCGATGTACACGTCGCGTACGGCGTGACGGTCATTGGCGTACACCAGGTTCGAGACCAGTGTCTGCGGCGGAGAGAGTGCCGCGCGGCGTGCATCGATGACAATCAGGTCAGCGGCCTTGCCGGGCTCGAGTGAGCCGATGCGCTCAGGCATGTGCAGGGCGGCGGCGCCCCCGCGGGTCATCAGCTCCAGCGCCAGCTCCGCCGAACCGAAGCTGGCGCGTTCGAGGCGCTGCTTCTGGAACAGCATGGCCATTTTCATCGTCTCCCAGACGTTCTGACCGTTGTTCGTCGAAGCACCATCGGTGCCCAGCCCTACCGGCACACCGGCCTCAAGCAGTTCCGCCAGCCGTGCGATGCCGGATGCGTAGTAGGCGTTGGCGACCGGATTGTGCGAGATGCCGGTGCCATGGTCGGCAAGTAACCCGATTTCCCCGTCGTCGAGCCACACGGCATGCGCCAGCAGCGTGCGCGGACCCAGCACGCCGAGTCGATCCAGTTCGCTGATCGGGCCATGGCCGAAGCGGCGCAGCGCCTCGGTGCGCTCTTCCGGTGAACTGGCTGCGTGCATCAGGTAAGGCGCGCCGGAGTCCACGGCGACCTCGTGCATCGCCGTGACCATCTCGGGGGTGCAGCGCAGCACACCCAGGGCTTCGGGTGCCACGGTGATGCGCTCGGAGTCGTGCTGTCGCTGCAGTCTGCGGACTTCGTCGACCGCGCGTTGTGGCGTCTCGCGATAGCCTGCGGGAATGAATTGCGACGGGCTGGTTTCGTCGGCGCTATCGACCGTAATGCGCGACACGATCGCGCGGATGCCAGAGTCGTGCGCTGCTTCCAGCACACCGTCCAGCAGATCGGCATGCGGCGTGCCGAAATCACCGCCCGCAATGGTGGTGACGCCGGACGCCATGAGTTCCAGCAGCGCCAGCTCCGCACCCGCATTGGCGGCCTTCGCATCCAGTGCGTCGAGCACCGGCCACATGCCGCGGCTGAACCACACTTCCAGCGGCATTTCATCGTAGAGTCCGCGCAGGATGCCGTTGGACAAGTGTGTGTGGCAGTTGACCAGTCCGGGCATGATCACCCGTCCAGCGAGCGAACGGATGGTGACACCGGCCGGCGGGGTGCCAAGCTGCGTGCTGTCGCCTACGCGGTGGACGCGACCGTCGCGCAGCCACACGAAGCCCGACTCGAAGGCGCGCCGCGTATCGTCCATGGTCAGGACCATGGCATCGGTGAGAATCAGTTCCTCGGTCGGCGTTTCGCCCGGGTCTGGCTGGCTCGCGCGCAGCACTGCCGGCAGAGTCCCTGCCGCTGCGCTCGCGGCCATGGCCTGAAGAAACTGTTTGCGTGTCATTGCTGGCATGCAGATCGCGGCCGCCTCAGGCCGGCTGGCCCCCGCTCCAGCGCAGCAGGTTCATGAACTCGCGTCGCGTCCGTGGCCCATAGGTGCGAAAGTGCGGGTTCACGCCCTCGCCGCGATAGGCGGCGCGCTGTGTGGCCACCTGGTCGACGCCCAGGCGCGGCAACAGGTCGCTCACGAAGCTGCCGTAGGGCTTGAGCGCGTTGAGGCCGAAGACCTTGGCACGCAGCTGCGCGTCCAGTCGCGGGTAGCCGTAAGTTTCCCGCAGTTCCTCGCTGATCTGAAACGTCCGGAAAGCCTGGATCTGGTCCTGGGGTGAGCCATACCAGATAGAGTCCGTACCCCACAGGACATTGTCCTCGCCGACATAACGAAACAGCTTGCCCATCGCGTGGGCCGCCGAATCCGGATCGCGCATCAGGAAGCGCCAGGTGCTGCCCAGCTCGGCGTAGACGTTGCTGTTCGGCGCGATGTCGTTCTCCTGCATCGAGCGGATCAGTGCATCGATGCCATCACTGCGCGAGGGATCGTATGGCCCCTCGGCGCGGTCGGGCACGAACCCTGAGTGGTAGACCAGAAAGGTGAGATCAGGGTAGCGGCGGGCGACCCGGCCGATGTCGGCGCAGGTGGAATGCTCGTAGGATTGCCGGCCGAACGGCAGGCCCTTGTGCACGGCGATGAGCTTGACGCCCAGTGCCCGGGCTTTCTCCAGAAACGGGATGCCGGTGTCCTCGTCATCCAGCCAGAAGCCACGTCCGTCAGCGCCCCACTGCGTGTACGTCTTCCAGGCTGTTACCTGCCACTTCTCGGCCAACTCATCCATGGCTTCGAGGCCACGTGCCTCGTTTGGCGCCACGCGTCCATGCAGCAGCATGCGGTGTGTACCGTCCATGCGTTCGACAAGTTCGGCGGTTGCGGCGGCCTCCTCGATGGTCAGCGGCTCGGCCTCTGCCGTGGAGGGCACGAATGACAGCACCATCAGGTCGGTGTCCGAGTCCATGAACACGTCCTGGATGAACTGCTCGGCGCCGAAGCACAGCAGGGGATCCTCGGCGCGCAGGCCGCGCGCGCAGCCGGCCTGCCCCGGGAACACCTCAGGCATCCACGCAGTGCCATGCGGTGGGGGCTGCGACAGCCAGGCACCCTGCGGATTCACGAAATGCCCCTGCACGTCGAAGATGAATTCGTCGCCCTCAAGACTGGCAGCGGCCAGCTGCGGTTCGTAGCGGCTCTCAGCGGCAAGTTCGAAATGTCCGGCGGTCTTGCCTGCCGCAGCGTAGGCGGCATTGAACGCCAGCAACGTGGAGGCCGCCCCGCAGCTGCTGACAAGGAAACTGCGGCGGTCGAGTCCGAGCCGCGCGGCAGCGCGACCGGCTTCGTCGTGTGCCAGTGCGTTGGCCGCCATATGCTCGCGGCGCAACGGGATGGGCGCGAATTCTCCGTTGGTGGTCGTGTCCAGCTTGATGGGCAAGCGCTCGCCTGTGGGATCCCGGTCGGTGTCACGCATGGTCGGCAGCCTCTGCTGATTGAACCGACGATCAATCTACCGCAGGCGTCTGTGATGCCGCAAATGCCACCGCGTGCAATTGCCGGCTCAGCGCAGCCGCCCGTCATGCAGCTCGAGCACGCGGTTGGCTGCCGCGACGGCCTGGGCGCGGTGGGCGATGATGATCTGCGTCACCGGCAGTTGGGCCAGTGCTTCAACGATGCGCTGCTCGCTGCCGGCGTCCAGGTTCGCCGTGCCCTCGTCCAGCAGCAGCAATGCCGGCTGCGCATACAGCGCACGGGCCAGCAGAATGCGCTGGATCTGTCCCCCTGACAGCGCCGAGCCCATGTCGCCCACAAGCGTGCGATAGCCCATCGGCATCGCCATGATCTCCTCGTGCACGCAGGCTGCGCGCGCACAGGCCTCCACGCGCGCAAGGTCGATCTGAAGATCGAAGAACGCGATGTTGTCGGCGAGCGAACCGGACAACAGCCGATCATCCTGCATGACCACGCCGATGCGTGATCGCACTGCGCGCAGACCCCAATGCGTCATCGGGCGCCCGTCGTACAGGATGCGTCCCTCGGCAGGGGTATACAGGCCGACCAGCAGCTTGATCAACGTCGACTTGCCGCCCCCCGAGCGTCCGACGATCGCGACACGCTCGCCAGGCCTGATATGCAGCGACAGCCCGTCGATCACCCAGGGCTCGTTATCGCCATATCGAAACCTGAGTGTCTCGACCTGCAAGTGGCCTGCGAGCGCCATCCGTGTGAGGCTGCCGGCATCGCCATCCGCTTCGGGTTCAGCCTGGATGATGTCTGCCAGCCGCTCCAGGTGCAGGCCGACCAGGCGCCACTCGAAGAACACCGCGACCAATCCTTCTGCGGCCGAGGAGAACGAACTGCGATAGGACTGGAACGCGAACAGCATGCCCAGCGTCATGCTGCCGGCGATGACCGCGCCTGCGCCGAGGTAGAGCACCATCAGCATCTGCAGCGTCGAGAGCAGCGTATGGCCGGCGCCC
>JAFIFN010000126.1 GCA_020832005.1 Gammaproteobacteria bacterium | reverse complement strand
GTACGCACCCAGAAGAACCTGCGCCTGGACGGTCACGCCCTGCAGTGCCGCGTGACCACAGAGGACCCGGAGAACAGCTTCATCCCGGACTATGGCCGCATCCGCGCCTACCGCGGCGCCACAGGCTTCGGCATCCGGCTTGATGGCGGTACGGCGTATTCAGGCGCCCTGATCACACCGTTCTACGACTCGCTGCTGGAGAAAGTCACGGCCTGGGCCCCCACGCCGGAAGACGCCATCCGCCGCATGGACCGCGCGCTGCGCGAGTTTCGCATCCGCGGCGTGGCCACCAACCTGCAGTTTCTCGAGCAGCTGATCAACCACCCGAAGTTCCTGACCGCCGCCTACACCACGCGCTTCATCGACGAGACCCCGGAGCTCTTCCAGTTTCCCAAGCGCCGCGATCGGGCCACCCGCATGCTGCGTTTCCTGGGCGACGTGCAGGTCAATGGCAACCCGGAAGTCCGCGGTCGCGCCCAGGCGACCCGGCGCGAGGAGGCACCGCGTCCGGTGCTGCCGCGTGGCGAACCGCCGGCAGGCTCGGTGCAGAAGCTGGCCGAGCTGGGCCCTGCGGGTTTCGCGCGCTGGATGCTCGAACAACCCCAGGTACTGCTCACCGATACCACGATGCGCGATGCCCACCAGTCGCTGCTGGCCACGCGCATGCGCAGCCACGACATGCTGGCGATCGCGCCTGCGTACGCGAAACTGCTGCCGCAGCTGCTCTCGCTGGAATGCTGGGGTGGGGCGACCTTCGATGTCGCGATGCGCTTTCTCAAGGAGGACCCCTGGGAGCGCCTGCGGGCCCTGAAGGCACGCGTACCCAATATCCTGCTGCAGATGCTGCTGCGCTCGGCCAACGCCGTGGGCTACACCAATTATCCCGACAATGTCGTGAAGTTCTTCGTGCAGCAGGCCGCAGCCAACGGTGTAGACCTGTTCCGGGTATTCGACTCGCTCAATTGGGTCGAGAACATGCAGGTTGCCATGGAGGCGGTGCTCGAATCCGGCAAGCTCTGCGAGGGCACGATCTGCTACACCGGCGACCTCACGGCCAAGGACCCCGGGAAATACGATCTCGAGTACTACGTGCGCATGGCGCACGAACTCGAAGCCGCCGGCGCCCATATCCTGGGGATCAAGGACATGGCCGGGGTGGCCAAGCCGGCCGCGGCCACGCTGCTGGTCTCCACGCTGAAACGCGAAATCGGCCTGCCGATCCACTTCCACACCCATGACACCAGCGGTCTGGCCGCCGCCACGGTGCTGGCCGCCGTCGAGGCCGGCGCGGATGCCGTGGATGGCGCCATGGATGCCATGAGCGGGCTGACCTCCCAGCCCAATCTCGGCTCGATCGTCGAGGCGTTGCGCAATTCCGCGCGCGATCCCGGTCTGCCGCGCCAGGCGATGCGTGACATCAGCCGTTACTGGGAGGTCGTGCGCGAGTACTACGTGGCCTTCGAAAGCGAGATCCGCTCCGGCACGGCGGATGTCTATCGCCACGCCATGCCCGGCGGCCAGTACACGAACCTGCGCGAGCAGGCCCGTTCGCTGGGGATCGAACGCCACTGGCCCGAAATTGCCGAGCGCTATGCGCAGGTCAACGAGATGTTCGGGGACATCGTCAAGGTCACGCCCACCTCCAAGGTCGTCGGCGACATGGCGCTGTATATGGTGACCAGCGGCCTGACGCCCGAACAGGTGACCGATCCCGAGCACGACATCGATTTCCCGGAATCCGTCGTCCAGCTGTTCCACGGCGACCTGGGTCAGCCTCCCGGCGGCTGGCCGAAGGCGTTGCAGACCAAGGTGCTCAACGGCGAGGCGCCGCTCACGCAACGCCCCGGTGCGACCCTGCCGCCGACCGACCTGGAGGCGACGCGCGAAGAGGCCCAGAAGAAGATCGGCCGCAAGGTCGACGACTGCGATCTGGCCTCCTACCTGATGTACCCGAAGGTGTTCACCGAGTTCGCGGCGCACCGCCGTCACTACGGCGATGTCTCCATCCTGCCCACGCCGGTGTTCTTCCACGGCTTCATGAGCGAAGAGGAGATCGCCGTGGACATCGAGCCGGGCAAGACGCTGATCGTGCGCATGCTCGCCGTGGGTGACCCGGACTCCGAAGGCAAGCGCAAGCTGTTCTACGAACTCAACGGCCAGCCGCGAACGGTCAATATCGATGACAACGCGGTCACGGCCACGGCGGTGGCCAATCGTAAGGCCGAGGAGGGCAACGAGGCCCATGTCGCAGCCCCCATGCCGGGCCTGGTGGTCTCCGTCTCGGTCAAGGCCGGCCAGAAGGTCGCGCGGGGCGATGCGCTGGTGTCCATCGAGGCGATGAAGATGGAGACGGTGCTGCGTGCCGAGCGAGATGCAACCGTGCAAGCCGTCGTGGCGCCCGTAGGCACGCAGGTGGCGGCGCATGATCTGCTGGTGGAGTTCGAGGGCTGAGCAGGGCCGGGCTCAGGATCGCGCCTGGTCGGCGCCACCTCTCTTGATGTTGGAATAACGCCACACGCCTATGCTGTCTGAGGGGGCGCCACCGGCCGTGGCCGCCCCAAATCCCAATTGTTGTATGTTTTCGGC
Organism: Gammaproteobacteria bacterium; assembly: GCA_020832005.1. Lineage (GTDB taxonomy): Bacteria > Pseudomonadota > Gammaproteobacteria > Steroidobacterales > PWYM01 > PWYM01. Next base: position 8,697 of record JAFIFN010000126.1, on the reverse strand, counting down.
GCAATAATTGTTTTCTTTTCGCTCTGCGACGTCTATAGTTCCGTTACACCTGTAACAAGAGGATTGTTCGCAACAGAACTTCGGCATTCGTATATGGCCGAGGGGAAGGCGTCTTGAAACAGCATCACGACCTAGGGCGTGGTGAATACACAACATAGCGGCGACGGCGATTTTCCAGTTTCCGTTCGTCACCAGCAAAAATGCATATCTTCTGGAGGATGTCAGTAATGGCAAACAGCAATCTCGCGAATGCAGTACGCATCGCCCTGATCTCTGCCGGCGCCGCCGGCGCGGGGGCCTACAGCCTCGGCGCAGCCGCCCAGCAGCCGGAAACGCAGCAGCGTTCCGTCGAAGAGATCGTGGTCACCGGTACCCGTATCCGTTCCCCCGGCCTCGTGGCCAACAGCCCGATCTCGTCAGTGGATGAGACCGAGCTGCAATTCCGTCAGGTGGCGTCCGCGGAAGACTTCATCCGCGAGCTGCCCTCGGCGATCCCGGCGCTCGGCCCCGGCACCAACAACGGCACGGGTGGCGGTTCGACCGTCAATCTTCGCGGCCTTGGCGCCGAACGTAACCTGCTGTTGTTCAACGGCCGACGCATCGTGCCGTTCAACCTCAACGGTGTGGTTGACACGAACTTCGTGCCCATTGCGCTGCTCCAGCGCACCGACCTGATCACCGGTGGTGCCTCTGCCGTGTACGGTGCTGATGCCATCTCGGGCGTCATCAATTTCATCACGCGCCAGGATTTCGAAGGCGTCGAGTTCTCAGGTCGCTACGGCACCTCCGAGCGGGGTGACGCCGACCGCACTACTGCTGACATCATCTTCGGTGCCAATACCTCCGACGGTCGCGGCAATATCACCATGAGCTTCGGGTACACGGACATCGAGCCGCTGACGATGGGCGAGCGCAGTTTCGCTTTGTCTTCGCTGTCCTCGGCCACGGGTAACCCGAGCGGCTCCTCTGCGGGCGTTCCGACCTTCTCGGTATTGCCAATCGGCGCGATCGACCCCGAAACCGGCAACCCCACGAATGTTCTGGCGCAGTACGACCCCACCCTCGGGGCATTTTCAGAGGACTTTACGCTGTTCAACTTTAACCCGTTGAACTTCTATCAGGGACCGCTGGAGCGCACGCAGGGCACCGCCATTGCGCGCTATGAGGTTGCCCCGTTCGCCGAGGTCTACGGTGAGTTCCTGTTTATGAATAACACCCGCAAGGCCCAGCTGGCGCCGAGCGGCTCGTTCTTCAACAACTGGAACATCTCGGTCGATAATCCCTTCCTGAACGATGCCACGCGCCAGCAGCTCTGCTCCACCGGCTCGCGGCAGATCGGTGTTGACGCAGAAGGTGATCCGATCATCGTGCCAGGCCAGATCGATCCTGCAAACTGCGTTGCCGGCAGTGAGGAGATCATCACGGGCGTGCAGCTGCGCCGCCGCTTTACCGAGCTGGGACCACGCCTGAACGACTTCGACAACCAGGTGTTCCAGTACACCGCCGGTCTTCGCGGCGACATCAACCCGAGCTGGGATTACGACGTCTACTGGTCGCGCGGCCAGGCAGACCAGACGCAGGTCCAGGGTAACTGGGGTTCGAACTCGCGGGTGCAGCAGGCCCTGCTGGCCACCACTGACCCAGTCACGGGCGAGCCCGTCTGTACCGATCCGTCGAACGGTTGTGTGCCGATCAACATGTTCGGGCCGGAGGGTTCCATCACCCAGGAGATGATTGATTTCTTCAACCTCTCTTCTGTGCAAACGCAGCAGGTGGTGCAGGAAATCGGTTCGGCCTCGGTTTCGGGCGATCTCGGCGATATTCGCAGCCCCTGGGCGGATTCACCGATTGGCGTGGCGCTCGGTGTCGAGCACCGTCGTGTCAGCGCTGCCACGTTGTCCGACCAGGCCTCGCAGATCCAGGCTGAAGTGCTGGGCACGGGAGCGCCAACGCCGGATCGCTCAGGATCCTACAAGCTCAACGAGATCTACGTCGAAATGCTCGCGCCCATCCTGCCGGGCGTGATCTTCGAAGGTGGCTATCGTCACAGCGAGTTCAAGGTTGAGAGCAGCCAGAACTACGGCTCGTGGAAAGCGGGCCTGGCCTGGGAGCCGATCGACAGCCTGCGCATGCGCACGATGTTCCAGCGTGCCACGCGCTCGCCGAACGTCAACGAGCTGTTTGAGCCCCAGGTGTCCGGCCTGTCCAACCTGGACACCGACCCCTGCCAGGGTGCGTCGATCAACTCGGCTGAAGCCAATACGCCGGGTACGCTGTCCAATCTATGTCGTCTGACTGGCGTGCCTTTGGGCGCTATCGGCGGCCTGCCGGCACCGGCCGCAGGACAGATCAACGTCCTGACCGGAGGCAATCTGGAGCTTGATCCGGAGAAGGCCAATACCTGGACCGTGGGCTTCGTCTGGCAGCCGACCATGGTCGACGACCTGACGCTGACGATCGATTACTACCGTATCAAGTTGACCGATCAGATCTCCGAACCGAGCACCACGGATATCCTGGATCAGTGCTACAGCACCGCGTTCAACCCCAACCGGGAGTTCAACGAGGCCTGTGCCTTGGTGCAGCGTAGTCCGATTGGTGGTGACTTGAACGCCAGTGATGCCCCAGGCGTGGTGACGGCGCGATCCAATTCGGGTCGGTCAACCACTGACGGTATCGATCTGGGTGCGGTGTACGGTCTTGACTTGCCAAACGGTCGCGGTGGCCTGACTTTCGCGCTGAACGTGACTTACGTGTTGAACTGGGACTTCCAGGCCAACCCGACAGCCACGGATCGCGACTGCGTCGGCTACTACAGCGTCGCGTGTAACGACGCCACTGGCTCGGGTATCGTGCACCGGACGCGCTTCAATCAGCGCACGACGTGGTCGCTCAACGACTTCGACGTGTCTGTGAACTGGCGCTACATGAGCGGCGTGTCGGTCGAGCCGGGCGCAGGTACCTTCCTGCCGGCGTTCTCGAGCATCAGTGCCACCAACTACTTTGACCTCTCGGGTGCCTGGCGTGCGACGGACAACGTCCGCGTCAACCTCACGGTCAATAACCTGCTCGACAAGAAGCCACCGGTCGTGGGTGACACCATCGGCTCCACGTCGGTCAACAGCGGCAATACCTTCCCGCAGTACTACGATGTGCTGGGTCGGTTCTACACCCTGGGTGTGAACGTCTCGTTCTAAAGCCAGTCGCTGACTGTTGAAAAACTGGGGCGGGCCTTCGGGTCCGCCCTTTTTTTGTTCAGGGACGGTTCAGGCAGTGTCCCGCAACGTCTTGACTGGGGGAATCCAATGCCCTGCCCCTGTGGTACTGTAGGACAAAGGGGCCGCAATTACGCGGGAGGAACATCCAGATGTCAGATACGCTGCGTCACGGCGTAATCCAATCGGTCATTCTGGCCGGCCTGGTCATATTCTGTGTGCCCGGCCATGCTGCACCCACTCAGCGGGTACCACTCGAGCAGGCCTCAACTGCCGGCAGCGAGTTGTCCCGTCAGCCGATGCAGGCGCTGGACATGCTGATCGGGCAATGGGCCCTGACCAGTACGGAGCGCACGCCGGATGGCGATGCCCTGCAGGCGCGGGGCACGCGTACCTGCCGCTGGGCGCTCAACGGCACCGCGATCCGCTGTGATGATCGCTTCGATCTGTTTGGCAGCCTCAACGGCGCTGCCCGGCCGGTGAGCGTCGCCGACTCGCTTTTTTACCTGTCTTTCAATGGCCATACCGGCCTGTATGAATACACCTATTACTCCCCGGATATGCCCGAACTGCACACCGTGCCGGCCAGCTTCGATGCGGCGCTGCGCACGCTGACAGGATCGGCCTGGATCACCGACGAGTTCGGTGAGGCGCGGCTGGCCATGAACGAAAGCCGGCTGCTGGGCAGCGACCGAATCGAGGAAACGGTGTCCGTGCACCGCCCCGGCGAGGCGGAGCGGCTGGAACTACTGGAAATCAGCCTCGTGCGACGCGCTGATCGACCCGCGCCGATCATTCACTTCTAGGGTTTCCCGCCCGCTTTTTCCCCTTGAGCCGAGGCTGGCGCGCCGGGAACGCCCGCGTGCAGGCCGGGGTCGAATCATGATGATCTGGCTGCCCGTCATTGCTGTGTTGCTTGTGCTGCTGTTCTGGCCGGCGTTCTGGGTCAAGCGCGTCATGACCCGTTATGCCGCACCCGTCGACCGCTACCCTATGAGTGGGGCGCAATTGGCCCGTCGACTGCTCGACGGGCTGGGTCTGTCCTCGGTGCGCGTAGAGGTCACCGAGGCTGGCGATCACTATGACCCTGAACGCAAGGCCGTGCGGCTGAGCCAGGAGAACTATCGAGCGCAGAGCCTTACGGCGATCACCGTGGCTGCCCATGAAGTCGGCCATGCAGTGCAGGATCACAAGGGCTTCGTACCGCTGCGCCTGCGCGGATCGCTGGTGCGCGTTGCCATGGGCGCACAGAAGGCCGCGCCGATACTGCTGCTGGCCGCCCCGCTGCTCGTGCTGGTCACGCGTTCGCCGTGGCTGGGGCTGTTTGCCGCGGCGGGCGCCTTCGGTGCGATGCTGCTGATGACCGCCGTGCACCTCGTCACGCTGCCGGCGGAACTCGATGCGAGCTTCGGACGGGCGATGCCCATGCTGCGTCGTGAAGGCGTGCTGATCCCCGGGGATGAGCCGCACGCCCGCAAGCTGCTGACCGCCGCGGCGCTGACCTACGTCTCAGCGGCCCTGCTCAGCCTGCTGAGCCTGGCGCGCTGGCTGCCGCTGCTGCGCCGCTAGGGACGCGCCTGCGCCAGGGCTTCCGGCCAGCCGGCGTCGAACCATGCATGCACGACCCGGTCGCCGGCCGACAATCCCAGCTCCGCGGCCAGTCCGCCGTTGATCTCCAGCACCGAGCGTGCAGGCACCGGGCTTGCGATGGTACGCAATGACTGCGGCACGGCGTCGGCGGCGATGTGCACCACCCGGCCGTCGCCATCGAGGAAAAGCATGTCCAGTGGGATCAGAGTGTTTCTCATCCACATTGTGGGCTGCTGGCCGGGCGCGAAGGAAAAGATCATGCCGGTGAATCGTGGCATCGCCAGCACGTGCATCAGCCCGCGCGCGCGCTGGCGATCGGTGCGGGCCATATAGGCCTCGAAGTGATAGCACATGCCCGCGGCCGCACTGTCGATCAGCAGCGAGGAGCGGTCAAAATCACCTTCCAGGCGCGGCACCGCCCCGGCGCTCGCGGCAAGCCCGTACAGCAGCAGCCAAGCAGCCAGCAGGCAATGAACGGTCTTCGAGCTGCGCGTCGGGCAACGCTCAGAGCGGCAGGGAGGCATGATCATCATCGTCGTCGTCAGCCTCGGGCGCGAGCAGACCGACGAAGCGCAGGTCGGTGATGCCCACGCTGGCACCCCCGCCGACCTGGGGCAGACCGCGTACACAGTAAATCTCGCCGCGCACGAGGTGGCCCTGTGAGCCGACCGGCTCGTTGGCCAGGATATCGGCCCAGCAATGGCTCTGCTGCATGCTGCCGAAGAACAGGCCCTGTCCCTCGACGACCAGTGTCAGGTTCGCCGGCAGCTCGCGGGTCTTCACCCCTGGCGCCAGCCCGTCGATGCCGATCACCACCGCCAGATCCACGCCGGGCTCCAGTTCGCCGGAAAAACGCAGGCGTCCGCCGCCGGCGTCGGGTCGCGGCATGCCCTCGCAGTGCAGTGCCGGCGCCTGCCAGTCGATGGTCGCCACCAGTGCACCGCTCAGCGTGACTTCGAAATGTCCGTCCACGCCCTCCGGGCAGGCCAGTGCAGTCGATGTCATGGCCGCCAGCAACGCAATCAGCGCCAGGCGTGGAACCGCCGGGCTGCGGGGGCTGTCTGTGAAGCGGGATGTTCGCATAAGAGTCGCGTGGGTCCTGGCCTGCGTTCGGCTCAAGCTGTCGGCCCGCGGCAGTGTAGCAGCGTGAATGCCGGCCCGTGAGTGCGCGCGATCTATATTTCTGGAAGGATACGTTGGCGCCGTTCGCCGCCAGCCACTTGAACAGGAGCCTGCATGACACCCAGGGACAGCTTTCTCACACTGCATCGCCACATGAGCGAGCTGATCATCGGTCAGTCCGTGCTGGTCGATCGCCTGCTCATCGCGTTGCTGTGCGACGGGCACCTGCTGGTGGAAGGCGCGCCGGGACTGGCCAAGACGCGCGCGATTCGGGTGCTCGCTGCCAGCATCGAGGGTGACTTCCAGCGCCTGCAGTTCACCCCCGACCTGCTGCCGGCAGATCTCACCGGTACGGAAATCTATCGCCCGCAGGACGGCAGCTTTGCGTTCAGGGAAGGTCCGCTGTTTCACAACCTGGTGCTGGCCGACGAGATCAACCGTGCGCCGGCCAAGGTCCAGTCTGCGTTGCTCGAGGCCATGGGCGAGCGCCAGATCAGCGTCGGGCGGACCACATATCGGCTGCCGCAGCTGTTCATGGTCATGGCCACGCAGAATCCCATCGAGCAGGAGGGGACCTATCCGCTGCCCGAGGCGCAGCTTGATCGCTTCCTGATGCACGTGCGAGTCGATTATCCGGATGCCGAATCCGAACGGGCAATCCTGCGGCTCAACCGCGGCGAGGCGCAGCAGGCTGACGCATGGCAGCCTGCCGGCAACGCCGAGGCGCTGCCGCAGCGTGATATTTTCGCGGCCCGGCAGGAGGTGCTCGCGCTGCACATGAGCGAGGGTCTCGAGGCCTACCTCGTCGAACTGGTGCTGGCGACGCGCACGCCCGAGCGCTACGGCGATGACCTGGCCGGCGTCCTGAACTACGGGGCAAGCCCGCGGGCGACGCTGGCGCTGGATCGCTGCGCGCGCGCCCGCGCCTGGCTGGCCGGCCGGGACTTTGTGGCACCTGAAGACATCCAGGCTATCGCGCATGATGTGCTGCGCCATCGCATCCTGCTCGGTTACGAGGCCGAAGCCGACGGCATGAATGCCGATGCTTTCGTCGACCTGCTGCTGGCACGCGTAGCCGTGCCGTGAACGCTGTGGTCGCGCGCGCAGTCGAATCGCCTGTCAGTGTTGGCCTGCCGACACTGTTGCGCTTGGCGCGGCCTGCCTCGACGATGAACCTCGATGCCCTGAAAGCCCGCGCCCCGCTGCATGGCGGGGCCTTAAGCGCGCTGCGCGGCCGTGGCATGGAGTACGATGAATCGCGTCCCTATCAGCAGGGTGATGACCCCCGCAGCATCGACTGGCGGGTCACGGCGCGCAGCGGCCGCACGCACACCAAGTTGTTTCGCGAGGAACGCGAGCGCCCGGTGCTGCTGTGGGTGGATCTGCGCCCCTCGATGTTCTTTGCCACCACTGGCAGCTACAAGGCCGTGCTCGCCGCGCGCGCTGCCGCCCTGCTGGCCTGGGCGACCGCGCAGCAGGGCGACCGCGTCGGCGTTCAGCTGTTCGCGGCGGACACCCACATCGAGCGCAGACCGGCTCGCGGCCGGCACGGTGTGCTCGCACTGTGCAGTGCCTTGATGTCGGTGCCGGCGCTGGCGCAGGGCGCGTCGCCGCCGCTGGTCGCAGAGGTGCCCGGCATCCAGACCATGCTCGCGCGCCTTGCGCGGGTGGTCAGGCCCGGCACGCGGGTGTTCGCGATCAGCGATTTCCACGATCTCGATGACGCCGCCGCAGAGCACCTCGGTGAGCTGACGCGCCACGCGGAACTGCTGACGCTGCTGCTGCACGATCGCATCGAATCCGAGCTGCCGCCCCCGGGCCGATACCGCATCCTGGGGCCTGCCGGAGAGGCCATGCTGGATACCGGTGCGGCCACGCTGAACGAGGCGCAACGCCAGCAGTTTGCCCAGCGTCGTGCGCGGCTGGAGCGGCTTGCCCGGCTGCCGGGTGGTCATGGCCTGGCCTGCCGCACGGATGAGGATGTGGTCGCCGTGCTGCAACGACGTTTCGCCCGCCGCGCGGGCAGGGCCTGAGCAGATGAGTCCGTCTGCCGCCGCCCCATTGCCCCTGCGCGACATTCACCTGCCGCCGCCGCCGGGCCTGTGGCCCCCGCCGCCGGGTTGGTGGTTGCTGGCGGCGCTGGCGGTCGCCCTGGCGCTCGCCGCGGTGTGGCTGTGGCGGCGCTGGCAGGCCGATCGCCCGCGCCGGCGCGCACTGACCGAGCTCGCCAACGTGGCGCGTGCGCAGCGAGCCGCGCCGGAGCGTGGCGAGTGGCTGGGCCAACTGTCTTCGTTGTTGCGGCGTCATGCGCTGAATGTTTTCCCGCCGGCGCAGGTGGCTGGTCTGCAGGGCCGCCCGTGGCTGGAATTCCTGGCCCGAACCGGCTGTGGCGAGGACTTCCCTGACGGACCAGGGCGCTGGCTGCTGCATGGCCCCTACCAGCCGAGCGTCCACGTGCCCGGTGCGCAGGCGCGCGAACTTCTCGCCCGCGTGCGCAGATGGATCGGCCGGACGGGTCGCCGATCGCAGCGGGGTGAGTCGCCATGCTGACGCTGGCCTGGCCCTGGTGGTTACTGCTCGCACCGCTGCCCTGGCTGCTGCGTCGGGTGCTGCCGGGCTTGCCGCAGCGCAGCGAGGCGGCCCTGCGCGCGCCCGTGGGCCTGTCCTTGCCCGCTTCGCAAAACATGCGTTCCGCGACACGCGGTGCCTGGCGGGCGCTGCTGTTGCTGTGGCTGGCCTGGCTGCTGCTGCTGCTGGCCGCGGCGCGCCC
>JAFIFN010000125.1 GCA_020832005.1 Gammaproteobacteria bacterium | reverse complement strand
GATCACGGGCACGATCACGGGCACGACCACGGGCACGACCACGGGCACGACCACGACCACGACCACGACGATCAGGCTGCAGATGCCGACGCGGACCGCGAGATCACGGCGATGCTGCTGAAATTCCGCAGTCCGCTGGCCGCCGTGACGCTGCCGCGGCTGATCAACTCCGGTCCCGACATGACGGCTGCGTCCCCCGCCTATGAGACCGCGCGACTGCTGGGCTTCATCGGCATCGGCCTGACGACGGTGCGCGGCTTTGGCGTGCTGCTGATCGTCACCGCCGGCCTCGGCCTTTTCATCGCCCTGTACACGGCACTGAAAACGCGCCAGTGGGACCTGGCGGTGATGCGCAGCCTGGGCGCCTCGCGGGCGCAGGTGATGTCGCATGTGCTGCTCGAAGGCGTGATGCTGGCTGCCGCAGGGGCACTTCTGGGCCTGCTGCTGGGTCATACGATTGCAGAGGTGCTGGGTCAGACCCTGCGCCAGGCTGGCGAAATGGGGATCACCGGACGGGTGTTCTATACTGAGGAACTGGCACTTTTCGCACTGATGCTGCTGGTGGGCGTGCTGGCGGCGCTGCTGCCCGCCTGGGCGGCCTACCGCACGGATATCGCACGCACGCTGGCGAGGACACGTTGATGAAGTCTCTGAAAATGGCGATGCTACTGCCGACCCTGGCGCTGCTTTGGCTTGCGCCCGGAGTCATGGTGACGGCGGCAGATTCGCCTCAGGTCAACATGAAAGTCGAGTGGCAGTTTGCCGTCGGCTTCGGTGCCACCGAGCACGGTCAGGCCTATCAGGGAGACCTGGTCTATATCAGCGTGCTGGTCACCGACGCCGATGGTCAGCCACTGGCCAATGAACGCCTGCAGGCCTCCTCGGCCAGCGGCAACATGATCGTGGAACACGAACCCATCACCGGCGCGGATGGCAAGACCGAGGTCATGGTCATCGCCGAGAAACTCGGGCAGGACGTGATCGCCGTGTCCGGCAGTGGTGTCAGCCAGAGCCTGTCATTTCGCGTCGAGGAACCGCCCGTTGACGACTTCGAAGCCTACGCCGCCGCGATGTCAGTCCCGGAACTCGAAGGCGTGGTGTCGTGGAAGGACCTCACCAGCGCCGAGATCGACTACAAGGACTACGCGCTGACCGCACGCTTTCCGCGCAAGATCCGCGAACTGCACGGCAAGGAAGTGCGCCTCGCCGGCTTCATGACGCCGCTGGAGAACAGCGAGCGGCAGAGGCATTTCGTCATCTCCTCCCAGCCGCCACACTGCTTCTTCCACTTCATGGGCGGCCCGGCCAGCGTGGCCGAGATCATGAGCCCCGAAGGGATTCGCTTCAGCTACGACCCGGTGATCATCTCGGGCCGACTGGAAATCTTCGAATCCTCCGAGATGGGCATCCTCTACCGCCTGAACGACGCCAAGCTTGTCGGCACGCTGTAGCCGCGGCATGCCCATCCATGTCGTGCCCGACCTGATGCCCGTGCCGCCATCATGCGCGCGGCTGCACGGCCGCATCGGCGTTCCCGCAAGCGTCGCCCTGGCAGTCGTTGTGGCCATCGGGTTGCTGGTCGGCGTGTTCTGGCCGCGGGGCGACAGCGGCGAGATCTACCGCACGGCCATCGTCGATCGCGGTGATGTGGTCCGGGCGGTGTCCGCCATCGGCGCACTCAGCGCCCTGGTCACGGTCGAGGTGGGGTCGCAGGTCTCAGGCCAGGTCGCCGACCTGTTTGCGGATTTCAATTCAGAAGTCAGCCGGGGTGGGTTGATCGCACGCATCGACGATACGGCCTTCCGCGCCCGGATCGAGCAGGCGCAGGCAGAGGTCGCCGTCGCACGCGCCAATGCCCAATCCGCACAGGCGGGCCTGCGTGAGGCCGAAGCGGGCTTCAGCGATGCCCAGCGCACGCTTGCCCGACTGACACGACTGGCTGAACAGAACCTCGTGTCCAGCAGCGAGGTCGATGCCGCCGCCACGCTGGTCGAACAGCTCGACGCACGCAGGGCCGTGGCACGCGCGCAGATCGAAACCGCACAGGCCACCATTCGTCTGCGCGAGGCCGGGCTGTCTGCCGCCCAGACCGATTATGAGCACACCTATATCCGCTCGCCGGTGGATGGCACGGTCATCGAGCGCTCGGTGAACATCGGTCAGACGGTGGCTGCGAGCCTGCAGGCACCCATCCTGTTCAGCATCGCCCAGGACCTGCGCCAGATGCAGATCGAGGCCAGCATCGACGAGGCCGACATCGGCAGTATCGAGGCCGACCAGCAGGTGCGCTTTACCGTGGACGCCTATCCGGGTCGACAGTTCGAAGGTCACGTCAGCCAGGTGCGCAAGCTCGCCAGCACGCAGCAGAATGTCGTGACCTACACGGTCGTGATCCTCGTCGATAATGCTGATCTGTCGCTGCTCCCAGGCATGACCGCCAATGTCGACATCGAGACCATCCGCCTCGAAGACGTGCTGCGCGTGCCGAACGCCGCACTGCGCTACAGGCATACCGACGACGCAGCGCCGACCCCGTCCGCACGACCGGCCGCCGGGGCAAGGCCACGCGCGACGGGGAATGCTGCCGCGGCACGCAGCGCCGACGTCTGGCGCCTCGAGTCCAACGCATCTCCGGTGGCGGTGAGCATCACCATCGGCCCCAGCGACGGCCGCTACACGGCGGTGCTCGACGGCGAGCTGAGTGTCGGCCAGGCGCTGGTCACCGCGCGCCTGCCTGCCGCGCTGGCGCGCTGAGCCATGGCGGCGCAGCCTGTGTTGCTGCAGACCCGTGCGCTGTGCAAGCGTTATTTCGCCGGTGACACCGTCGTCGATGCACTGGCCGATGCATCGCTGCAGATCGAGCGTGGCGAGTACGTCGCGGTGATGGGCCCCTCGGGCTCGGGCAAATCAACGCTGATGAATGTACTGGGATTTCTCGATCGACCCACCACCGGCGACTATCTCTTCGACGGCGAAAATACCGCGACGATGAACCCGGATCAGCTGGCGGCACTGCGTAACCGCAGCATCGGTTTCGTGTTCCAGTCGTTCAATCTGCTGCCACGACAGACGGCCGCAGGCAACGTCGCGCTGCCGCTGTTGTATTCCAGCGTCCCCAGGCGCGAACGCCAGGCGCGTGCGCTGGCCGCGCTGCAGCGCGTCGGACTGGCCGATCGTGCGCATCATCTGCCCAGCCAGCTCTCCGGTGGCCAGAACCAGCGCGTGGCGATCGCGCGCGCACTGGTCAACGCCCCCGAGCTGCTGCTGGCCGACGAGCCGACCGGCGCGCTGGACTCCGTCACCGGGGCCGAAATCATGGACCTGTTCGCCGAACTCAACGATAGCGGCATCACTGTGATCATCGTTACTCACGATGAGACCATCGCCCGGCGCACGAAGCGCGTGATCCGCTTTCTTGACGGACGCATCGTCGCCGACAGCGCACCGCCCGCGGAGCTGCGCGCGTGAGCCTGGGCGACTACCTGCTCAGCGCGCTGGAATCACTGCGCGCCAATGTGCTGCGAAGCCTGCTGACCACCCTGGGCATCATGATCGGCGTGGCCGCGCTGATCGCGATGATGGCCGTGGGCAGCGGCGCACGCGAGCGCATGGACAACATCATCTCCTCGCTGGGCTCGAACGTATTCAACGTGGTTCCGGGCAGCCGGCGCACCGCCGGCGTTCAGATGGGTGCCGGCAGCATGGCGGGGCTTACCGAGCACGACGTGCGTGCGATCGCCACCGAGATCGAAGGCGTGAATCGCGTGGGTGGTGCCGTCAGCGGCAACGGCCAGGTGGTTGTCGGCGGCACCAACTGGTTCACCCAGATCCAGGCCGTTACAGCCGACTACCTCGAGGCCACCGGATGGACGCTGGCAGAGGGTCGCTGGCTTGACGAAGACGACGATATCCACAACCGTCGCGTGATGCTGCTGGGCGGCTCGGTGGCCGCCCAGCTGTTTCCTGCAGGCACGGCGCTCGGTCGCGAGGTGCGCGTGGAGCGCGCCCGCTTCCAGGTCGTCGGCATCCTCGAGACACGCGGCCAGACCGGCTGGGGTCGCGACCAGGACGATGTCGTGTTTCTGCCGATGCGTGCCGGAAAACGCAGCGTGCTGGGCGTCGGCGGGGGCACCAGTGGCGCGGACATCGGCGTGATCGCGGTGCAGACCGTCAACGAAGACTGGCTGGCCTTCGTGCAGAGCGAAGTCGAAGGGCTGCTGCGCGATCGCCATGGCATCCGCCCGGGACAACCCGACAGCTTCCAGATCCGCAATCTCGCAGAGATCATCCGCACACGCACCGAGACCATGCGCGTCATGACGATACTGCTGGCTGCGGTTGCATCCATATCACTGATCGTCGGCGGTATCGGCATCATGAACATCATGCTGGTGTCGGTGACTGAACGTACCCGCGAGATCGGGGTGCGCATGGCCGTGGGCGCGCGGGCGCGCGACATCCGCTCGCAGTTCATTGCGGAGGCTGCGATGCTCTCGATGCTCGGCGGGGTGATCGGTGTGGCGCTGGGCACCGGGGCGGCCTTGCTGATGGCACGGCTGACCGACTGGCCGATCGTGCTGAACTGGGAGAATGCAGCTCTTGCGGCAGGCTTCGCCGCGATCGTGGGGATGTTCTTCGGCTACTACCCTGCCCTGCGCGCCTCGCGCCTTAGCCCGATGGATGCCCTGCGCGCGGAGTAGGGCGCAGCTGTGCCGCTTGAATACTACGGCGAGTCAAGCTTCACGGTGGGAATGGCATCGGGATGCTTGATCACCTGACGCTGCGGCATGTAATCGAGCAGCAGATCGGTCTCTTTCTTGACGACGGCGTAGCACTCGCAACTCAGCGCCTCAAGCCTCGGGCGGTCCAGCACCTCGATCAAGCCGCGCGAATACGAGATCACGCCCAGCCGTTCCAGCTTGTTCGCAGCCTCGGTAACGCCTTCCCGGCGGACACCGAGCATGCTGCCGATGAACTCCTGCGTCATCGTCAGGTGATTGTCTGGCAGGCGGTCCATTGACAGCAGAAGCCATCGGCACAGTTGCTTGTCGATCGAATGGTGGCGGTTGCAAACTGCGGTCTGCGAAACCTGCGTGATCATGGCCTGCGTGTAGCGCAACATCAGCAACAGCAACTGGCCATGGCGGCCGAATTCCTCCTTGACTTTGGGTCTGGGGAGCCGGTAGGCGTGACCGGCACTCTGCACCAGGGAGCGGTTCGGCGTGCTCTCGCCGCCCATGAACAACGTGATTCCAAGCAATCCCTCGTTACCGACCAGCGAGATCGCAGTGGAGGCGCCGTTTTCCATCAGATACTGCACCGAGACAATCGAGTCAGTGGGAAAGTAGACGTGGCTCATGGGGCGCCCGGCCTCATAAAGAAGCCCTCGCAACGGCAGCGGCACCAGTTCCAGGTAAGGAAAAAGTCGGGTTTGAATCTCGGGCGACAATGCGGCCAGCAGGTGATTCTGCTGGGGCTCGGGACTGGGTTTGGGCTTGGAATTGGGCTTGGAGGGTTTAGCCTTCAGCCTGGGCTGTGGTGGCGGATCTGTGGCCATTTTTCGTCTTTTCGTCCTTGATGGGTCGCCTTTCGGAGGATGCTCGAAAAAAACCCGCGTATCCTTGCGGCGACCCTGCGAGGCGTCTGTGCGGCAGCCAACATATGGAGGCGGTTTTGAACGTTTTCAGCAGTGCGACGGCCAACAACGTTGAGCAGCAACGTCCGGCGCTGTAATGTGCGCAACGCGATGAGTGAAAATCATGACCATGCCCGCCGCGGGTTCGACCGCCGCGGCTGACCCGCCCGCGACGAAGCACGCACCATGGGCCGCTGGCGACCTCCGGGCATTCCCGGCTCCAAGTACATTACGCCGGCGGGACAAGCGCGCCTGAAGGCGGAGCTTGACCACCTTTGGCTGCGGCTGCGGCCCGAAGTGACCGCGGCGCTGTCCGCGGCTGCCGCCGAGGGTGATCGCTCCGAGAACGCTGAGTACATCTACCGCAAGAAGCAGCTCGGCGAGATCGACAGGCGAATCCGGCACCTGCGCAAGCGCCTGGAAGGGATGCGGGTTGTCGACACTGCGCCGTCAGATCCCGAGCGCGTGTTCTTCGGCGCCTGGGTGACCGTGGAGGATGCAGCGGGGGTGGCGCACTGCTACCGCATCGTCGGTCCCGACGAATTCGACCACGAGCCCGGCTACATCAGCATGGATGCGCCGCTGGGCAAGGCGCTGCTGGGCCGGCGTCGCGGCGATGAACTCACGGTGACATTGCCATCAGGTCAATCCGAGCTGACCGTGGTTGCAGTGGAATACCGGCCGATGCCCTGAGCACCCCTGCTCAGACCCAAGCCAGTGCTGAACATGTCCTGAATGGCCCCGCGCCTGGCCGGCAGCAGGCCCCGGGCCCGTGCGAAAACTCCCGGTGCGCATTGAACGGGGGCGCCGCATGACTGTCCTAGCATCAGACCAGGTGTTCCATCACACTGTATGTTCACCGCCCCAGGGGTATAGCCATGCACCGATTGCACACCGCCGGATGGTTCAGCGTTCTTGCCGCCTGCGCAGGCCTGTGGGTCAGCGCGCCGGCGCATGCCGTCGTCCCGGCTGCGAAGCCGACCGAGAGCAGCAACAGCGAGATCGTCACCGTGCGACCGTTTCGCGCCACCTACCGGGTCAGTGCCGGCGTGCTCAGTGGCCATCTCGTGCTGTCACTGGAGCATCGCACCGGTCAGGACTGGGTGCTGACCTCGGTGGCAACAACCCGCGGCGTGGCCCGGATCTTCAGGCGTGGCGAACTCGTCGAGCGCACGGTGCTGCGCTTTACCGAAGAGGGCGTGATACCGATGGAGTACCACCGCGATGACGGCATCAGCGGTCCGGATCGCAATGCCGCGCTGATCTTTTCCCATACCGACGGCCGCGTCTACGGCAGCGACCGCGAACACACGGTCGACCTGCCGCTGGATGGCGGCGTAATCGACCGGCTGTCGATGCAGGTGCGACTGATGCGCGACCTTACCGCCGGCCTGCGTCCGGAGGAGTACGCCGTCGTCGACCGTGGTGAGATTCGCGAAATGGATATCGGCTACGCCGATGTCGAGCGCATCGAGGCGGCGAACCGTCAGTTCGACACCCTGCGCATCGATCACCAGTCGCGCAACTCCAGCCGCAGCACGCGGCTGTGGGTGGCCAAGGAGTATGACTACCTGCCCGTGCGCATCGAGCAGAAGCGTCATGGCAACACCGAGTGGCTGGGCTCGTTGCAGGAAGTCTCGTGGGGCGAGATCCCCAGCGAGGCGCGGAAGAACGCCGCAAAACGTTCGCCCTAGCGGCGCTGCTCAAGCCTACATATTGCGCCGGTACTCACCGCCGACGTCGTAGAGCGCATGAGACATCTGGCCCAGGGAGCAGGTTTTCGCTGCCTGGATCAGTGATTCGAAGACATTGCCGCGCGCGCGCGCCACCTTCTGCAGTGCCTCCATCGCCGCGGCCGACTCGGCGTTGTGGCTGGTCTTGAATGCCTCGACATGCGCGATCTGGTCTTCTTTTTCCCGGTCGGTGGAGCGCATCAGTTCGATGGTGTCGACCTTCTCTTCCTGACCGGGTTTCGGCAGATAGGTGTTCACGCCGATCAGCGGCAGGCTGCCGTCATGCTTCCGGGCCTCGTAGTACAGGCTCTCATCCTGGATCTTGCCGCGCTGGTACATCGTGTCCATGGCACCGAGCACGCCGCCGCGTTCGGAGATGCGCACAAACTCCTCGTAGACGGCATCCTCGACGATGCGCGTAAGCTCCTCGATGATAAACGAGCCCTGCCAGGGGTTCTCGTTGCAGTTGAGTCCCAGTTCGCGATTGATGATCAGCTGGATGGCCACCGCGCGACGCACGGAGGCTTCGGTGGGGGTGGTGATCGCCTCGTCGAAGGCATTGGTATGCAGGCTGTTGCAGTTGTCGAACAGTGCGTAGAGCGCCTGCAGCGTCGTGCGGATATCGTTGAAGCTGATCTCCTGGGCGTGCAGTGAACGCCCGGAGGTCTGGATGTGATATTTCATCATCTGGCTGCGCGCCGAGGCACCATAGCGTTCGCGCATCGCCCGCGCCCAGATGCGCCGGGCCACACGCCCGATGACCGTGTACTCCGGATCCATGCCATTGCTGAAGAAGAACGACAGGTTCGGCGCGAAGGCATCGATATCCATGCCGCGTGCCAGGTAATACTCGACGATCGTCAGTCCATTGGCCAGCGTGAAGGCCAGCTGCGAGATCGGGTTGGCTCCGGCCTCGGCAATGTGGTAGCCGCTGATGGACACCGAATAGTAATTGCGCACCTTGTGGTCGATGAAAAACTGCTGCACATCGCCCATCATCTTCATGGCGAACTCGGTGGAGAAAATGCAGGTGTTCTGTGCCTGGTCCTCCTTGAGGATGTCAGCCTGCACGGTGCCACGCACCTGTGCGAACGTCTCCTCGCGGATGCGGGCGTAGGTCTGCGCATCGACCACCTTGTCACCGGCGATGCCGAGCAGCCCCAGGCCCAGGCCGTCGTTGCTCTCGGGCAGTTCGCCGCTGTAGACAGGACGCTGCTTGTCTGCGAAGTAGGCATCGATGGTTTTCTGTGCCGCGTCCCACTTGCCCTCGGCTTTAAGGTGTTTTTCGACCTGCTGGTCGATCGCGGTGTTCAGAAAAAACGCCAGGATCATCGGCGCCGGCCCGTTGATGGTCATCGACACCGATGTCGTCGGCTGGCACAGGTCGAAGCCCGAGTAGAGCTTTTTCATGTCATCGACGGTCGCAATCGAGACGCCGGAATTGCCGACCTTGCCGTAGATGTCGGGGCGATGATGCGGGTCCTCGCCGTAGAGGGTCACCGAGTCAAACGCCGTGGACAGGCGCGCCGCCGGCTGACCCTGGGACAGATAATGAAAGCGCCGGTTGGTGCGCTCGGGCGTGCCCTCGCCTGCGAACATGCGCGTGGGATCTTCGCCGGCACGGCGGTAGGGATACACCCCGCCGGTATACGGATAGGCGCCCGGCAGGTTTTCCATCTTCAGGAATTTCAGCAGATCTCCCCAGTCGCGAAAGCGCGGCGGGGCGATTTTCGGGATCTTCAGATGGCTGAGTGATTCGCGGTAGTTGTCGCCGGTGACCTCCTGCCCGCGCACCGTGTAGCTGAACTGCTCGGCCGTCACCCCTTCAAGACGCTGCGGCCAGTCACGCAGCAGCGCCAGGCCTTCCGTGGTGATCGACTCCAGCGTCTGCTGATAGCGGTTGCGCAGAAAGCGCTGCGTCGCATCGATTGACTCATCGCGCAGCGCATCGGCGGCATACACGGCGAACGGCTCGGGCAGCGCCGGATCCTCGAGTTCTTTCAGGGTCTCGTAGAAATCCTGCAGGCGACTGGCCTGCTCGGCCTCAGAGGCAATCGCGGCATTGATCGCACGGCCCTGCTCGGCGATCTCCGCGAGATAGCGAATGCGGCTGCCCGGAATAAGCGCCGTGGCCCGGGGCTCGCGCACCGAAACATCCACCTCCGGCGTCCAGTGCGAGGCGTCCAGGCCGAGCTTTGCGACCAGGCGCTCGCAGAGGTTGCGGAACATCCATGTCGTGCCAGGATCGTTGAACTGGCTGGCAATCGTCGGGTAGACGGGCACCTCGTCGTTGCTGGCCTGGAAGGCCAGGCGGTTGCGCTTCCACTGCTTGCGCACATCGCGCAGCGCATCTTCGGCGCCCTTTCTGTCGAACTTGTTCAACACCACGAGCTCGGCGTAATCGAGCATGTCGATCTTCTCGAGCTGGCTGGCCGCGCCATAGTCGCTGGTCATCACGTACATCGGAAAATCCACCAGATCGACGATCTCGGAATCGGATTGTCCGATACCGGCGGTCTCGACGATGACCAGGTCGAACCCCAGTGATTTCAGAAACGCGATGCAGTGGCCGAGCATCTCGCTGGTGGCCAGGTGCGCACGTCGCGTGGCCATCGAGCGCATGAACACCCGATCCGAGCGCAGCGAGTTCATGCGGATGCGATCGCCGAGCAGGGCACCGCCGGTGCGCCGCCGCGTGGGATCCACCGCGAGCACGGCGATGCGCATGTCGGGAAAGGCGGTCAGGAACCGGTTGAGCAGCTCGTCGGTGACGGAGCTCTTGCCGGCGCCGCCGGTGCCCGTGATGCCGATGACCGGCACCTTGCCGGCCCGCACCTGCCACTGCTTGCGCAGGCGTGCGAGTTCGGCGTCTTCGAGCATGCCCTCCTCGATGGCCGAGATCATCGCCGCCACGGAATTGGCTTCCTCGACGCTGATGGTCTCCGGGATGGCCGTGGCGCGGCGATGCGCCAGCGTGCGCTGGACCAGATCCTCGATCATCTGCGTCAGCCCCATTTTCATGCCGTCGTTGGGGTGATAGATGCGCTCGACCCCGTAGTCATGCAGCTCGCGGATCTCCTCGGGCGTGATGGTGCCGCCACCGCCGCCGAACACGCGGATGTGCTCGGCGCCATGCTCGCGCAGCATGTCGACCATGTACCTGAAATACTCCATATGCCCGCCCTGGTAGGACGACAGCGCGATGCCGTCGGCATCCTCCTGCAGGGCTGCGCGCACGACATCGGCGACGCTGCGGTTATGGCCGAGGTGGATGACCTCGGCGCCCTGGGCCTGGATCAGGCGACGCATGATGTTGATCGCGGCATCGTGGCCGTCGAACAGGGATGCGGCAGTCACGAAACGCAGCGGCGGCTGCGCGCTGTCGCGGCCGGCACGGGGCAGATCACTGGCGGCGGTGCTCATGGCACACCTCGAGAAAGACTTTGGAGAAAAATTCTAATGTGGATTAAAATAGTCCAGGCCTGTTAACAATACAAGCGCTTAGCCGGCCAAAAGGCCCGGCCGGCAGCCGAAAACGGCCCGGAGTTCGCCACCGATATGACCGACATCAAGCAATGGCACGCCGACAAGGGCCGCCAGTACCGTCTCAAGCACGACCGGCTGCTGCGCGTGGCCGCCAGCTGCTTCAACCAGAAGGGCTACAGCGGGACCTCGCTGAAAGATGTCGCCCGCCAGCTCGACCTCACCGATGCCGCGCTGTATTACTACGTGCGCAGCAAGGAGGAACTGGTGTACCAGTGCTACCGCCGTGCCGCGGACCTGGGTGCGCACGCCATGGCCCGCGGCTGTAAAGAAGGCGTCGATGGCCGGGACAAGGCGCTGCGCTACCTGGCCCACCATATCGAGGCCCTGTGTGGCGAAGACGGGCCGCTGGCGATCATGAGCGAGATCCCATCGCTGGAACCCGAACACAAGGCCGA
>JAFIFN010000005.1 GCA_020832005.1 Gammaproteobacteria bacterium | reverse complement strand
TGTGGCCTCGCCGAGGCCACACACGACGACATGATCGAACTCCAGGCCCTTGGCGTGGTGGATGGTCATGACCTGGATACAGCGTCGCGCAGGCGACGGGTGCACGCGAAACAGCCGGGCGAGCTGGCCCGGAAGTTCTGCCGGATCCGGCAGGTCGCAGCCCTGTTGCAGGGAGGCAATCCTGCGCAGCAGCGCATGACAGTCATCCAGGTCGCGCGCATCGCTGAGTGTTGCGGGCCCGCCAAGGGCCAGCCAGCAACCCTCGATGAGTGCCGCCAGTCGCAGTTCGCCACGTCTGGACAACCAGTGTTCCAGCACCCCTCTGCCGCGCACGACCCGGTCGCGTGTCGCGGCCTCGAGGCGCGCCAGGCGAGCGGCATCTGCCAGTACATCGAGGATGACCTGCTCGCGCGCGTCGTAGACCAGGGTGTGAATCTCGGTCAGCGACAGGCCGAAGCACGGTGAACGCAGCACGGCCAGCCACGCCACTCGATCATCCAGGTGCGTGAGCGCGCGCGTCAGTGCGATCAGGTCCTGAACCGCCGGGCTGTCAGCCAGCGGCTCAAAGGCGATGGCCTCCACCGGCAGGCCCTCATCGCGCAGCGCAGGCAGAATGCGCTGCATGTGCCGCCGGTTGCGCACCAGCACGGCGATACTTTGCGCTTCATCGCTGTTCTGCATCGCAGCGCGCAGCCAGTCAACGACTTTCGTGGTCTCCTCGTCAGGGTTGCGAAGCACGCTGACTTCGGCTGCGGCACCGGCATCCTCAGACAAGGCGGCGACAGCCGGCGTATAGGGCGCGGCGCCGGTGGCCAGGTCCTCTTCCGCGGGCATCAGTCTTGCAAACAGTTCGTTGACCCAGTCGACCAGCAACGGCGCACTGCGGAAGTTCGCCGTCAGGTGCAGGGGTTCAAGCGCCACGCCGCCCAGGCCGTGGCGACGGGCCTGCAGGAACAGGCCGACATCGGCTTCGCGAAACCGGTAGATCGACTGCATGGGATCACCTACGCAGAACAGCGTACGGCCGTCGCCTGGCGTCCAGCCTGCAACCAGCCGGCGCAGCAGTTCGAACTGACCGTGCGAGGTATCCTGGAATTCATCGACCAGCAGATGCCGCAGGCGAAAATCCATCGCCAGTGCAAAATCGCTGGGTTCGGTAGCCTCGCCAAGCGCGCGCTGCGCTGCCAGCGCCAGTTCGATGAAATCGGTCTCGCCGCGTTCACTGCCGAGCAGGCGCAACGCGGCACTGGCCAGGGTCAACACCCGGCCCAATGCCTCGAGCAGCTGCCACTGACTGTCTTCCAGCGCGGGATCAGGCAGCGCGGCGATCTGCTGCAGGGCCGAGACCGCCGTCGGCTGGGCCGACAGGGCATCGAGCAAGGACACGGCCTGTGCCTTCAGCTCGGCGGCCTGTGGCGGAAATCCGCAGCGCTTGTCGATCGTCTTGCGCAAATCGCCCTTGCCGGTGAGCAGCAAGGCCGCCCCGGCACGCCAGGTGCCGACATGTGCCGCTGCTGCTGGCGGCATCTTCAGAAGCCGTCCGGCCGCAATATCCGGCAGCCTGGCGAAACGCGCTGCCACCGCAGCGTCGGTAGCCTCGCGCGCCGCCTGGGTCATCAGCACCGGCAGCACCTCGACGCAACGCGCGGGCAAATGCCCGACGGCCTCGACCAGCCGACTGGCGACCATCCGACCCAGCGCCGCCTCGAGTGCGCCGCGATGGTCCGCATCCCGGGTGCCGGCCAGTACGTGGCGCAGCCACTGGTCGCGGCGCGCCAGTTCGGCTGCCAGCTGATCGATGAAGCGCTGGCCATCACTGTCGAGATGGGCCAGAAGCAGGCGCACCGCGGCACCATCGTGATCATCCTCACCGGCAAGCGCGAGCACCTCGCGGGCTGCCGCCCGGTGCAGCGCGCCAGCATCCTCCACTGGCTGCAGGGTCACGGCACTGCCGGCGGTCAGCGGCAGCGTGCCGGCCAGGCGGATATTGAGCGCATCGAAGGTCATGATCTTCAGACGCGAGGGGTCGGCAAGCAATTGCCAGCCCTGTGCCTCGCTGCGCCGACAGGCCGCCTGGGCCAGCGCCCGGGTGCGCCGGCCGTGGTCAGACCGCTCTTCTGCGCTGTCCGCATCGGCCTCATGCAGCGCCTTGAGCACGCGTGCGCGCATCTCGGCAGCCGCCTTGCGTGTGAACGTGATCGCCAGGATCTCTTCGGGCTGATCAACGACGCTGAGCAGGCGCAGCAGGCGCTGCGTGAGCAGACCGGTCTTGCCCGAGCCCGCGGGCGCCTGGACGATGAAGCTTGCATCCAGGGACAGTGCGCGCTCGCGCACTGCCCGGTCAGGCGTAGCCATCGCTGGGCTCCATGACTGCGGGGATCTCGTGGATTCGTGTAAACACCGCGTAATCACCCGCGGCGGCTTGGACATCATCGAGGTTGAGGCGTGCGTCACCTGCGGCAAACGCCTCGGCCAGCGCGGTGATCTCGGCTCGCCAGGTCGCCATCAGTTCCGCCCACTCCTGATGCGAGAGCACTCGCCACGATCGCCATGACCCGGGCGTGGTCATCGCCTCGCTGCCGACGCCGAAGAAGCCCACGCGATCACTGCGCAGGCTCACGAACCCCATACCAGCGACCTCTTCGCCCAGCACGAGTGCATAGGCCGGCAATTGAGGCGCGTCGAGTCGCGGCGGCACCAGGCCGGTATGCCTGGGCTGACCACTCTTGTAGTCGATCAACAGCGTATTGCCGGCGTCCAGTCGATCGATGCGATCGGCGCGGCCGGAGAGCCGGATGTCCCCCAGCGTCAATGACACCCGATACTCCAGGTGCTCGACGATGAACGCAGGACGCAGTTTCTCCTGCGCCAGCAGCAAAAGTACCAGCCCGCACTGGCGCTGGATCTCCACGGCCACTACGGCACGCGCGAAGGCATCCTCGGTGGGCAGCAGCTCTGCCGCCGCGCCTGTGGCGCATGCCCTCACCTCGGCTGCGAGCACGTCGTCAGGAAACTCACGCCAGCGCTGGTCGCTGCCATGGCGCTGCCAGAACAGCTCCAGCAGCCGGTGCACCAGCGAGCCACGCAGCAGCGCGGAGAGTGCCGGCACCGGGGACTCGAGGGGTCGGGCATGCAGACGGTGTCGTGCGAACGCGGCAAGCGGACAGCGCTGCTGGAGTTCCAGCAAGCCCACCGGGAAGGCCCTGGATTCATCGGCCAGCAGTGCCGGTGCCGGATCCGCGGCCACCACCAGCGTTGGACGCGCCGACAGCATCGCCGCCGCCCAATGACCACGCGCCTCCAGGCCGTCTGCCAGTGGCGCACCCTGAAGCAGTGGGCTGGCCGTGCCCTCGGCGCCGTCACTGCGTTGTGGCCAGCTCATCACGACCGACGGCGCAGCGGCGCACAATGCGCCCATCAAGGCTTGCGCGTGTGCCAGTCCGGCCGCCGGATCCGCCTGGGGCAGTCCCGCGCGGCGTTGCAATGCCACCGGCAGCAGCGGGTGCGGTCGCAATGGCGGCGGCCAGCGCTCCGCGGTCAGGCCCGTGATCCACAGCGCCGTATACTCGCGACCGGCCGCCTCCAGCGTGCCGATGACCTCGAGCCGCCCGGCGGGCAGCTGCGGCTGAAACTGGCGCTCGCGCAACTGTCGCAACAGCACGCTCAGGTAGGCCCGGAAATCCAGCTGGCCCAGTGCGGCATCCTCGGCGGCAAGTTCGCCGAGGGTCTCGCGCCAGCGCTGCAGGGCCTGGAAGACCCGACTGTGCGGTGCGCTCTCGCCTGGCCAACCGCCGGCGCGCAACGCAGCGTCGAGCAGCACGCCCCACTGGGCGGCACCGGCCCGCGCCGGCCAGCTGGCGCGTTCGGCCAGCAGCTGCGACAGCGCCGTGGCCAGCGTCGGACACTGACCTGCGGCGGCGTGCGCCTGCAGGCCGGCAAGCCTGACACCACTGAGGTTGAGTTCGCGAAGCTGGCGCTCCAGGCGCGCCCGGGCGCCGCGTTCTTCTGCCGATGCCGCGATGTGAGGCGAGCGCAATACCAGGCTGGCCGAGCCGAAGTCCAGTGGCGCCACCAACCCGGCCAGCAGCAGGCGCGCCGATTCGATTACCGGCTCATCGGCCAGCGCACGCCCCACGGAAAAGTTGATGCCCGCCTCGGCCGCATCGGCACTGCCTGGTGCCAGCAGCCGGATCAGCGTGCTCTCCACCTCGTCGCGGCGACTGGCCAGGTCCGGCACGACAAGGCCGACATCGGCGGTCTCGTGCTCCAGCTCTCTGGCGAGCCATGTGGCGGCACACGCGAGTTCGTGCGGCGCGTCCGCCGCAGCGAACACCTGCCGCTCGCCGGCATGCTCGCCGCCCGGGTGCATGATCAGCCGGGCACCGGCCGCGCGGCACACCTCGGCGATCGCGCAGGCCAGCGGGGTCAGTGCAGTGAAGCCCAGCCACAGTTGCCTCGATGGCACCGGGATGCTCCCGGCACGCAGCGCTTGCAGAACGGCACTGGCAAGGTCAAGAGGGTCGAGTTCCTGGCGCGCTGAGCACCCTGCCTCGTGCATCTGCAGCCACTCGGCGAAACGCCGTGAGTCCTGCGTGCCGCCTTCGCGAAGTGCCGGGACCGGCAACTGCCACTGGCGCAGCAGTCGTAATGCCTCCCTGGCCAGAACGGCGGTGCGGGCGATGTCGGCAGTCAGCCCGCCCTCGTCACTGACCAGTGCCTCCCAGCGCCGGGTCGCCACCATCGGTCCGAGCAATGCGCGGGTGGCTGGCCCGCGCTGCCACAGGCGTGCCAGCCAGTGGTCCCAGGCGATGATATCGGGGGCGTTCCAGGCCGACTGCCCTTCGGCCTCGCGCGCCTGGGCGTAGCGCAGCCGGTAGTGACGGGCGAGGCGCGCGCTCGGCACGACGATGCTCGCACCGCTGGCGACAGCCTCAGAAAGAGTATTTATTATATTATACAATAAGTTGCATCATATAAATGAAGTAAACTCTACTTCACATAACTTTCCAGCACCTCGTCGATGCGACTGAACACCTCCTCGATCAGGGCTGGGGACGGCAATGTGGTGATGCGGAAATGATCGTCATAGGGCACGTTGAAACTTGTGCCTGGTGCCACCAGCACGTGCCGTGTCTCGAGCAGATCCATGGCAAAGCGATGGTCGCTGAAGTCAGGCAGGCGGTCGCGGTCCACGCGCACGAAGGCATACATGGCCCCGCGCGGGGTCACCAGTTGCAGAAACGGGCTGGCCGCAACACAGTCAAGCACGGCCTGGCGGGATTCGTAGAGCCGGCCGCCCGGCGAGGTCAGATCGTGAATGCTCTGGTAGCCGCCCAGCGCGGTCTGCACCGCCCACTGGCCGGGGACATTGCTGCACAGTCGCAGTGAGGCCAGCAGCTCGAGTGCGTTGAGGTAGGCCCGCGCGTTTTCCAGGTCACCACTGAACGAGGCCCAACCGACGCGATAGCCGCAGGCGCGATAGACCTTTGACAGACCACTGAGGGTCGCGCAGAGCGTTTCATTGACCAGGGTGGCCATGGGCACGAACTCGGCGCCATCGTAGGTCATGTGGTCATAGATCTCGTCGCTGAGGACCACCAACCGATGGCGCTCTGCCAGCTCGGCAATCCCCAGCAGGGTCTCCAGCGAGTACACAGCTCCTGTGGGATTGTTCGGGTTGATGACGACGATCGCCCGGGTGCGCGGCGTGATCATCGCCTCGATGGCTGCAAGGTCCGGCTGGAAGCCGCGGTCGGGTGGGCAAGGATAGTGCAGGGCCTTGCCGCCGTTGAGCACCGTGGCCGCCGTCCACAAGGGATAGTCGGGGCTGGGGATCAACACCTCGTCGCCCGGATCGAGCAAGGCACGCAGACACAGGTCGATGAGTTCCGAGACGCCGTTGCCGATGAACACCGAGTCCGCGCTGGCGGTCATGACGCCGCGCGTCTGCTGTTGCATGACCACGGCTTCACGGGCGGGGAAAATGCCTTTCTGGTGGCAGTAGCCCTCGCTGATCTGCAGGTTTTCGATCATCGCCAGGCGCATCGTCTCCGGGGTGCGAAAGCCATATACCCCGGGATTGCCGATATTGAGCGAGGTGATCTCGTAGCCGAGCTTCTCGAGCTCCAGGGCACGTCGGGCCAGTACGCCACGAATCTCGTAGCGCACATGACGTAAACCCGCGGCGGTCTTCACAGCCGTCACGGCAGTCGGATGACCGGGGAGTAGCGACCCATCCGCAACCGGAGCCTCGGTATTCATCGATGATCACATCCTGTGTGTGCCGGAAAAACGCAGCGACCGACCAGCGGCCGGAGCAGTTCTCCGGCGCGAAGCGCAGAACTCTACGCAAGCGCCGCTGCAAAAAAAAGCCACCGCGTGTCGCGTGGCCCATAACGCTTGTATACAATCCCTGCGGATCAGGTGCCTCGGCCTGCAAACGGATTTTGCTGGCCCCGGGTTTTGTGCTCAGACAGTCAGGAGGACGAAAATGTCAGAGATGAAGGTGGCCATGCCGTTACTGGCCAGAAACGAGGGTGTATGGGATGGCTTCTACCGGCATACCGATGCCGAGGGCAACAAGATCGACGAGCACCGCTCGCGGCTGATCTGCCGGTTCCCCGAGGACGGTCCCTACCCCTACCACCAGACCAATCACTACACCTGGACAGACGGGCGTACCGAGGCCCGCGATTTTCCGGCCACCTACCGCGACGGCAGAATGTGGTTCGACAACGAACTGATCTATGGCTGGGCGGCCGAAGTCCCGTTGGATGACTTCAATCGCACGCTGATGCTCAACTGGACGCGAAAAGGTGAAGCTGATCTGTATCTCTACGAGATGATCCAGATGAGCGACTGCGGACGTTATCGCTCGCGCATCTGGCAGTGGATCAAGAGCGGGCGTATTCACATGCGCACGCTCATCGACGAAGAGAAGGTCTCCGACAGCTGGCAGGGATACTGAAACGCACCCATCCCTCGGGCGCATGTGGCCAAGGCGCATGTGGCCAAGGCGTGGTGTGCGACTCAGCGCGCTCAGTGCGTCGGTGCTCAGGCCCAGGTCGTAGGTATTTTCGATCGTTTTCCCGGTGCTGGCCGTGAGCTGCCGGGGCGGATAAAATATGAAAATGCTTCGGATCAGGGACATCCAGATTACCGCAGTCACGCTGGCGCTGGCATGGGCGCTGGCGGTGTCAGTGACGCCACCTGTTGCACTTGCCGACGAGCACGCCACACCCGGTGCGCACGGCTACCTGGTGTTTCGTGCGCAGTTCCACGACCCTGAGGCGCTGGCCGCGTACGGTCGCGCCGTCGGTGCGCTGGTCGGCGAGTTCGGCGGCCGGTTCCTGGTCGTCTCGGCCGCCCCGGAACTGGTGGAAGGCACGGATGATGGCCGCCGACTGGTCATCCTGCGCTTTCCCAGCGTCGCCAAGGCCCGTGAGTTCTGGGCCTCGGAGGCATACGCCCAGGCCAAGCGCCTGCGCGAGGACGGCGGCGATGTTGACGCCGTCCTCGTTGAAGGCATTCCGGGGGTGTTGTAATGAACGCCCTGGCGCCACAGCCGCAGACCGATCGCCTGCTTGCAGCACAGATCGCGCCCGGCACGCATGATGAACGCGCGCGTCAGGGCTTCGTCTCGGCACTTCGCCGCCATGTCATGGTGAAAATGTCGGCGGCCATGCGTGCCAGCTATGAGCGCGAACTGCGTCCGCAATTCGAGCGCACGCACGCCCGCCCGCCCGCCGACGGTGTCGAAGTCAGACGCTTGATGCGTCCGCATCCCATCTACCAGGCGTGGAGCGCGCTGCGCTATAACGCCCAGGAAATGACCTGGGCGTCAGTCCAGCCGCAGATAGAGCGTCACCTGCCGGCGTTACGCAAGGAAGCCGAGCGCGCGCAGCAGGCCGCGCCATCGCTGCTGAGACTCAAGCCCGATACCAAGCTGCCGTCCTACTACACCGCGTTGGACATTCACCTGATGCCGGGCAATTTCCACAGCGAGTTCGGCGACCAGGACGTCGCCCAGGGCGCCGTCTACGAACTCGGCACCGCTGTATTCGGCGGCGGTATGATGCTGCGCCGGCGCGGCGCCGTTGGCCTTTCAATGGCCCACTATCTGCGCATCGCCCATCCGCAGTTCGTCCCGCAACGCATTCTCGATCTTGGTTGTACCGTCGGCAACAACACTTTGCCCTATGTCGAGGTGTTCCCGGATGCCGAAGTCCACGGCATCGACCTGAGCGCACCACAATTGCGTTTCGCCCATGCCCGGGCGCAGGCCTGCGGGGCCACGGTGCACTATTCGCAGCAGAATGCCGAGCAGACCGATTTTCCCGACGGGCATTTCGACCTGATCGTCTCGAGCTTTTTCCTGCACGAAATCTCCACCGCGAGTACCCGCAAGGTGTTCCGTGAAGCCTGGCGACTGCTGCGCCCCGGTGGTCTGATGCTGCACATGGAGCTGCCGCCCGCCAGCGAGGCGGACCCCTATTACAACTTCTACCTGGACTGGGATGCCTACCACAACAACGAACCCCACTATGCCGAGTTCCGGCGGCAGGATTTTGCGGCGCTGTGCAGCGAGGCCGGATTCGAAGAGCGCAATTTCGTACAACGACGAATCGGCAATTACACGGCCGCAGATCCTGAAGAGTTTGCCGAAATCGCACGTGGTGAACGTGACGCCCCTGCCCATGGTAATGGCGCCAGCTGGTTCGTATTTGGTGCCTGGAAGTAGCAGCCCCCGCAGCTGCGGGGGAAATTAGATGTTCACCACCTATGCGCTGCTCAACTGGCTGCACATCGTGCTTTTCGCCTATTGGCTGGGAGCGGACTTCGGCGTCTACTACGGCGCCAAGGTCATGGCCCGCCCGGGACTGAGCTATGCCGATCGCATGCGCATTCGCGAGATCGTCATGGTCGTCGACCTGGCGCCGCGTGCAGCACTCATCCTGATCCTGCCAGTGGGATTCCACATGGCCGCGCTGGCCTGGGACCTGCCCCTTGGTGTAGTGAGCCTGTCAGTGATCTGGTTGCTGGCCTTGTTGTGGCTGGCACTGATGCTCTCGGTGCATATGCAGCACGGCTCGCCGCGCGGTGAGCTGCTGCGGCGTACCGATCTGTGGGTGCGCTACATCGTGCTGGCTGGCATGCTCGGACTCGGCGGCAGCTCGCTGCTGACCGGCGCGCCGGTCGCCCAGCCATGGCTGGCGCTGAAGATCCTGCTTTTCGCGGGCATTATTGCGCTGGGGCTGACCTTGCGCGTCATCGCCGCCGCCTGGGGACCGGCGTTGGCGCAGTTGCGTGCCGAGCGCAATGTCGCGGCGGCCGAGCAGGTCATACTGGCCACCCGTCAACGTGCCGCTGTCGCGGCGTTGTGCCTGTGGGGCCTGTTGCTGGTGATGTCGTTTCTGGGCACCATCAAGCCGTTTGCCTGAGCATATCGCGCCAACTGCGCTGCGCTCAGGCAACAGGCTCACACCGCCATGCCAACCCGATAGCCTTCTCGCGTCGCCGCCAGTACCGTGCGTGGTGAATAGCAGTCGCCGATCAGGTGCACTTCCAGGCCGGCACGTTTTAATGGTGACTCCAGTGAGGCGTCGGGCTGTCTCGGGGTCGAGTAGGTGAAAAGGGCAACATCCTCGATCCGCGTTGCAGCGCCCGTGTAGACGTTCAGAACCTTGAGATCACCGTCGGCGAAATCGGTGCCGGGTGCCAGATCACTGCACAGGATCAGTTCAATACCCGCACGATAAATGCGTTCATAGAGATTCTGCCGCGTTACGAGTGGTTCGTCCTGTGCGATACGCTCACGCGGCGTGACGATGACGACGCGCTCGAAGATGCGCTTCAGGTGAAGTGCCGAGGCGTAGGTGCCCGCCGTGTGATCATGGTCGTAGATCACGGCGGTGCCGGACTCGCGCCCGGAGTAGTCGAGCAACCCGGGCATCACCGCGCGCAGATCAGGAATCATGTCATCTTCGCGCAGCGAGGGATCGAGCTGGTGAGGCCAGATCATCGTCGCGCCGGTCGCCAGGATCACGGCATCGGGAGAAAGCGCGAGGATATCTTCAAGCCCGGCCTTGAGGCCCATCTCAAGCTTCAGTCCACCGCGCTTGCCGGCAAGCGTCTGGTAGTCGTAGATGGACGATAGATTCTCGCCGCCCGGCAGTTCGGCATGCAGTCGCGTCTTGCCGCCTGGTTCGGCGCCTGCGCCGAACACCGTGACGTCATGGCCGCGCGCAGCGGCGAGCCACCCGGCCTCCATGCCGGCCACACCGCTGCCAACCACGACAACCCGGCGCTTACGCTCAGCGCGTTGCGGCCACCAGTCAGCCTCGTCGGGTTCGCCGACCCTCGGGTTGTTGTCGCAGGCAATCGCCGAGCCGTCTTCAATGATGACCGACCAGCAGGTGTTGCAACCTACGCAATAACGGATGTCGGCTTCCCTGCCCTGCTGGGATTTCAGTGCCCAGGCTGCATCGGTGACCAGGGGGCGTCCCAGGCCGATGAGCTCCGCCGCCGATGACTCCAGGATGCCCTCGGCCTCGGCAGGGTCGGTGATAACGCCCAGCGCCATGACCGGAATGCCGTTGGCATGTTCGCGCAGCTGCCGGGTCAGCTCGGTATAGGGCGCACGGGGTCCGAACAGATCGGGAATATGCTTGTAGAGCATCCGCGAATGGCCGCCCTGGGCAAAGCAGAAGTAGCTCACACGCTCTGGATCGGCCAGCGTCGCGGTGATGCGCCCTGCTTCTTCGGGATCGATACTGCCAGGCAGGCTGTCGTCTCCCGGCAGCTTCAGGCCGATGATGAATCGGCTGCCACAGCGCTGGCGGATGCCCTGAACCAGTTCGACCAGCAGGCGCGTGCGTCCGGCAAGATCACCACCATAGCGATCGTCGCGATGATTCGACCACGGCGAGAGGAACTGGTGGAACAGGTGGCCATGGCCGGCAGAGATTTCCACGCCACTGAAACCGGCGCGGTGCAGGCGCTCGGCGCCATGCACGAAGTCCTCGATCATGGCCTCGATTTCATCAGTTTCGAGCACATGCGGAACGGTCCAGCTCAGATCATCGGCCAATGCGGATGCGCCGTAGGCGTAGGGGTTGCGCCCGCGTTCGTGCCGCCCGCGTCCGGAGTCCTGCAGCTGGCCGAGCAGGCGGCAGTCCTCCTGTTCGACCGCCTCGGCCCACCGCGACAAGCCCGGCAGGGCATCATCTGAATTGATTCGTACCTTGTAAGGCCGGTTCTGCCACGGCAGGGCGGTCAGGGGTTCGGTGACGATCAGCGCCGCCCCACCACGGGCTCGGTTGACGTGGTAGTTGAGCAGACGCTCCGTGACATCGAAATCGGCGCCGAACTTGGTCGTCATCGACGCATGACACACTCGGTTACGCAACGGTGTGCCCGAGAGACTCAGGCCGGAAAACAACCTTGGATATTTCTGCTGTGTCTGTGTATCAACCCGCGTGGCGCTCATGCCTGCTCCTTGGCGTTACTGCTTGTCCTGACCTGTCTTCACGTCCGGGCCTGCGCTTGTGCGCCACTGCGCGCGACCGTCCAGTGCGCGTTGGTAGATCTCGCGACTGCTGCCTCCCGATGCCCGGATCAGGTTTTCGTGCGCGCCCTCGGTGGCCACCCGCCAGCGCCCCAGGACGCCGGGATCCAAGGTGTGCGCGGTAAACCCGATCGACTGCGCCTGCGCCAGCTCTTCAGCGTTTGCGGTACGCACCCTTGCCCGAATCTCCTGGCGGGACGGAAATGCAGCGGAAAAAAGCGCGCGCCTGTCATCAGGCAGCGAGGCCCACCAGCTGGCATTGGCCAGGATCACGTTCATCCCCAGCGCATGGGAAGTGAGCATCAAGTGCGGCGCCTGCTCGGAGATACCCGTGCGCGCATAGTACGGGATCGCGTTCTCGCCCGCATCAATGAGGCCGGTCTGCAGCGAGGGCACGACGTCGGCAAAACCCATCGAGATGAGATCTGCGCCCAACGCCTGGGCGAGCTGTTGCGCCGCTATGCTGGCCGAGACCCGAAAGCGTACATTCCGGTAGTCCTCAGGCAGCAGTCGGGGCTCGCGCGCGTAGACATGATGAAACCCGATCTCATGCCATTCGACGAGGTGCAGCCCCTGCTCTGCCAGCAGCTGTGCAAGCGGTTCGGCCAGGTAATTGTCGAACACAAAGTCGGCTTCCGCCTCGTCGGCGAACAGGAACGGTGCATACAGCATGGTGATCTCAGGCACCAACGTGGAGACCGCCAATGCCGACATGCTGGCAATCTGTATTCGGCCCCTGCGCAAGCCGGAGAGCAGCTGTTCCTCCGAACCCAGCTGGCCGCGAATCAGCATACGCAGCGCAATATCCTGCTCTGACTCGGCGATGTATGTTTCGAACGCCTGCCAGCTCTCCGACCCCGGCGAGCCGGCGACCTCCGTGCCGCCGACGGCAACGCCCGCTGGCTCAGACTCCCCGGCAGGTCCGCCACATGCGCCAAGACAGGCAATCAGCAGCCATGGCAGGATCCTGGAAATGCGCATGATGGCCTCCGGGCGCCCAGCGCCCACCGTACATCCGGGCGCAAACTACACGCATCGCAGCCATGGGGTCAAACCATCCCGGAAGGGCCTTTGCGTCCGGTCAGTGCCAGCCAGAGTACCGCCGGGCGCAACACCTTGACGAGCAAGCCGCGAACCTCGCCCGGGGTGAGCGAAGTCTCGCATGGCAGCATGCCAGCCACGCCCTCGAGCACGATGAGATTATCCCGCGTAACGACTCGGTCGATACGCACGTCGAGTTTCATTGCCGGAGTCGTGACTTTCATTGCGAGGCACTCGTGGGGATTCGTTGCAGATCAGCGCAGTGCATGACGTGCTGCTGCGCGACCCGAGATCATCGCCTCGGTGAGGTAAGAGCCGTTCTGGTAGAGATCCGAGATCATCGATCCGAGTTCGCCAGCCTCGTATAGCCCGGGAATCGGACGCAGCGCCTGGTCGAGGACCTGCGAATACTGATTGCGGCGCGCTCCGCCACTGGTGCATACGATCGCCGGAGCCATGCGCACTGCATAGTAAGGCGGTTCGGCCAGCGGCATCAGTGTGTCAGGCCTGCGGCCGAAGCGCCGGTCTTCGCCGCTCGCACAGGCCTGGTTGTATTCGCTGACGCTGTGTGCGACTGCGACCGGGTCACGCTCCATCAGTTCCGCCAGGGCCTCGATGCTGTCTGCGCGAAGAATCCAGCCGCGCTCGATCTCCACCTGGTTGTCCTCGCTCCACTCATAATTCAGTACCACCGGGTTCCAGCTCATGACTGTGGTGATGAGCCGGTTGTGGCGGCGTGTAAGTTCATCAAAAAGCATATGCACCGGGCCTGCCCGATGATGCGGAGTATCGACCCAGTGACCGTAGAGTTTCTCCTTGTAATGCGTCAGCTGGAGCTCTGCGGTCTCGTTGTAGAAGCGCTGGTTGTCGGCGGCGATTTCCAGCCAGCTGAAACTCTGCCAGAAGAACGTGCGCAGGAATGCCGTGTCGAATTCCGGGACCTTGATGCCTGGCCAGATGCCACCGGACTGGCCGGCATTGCGCATATGCCACAGGGATGCGCCGGCCCTTTGCGCCAGGCCAATGCCATCGCCGGTGTTGTGCGGTGTACCCAGCGGCCACGCCTCGGCATAGCCGCAGTAATTGCGCTGCATGTCCAGGTTGGCTTCGAAGCCGCCGGTCGCAAGTACCACGCCGCGATGGGCCCTCACCGCACAGCGCCGCCCCTCGCGCAATACGATGGCACCAAGCACTGCCAGGGTATCGGGATCCTGCACCAGATCCACGATGGGGCTTTCGAACCAGCGCTGAATACGCGGCCGTCGGGCGACGTTGGCATCGAAGGCCAGCCACACACCACTGGGAATCGGCAGAATCGTTGCGGTAAAGGCAACAGCGTCGCGCGCCCCGAATTCCGGGAACTCCAGGACCGCGTCGCGCTCACTGAATCCGGTCCCCTGGATGAACTGCGCGCCGGCCTCCGCGGCGCGCGCACGGATCCACGGCTCGAGGGCGACCATCTCCGTGCTCCACCAGTCGAGCAGATCCTCAGGCAGTGGATTGCTGCGGCTCATCGCACGCTGGTAGTGCTTGAGCGCCTCGGCGTTATGGGAGATCAGCAGGGATTGACCCGCCACCCGGGAATTGCCTCCGGCATGCGCCTCTGGTGCCTTTTCGACGATGAGCACGCGCGCATCGGGCGCAAGATCATGCGCCTCGATGGCAGCACAGGCGCCGGCCAGACCGTAACCGGCGATCAGCAGTTCGGTATCGACGTCCCAGTGCTGGATGGATGCGGGGCTGGCCATGTGACATATCTCCGGAGCCTGTAAAACACGGCTCAGCGTAGGACAGCGCAGCGTGTGACCACCAACGAAAAATCCGCCGTTCGACAACCAAAAGTTGTGCCTCTTGCAATACAGGCTGTTAGGATTCGGATATGCAACTGCGCCAACTGCGCTACTTTCTGGCCGTCGTCGAGCACGGCAGCTTTTCACGTGCCGCCGAGGAACTCGGGCGCACGCAGCAGGCCCTCTCCAAGGGGATCCAGGCCCTGGAGGACTCGCTCGGGGTCCGGCTGCTCGACCGTAATCCCCGCACGGCGACCCCGACGGTGTTCGGTCAACTCCTGCTGGGTCCTGCCCGAAATGTGGATGTCGAACTGCGCGGTTTCGGTGAGCGCCTCAACGAGATGCTCGGTGTGCAGCACGGTCACGTTCGCATCGGTGCAAGTCCGACTGCGGCGGGCCTGCTGCTGGCCGATGCCGTAGGCACCCTGAAGACACGCTTCCCGGAGGTCACGCTGACGGTCAGCACAGGCATCCACGGCTCGCTGCTGCAGGCGCTGGTCGGCGGCGATGTGGACCTGTGCGTCAGTGTCGAAACCCAGGACACCGAGATGGAGAATGTCGTTCGCGAGGTCCTCTGCCATGAGGACTACCGCATCATCGCGGCGGGCTCACATCCGCTTGCCCGGCGAGCAGTGCGTGCCTCGGATCTGCAATCCCAGCGCTGGGTTCGCGGCAGAAACCTGGGCGTGGTCGAACAGGCCTTTACCGATAGCTTCAGTACGCTCGGTCTGCAGTTGCCCGCAGCCGCCATGGAGACCGATTCGCTGGAGTTCACGCGCGAGATGCTGCTTGCCGGAGACTGCCTGTGCATCCTGCCGACGGACCTTGTGGCCCGCGAACTTGAAAGCGGCCTGCTGGTGACACTCGAGGTTCCCGGCTTTCGCTGGTTGCGGCCGATCTCGCTGTATTACCGTCGCACCACCCCGCCTGGCCCGGCGGCGCTGGCACTCATCGGTGCACTGCACGCCGCCGCGCACTTGCGTGCGGCCTAATGCATTTCCACACCACCGCTGACGTTCATCGCCTCGCCGGTGATGTAGCTTGCGTCTTCCGAACACAGGAAGGCCACTGCATTGGCGGTATCGCTGCCCTGGCCAACCCGGCGCATGGGGATGCTCCGGCGCATCTGCGCCAGGTATTCATCGACGGTCAGGCCTTTGTACTTCGCGAAGTACTCGTTCTGCACCGAACCCAGCCCGGTGGTCACATGGTTCGGGCAGATGGCGTTGACGGTGATGCCATGTTCGCCGAGTTCCACGGCTGAGGTGCGCGTTAGGCCGACCATGCCGTGCTTGGAGGCCACATAGGCACTCATGTGCGGATGGCCCGACTTGGCCGCCTGGCTGGCGATATTGATGATACGCCCGCCGTTGCCCTGACGGATCATCTGCCGCGCCGCGTGCTTCGTGCACAGAAACGCGCCCATCAGATTGACCTCGAGCACGGCGGTCCACTCTTCGATGGGCATCTCCGTGATCGGGTGGATCAGGTAGCCGATACCGGCATTGTTGATGAGGATGTCGAGTGCACCGAAGGCCTCGACGCTGCGCTGGATCGCCGCTTCCACCTGCGCCTCATCGCGCACGTCGAGCGCCACGGTGATCGCCTCGCCGCCGCTGCGGCGAATGTCCTCGGCGATCTGCTCCATTTCGTCGGTCGTGCCGATGTGCTCCGTGCCCATGTGCTGTTTTGGGCTGCCGAGGTCGGTAATTACGACCCGCGCACCGTCTGCTGCCAGACGCTTGAGAATCGCCTCGCCAAGGCCCAGACGCCGTCCGGCGCCGGTGCACAGTGCTACTTTGCCCTTGAGATCTGCCATTGTGTCCTGCTCCTGCGTCAACCCGGGTCCGCTCAGGGACCGTAGTGCAATTCCACGGTCTCGTAGACCGTCTGCATGTAACCGCCTGCCTGAGCTTTCAGGAACAGGAACTGATCATCATTCGTGCACCATACATCGTAAGGGGGATGCTCCTGGGGCAGGCCTGGTGCGGAGACGAAGCGAAAATGCAGTGCATCGAAGCGACCGGCCTCGACTTCAAGCACTTCCTCACCAACGTACTCCATTCCCATCCCGATGGAGAAAAGCATCGGTCCGCTGGCGCCGCGATGATCTGGGGAGGACAGCAACACCTGTTCGATGCCCTGCACACCTGGTCCTTTGCTGCGGTCATACAGGCGGAAATGCCATGCATCGCAGGCAATCGCGTGATTCTGAAAGGTGACCAGCGGTTTGGTAATGTCCATCCGCTGGTGCACCCTGCCCTCATATGCCGTCCAGGCCTCGCATTCCGCATGGTCGCGCGCAAAGCGAAACCAGGCCGAGCCCATGAAACGATCGCCGACACTCAGGCGTACGGAGCAGTCAGTCGGCATCCAGTCGGCATCCAGCCCGTAGACGATGTCGCGCATGACGCAGGGGCGATCGTCAATCTCGCAGTGCGCGCTGGCGGTGCGACGACCATCACTGTGGGTGCTGATCAGAAAATACTCGCGCCCGCGCTCCTGGCCTTTGCGCTCAGGCTTGTTGCTGCTGTAGCGGATCGTGCCTCGTACGAAGCTGTGATCACGCTGGATTATGCTCTCTTGGTCGCTCACGTCGACTCCCGTTGATTGAACTTGATACCTGGTCAGTAATTGATCTTGTCTTCGACGCCATGACCGCGCCGTGCCACCAGGATAGTGCGTTCGAAAGTGCAGACTGTGTCGCCATCCTGGTTACGGCCAAGCGTGCGCACTGTCACCAGCCCCGCCCCCGGTCGTGAACGCGACTCGCGTTTGCCAAGCACCTCGGACTCCGCGTAAAGCGTGTCGCCGGCAAACACCGGGTGAGTCATGTTGATGTCGGTCCAGCCCAGATTTGCGATGGCCTTCTGGCTGACGTCGCTGACGCTCATGCCGACCAGCACTGCCAATGTGAAGGGACTTGCAATCAGCGGACGGCCGAATTCGCTGGCCTTGGCATACTCGACGTCGAAATGCAGAGGATGGGTATTCATCGTCAGCAGCGTGAACCATGTGTTCTCGGTCTCGGTAATGGTCCGGCCGGGGCGATGCTCATAGGTGTCGCCGACTTCAAAGTCTTCGAAATAGCGACCGAAGGTTTCGCGAAAGCGCTGCTCGCCCACCTGTTTGATGTTCTGTACCATTTTGAGGGTCCGCCCTGTCAGTCGAGACTCTCGCACACGATGAACTGCGGAGCGTCGGCGAAACCACGGAACTCTGATGCGACTTTACGCATGGTCTCGGTGCTGACTTCGTCACCAAAAGCAGCCATGTCCTTGACCTTGATCACTTCGATGTACTGGTACGGCGGGCTGTCCTGGCTGCCGAGCATTGACGTGGTCCGCAGCGCATCGAAGCTGCCTATCGAAGACAGCTTGCGCACCGTTGGAAGGTCGGTCGAGCGTGCCCAGTTTTCGTAGGCCTTCGGATCGGCATCAGGTTTCAGATTGAACAGGACGATGATATGCGGCATGGATTGCTGCCCTCTTGGCGCGAAGGTGAGTGAGCCGCGGCGATTGCCGCCGCATGACTGTAGAATGCGACCCCGGGAGTGTCAAACAGCGATTTCATCAGTCCGGAGTCAAGCCTATGTACTACGCGATCCTCGGCGAGGATACACCTCAAGCCGGCCCGCTGCGTCAGCAGCATCTGCAGGCCCATCTTGCGCATATCGAGCAGGTGCTGGCGACCGGTGACGCCCTCAAGCTCGCTGGTCCGTTGAAGGACGGTCACGGTGAAGTGATCGGCAGCCTGCTGGTTGTCGATCTTCCCAGTGAGGCCGATGCCCGGCGATTCATGGAGGCAGATCCCTACCATGCCGCCGGCGTCTGGGGGAACATTCGGATCGAGGTGTTCTCACCCGCCGCGGGCAGCTGGGTCGGTGGCCGGAACTGGTAACGCCGACCGGCCCCGCCAGCAGCCGGCTTGCACACTGGTCGTACTCAGCCCCCCAGGCCGAGCGCGCCCGGATTGAGCAGGCCGGCCGGATCCATGGCTGCCTTGAGCGAGCACAGAAGCGCCCATTGGCCGGCATCGCGATTACGGCTGTAGGGGTAGAACTTGCCGAGCTGAAATGCCGTCGCTCCCAGCGCATGGAAGTGATCGGCCAGTTCAATGCGAAGTTCCTCCACCGCCTCGCGGGCAGCGAGATTTTCCGGCCAGGCCTTGAGTCGCGCCAGGTAGGCGTCGTCAAGCACGGTCTCGTGGAACTGCTGTCGGGCATCGCGCCAATACAGGCAGGGCTCGAGCAGAAATCCATGATTGGAGATCGTGCACATCAGGTAGCCGTGATCGATGCCATGGCGCTCGTCAGTCTCGCGGCGCCGCGCAAACAACGCCTCGGTGCTGGCAAAGGCTTCAGCCGCCTGCGTCAGGGGCAGAATGCCATGCACGGGTGCCCAGCGCTGGCCGTCGGGACCCAGCATGCTGTTGACTTCCGCGAACGGTGTGGCACGCATGACTTTCGGCACGCTGTTCTCGATTTCGCGTCCATGTGATCCCACCGCCCGACGCACTGCAGCCGCCCGCGAATCAGCGTCAGCGACATCTCGCCCGTCCATTGACAGATGCAGTGAAAACGGTACGTCCTCGAGGAAGCCACGGCCCGCCAGCGCCAGCTTCGCGCCCTCCTTGAGGCCCTTGATGCCGCCGCCTGCGGCCTTGACGACATTGCCCAGCGATTTCATGTCATCGCGCAGTCGACCCCGCTGCATGCGCAGTCCCTGCAGGAACGGGTCGAACGCAAAGCACTCGGAGACAACCTCGGCGCGCGCCACCTCGCCCATGGCACGGGTCAGCGTCTCGTGATCATCGAAGGCATAGGAGATATAGCGTGACTCTGGCTGACGGCTGACCAGGCGCAACACTGCGCGGGCCTTGAACCCCAGTGCACCACAGTCGCCCGTGAACAGGCCGGTCATATCCGGTCCGTGATGGCGAAAGAACGGCTCGGCGTGCTCGCCCGCCCAGCTGCCGGTGCGCACGAGCTGGCCATCGGCTGCAACAACCTCCATTGCCAGCACGCTGTCTGCGACGGAGCCGTATTGCCCCGAACCCAGGAAGATGCTGCCCTGGGACAATGCCCCGCCAATGGTGGCCCGTAGTCCCGAAAGCGGTCCCCAGTAGGGCGTGCTGAGGCCCAGGGGAGCCAGGGCTGTGTGCAGCTCACTCCAGGTGATGCCACATTCCACCACGACGTAGCGCGCCTGGGCGTTGATCTCGACGATCCTGTTCAGTCGCCGGGTATCGACCATCAGCGTCGGGCTGCCCACCGGCAGATAGGCGTCCGTATACGACATGCCGCCGCCACGGGCGATGACGGCGACACCTGCCGTGGTCGCAGTGCGCAGCACCTCACGCAGTTGCACGACGTCAGCCGGCTGGGCCACGCCCATGACCAGCTTGCCTGCACGATAAACGTCCTGTGAGAAAAACGCGCGCTCGGAGTCTCCGGTCAGCAGGTGATCTGCCCCCAGAATGGCCTCGAGGCGCTCAAGCACGGTCGCCACGGTGGCGGTTTGCGGGGCAACGGCAGACATGATCAGGCTATCTCCAGCAGCTAAACAGACACACCAGCCGTGGGGCGCTGATGACAGCGCTGATCATAACGCGGCCACTGGTCGGACTTCGCGTATCGCGCTCCCCGGCGTGCGCTCAGTGGCAGCCACAACCGCGCCTACCCGTCGACATCTGCGAGTTACGTAGATCCCCGATGGTACGGGGCGGACAAAGCTCGCCTCAGGGCACCTGTTGCTCGGTTTCGCCCGCGGCCGGCTCGCCCTGCTCGCCCAAACCGTGCTCGACGAGCAGGTCCTGCAATCCGGAGAAGTCAAGCCGGCGAACGCTGCGTACCTGGCAAGGGCGCTCGCTCCGGGCATCGCCTGGAAATCCCGTGCGGATACCCGTTCGCAGGACCTCGCCCGGATAGCCGCACAGGCTGCCCTGCGCTCCGTCGATTGACAGGAATCCGGCACGGCCGATATCCGGACAGCCCATGACTGTTTGCACGTGGTAGGCGTTTTGACGATCGGGTGCGAACAGCAGCAGGTTGGAATCATCGAGGCGCTCGAAGCGCCTGACCCGGGAGATCCTCACGCAGTCGTGGTGAACCGCCGCACTGGCCAGGGTGCCAGCTGCTCCGCGTGCATCTGCCGTGCCCGAGGTCGTGCCGCAGCCGGCAAGCATTCCGGCCAGGATCACGCAGGCAAACCCGGCCGCAGGATTCACGTCACGGCGCTGCGAGGGTCCGCGGCACCCGTCACCACCGGCCTGGATGGATCGCGGATCCATTCGCTCCATGAGCCCGGATACAGGGCGGCACCGCCGAGTCCGGCAACCTCCATGGCAAGCAGCAGGTGACAGGCCGTCACGCCCGATCCGCACATGGCGGCAGCCTTGCCACTGGCAACCTCACCGAGGCTCGTGTTGAGTCCGGCCCGCAACGCGTCGCGCCCGAGAAAGCGTCCGCCGCCGTCCAGGCTCAGCGTGAACGGATGGTTGACCGCGCCAGGGACGTGTCCGGCGCGCGTATCGATCGGCTCGACGTCGCCGGCGAATCTCTCCGCGCCCCGCGCATCGAGCAGGCGTGCCACGCGCGACTGGAGAATATCCTCGGCCTCGACGGCATGGGCCAGCGGCGTACCCTGGAGAAAACGCACTCTCTGGGCCGTGACCTCGCCGGCTTCAAGGCTCCGCCCCCCTGCCAGCCAGGCCTGCAGCCCGCCATTCAGCACCGCCACGGCACCATGGCCCATCCAGCGCAACAGCCACCACAGGCGCGCAGCATACGCGCCGCCGGCATCGTCGTAGACCACCACCTGCTGGCTGCTGGAGACGCCAAGCATGCCGAGCGTGGCCTCGAACTCGTGGCGATCCGGCAGGGGATGACGTCCGCTGTCCGGACTGACCGGCGCGGACAGATCCGCCTCCAGATCGGCATATACGGCGGTCGGAATATGGCCACGCAGATAGGCCGCTCTGCCGGCGGTCGGATCGGTCAACTGGAAGCGGCAATCAATCACCCGCAGTCCGCCGATCTCCAGGCGCCTTGCCAGCTCGTCAGCGTCGATCAGGGTGGTCAGAATCTGGGTCATCAGTGCTCCGTTCGGGCTCTGGCAGTGGCTATACGCGATTGCCGATTTTACCACCATGAGGGGGCTGCTACGGACAACGGCTGCAGTGAGAGTGATTGAACGGTACAATCCACCGGTTACGCGGGGCCTAAGGAAGCAAGCGCCCGCGGGGCAGCACAAACCTATACTTTCAGCAGGAGAGGACCCCATGCAGAAAATCATGGTCGCGGTCAAGCGGGTCGTGGACTACAACGTCCGTGTACGCGTCAAGCCCGACGGCTCGGGTGTGGTGACCGACGGGGTGAAGATGAGCATCAACCCCTTCGACGAAATCGCGCTCGAGGAAGCCTTGCGCATCAGGGAGCGAGGCGAGGCCGAAGAGGTCATCGTCGTGTCGATTGGCGCCAGCGACTGTCAGCAGCAGCTGCGCACCGGACTGGCCATGGGCGCGGATCGGGCCATCCTGGTCGAGACGGGCGATCGGCTGGAACCGCTCGCTGCCGCACAGGTTCTGCTGAAACTCATCGAGCGGGAATCGCCGGAGCTGGTCATCCTGGGCAAGCAGGCGATCGACGATGACAACAGCCAGACAGGCCAGATGCTGGCCGCGCTATGGGATCGCCCGCAGGCCACCTTTGCCTCGAAACTGGAGCTGACCGATGGCAAGGCCACGGTGACTCGCGAGGTTGATGCCGGCCTGGAAGTCATCGAGGTCGACCTGCCTGCCGTGGTCACGACCGACCTCAGGTTGAACGAACCGCGCTATGTGAAGCTGCCCGACATCATGAAGGCCAAGAAAAAGCCCCTGGACACCGTGCCATTGGCGGATCTTGGCGTCGGCACGGATGCGCAGTTCAAGATCACGAACTACGCGCCGCCGGAGCAGCGTCAGAAAGGCATCATGGTCGAGGATGTCGCTGGCCTGGTAAAGGCACTCAAGGACAAGGGGCTGGTTTGATGAGCAAGATACTGATCATTGCCGAACATGACGGCACGTCGCTCAACCCGGCGACGGCCAAGACGCTGAGTTGTGCACTGGACTTCAAGGCCGACAGCGTTGATATCGCGGTATTCGCCGCCAGCGGCGAGGCGGTGGCCAAGCAGGCTGCCGCGCTCACGGGTGTGAATCGGGTGCTGCAGATCGACAACGCGGCCAACGAACATCCATTGGCCGCCGTACTGGCGCCGCAGGTGGCCCGCCTTGCGGCCGACTACACGCACGTGCTGGGTCCCTCGACGACCTTTGGCAAGGACCTGATGCCGCGGGTCGCGGCCCTGCTTGGTGTCGGTCAGCTCTCCGACATCATGGAGGTCCGCGGCAGCCATGAGTTTCGCAGGCCTATTTACGCGGGCAATGCGGTCATCACCGTAGAGGCACCGTCGGACCGGACCCTGGTGGCCACGGTGCGTGTCGCCTCATACCAGGCCGCAGCCGAGGGCGGATCGGCCAAGGTCGAGGCGCTCAGCGTCGATGCCCAGCTGCCGGACCATACCCGCTTCGGCGAGTTGCGCGGCGGCTCCAGCGATCGACCCGATCTCCAGAGTGCTGCGCGCGTCGTCTCGGGCGGGCGTGCACTTGGCAGTGCCGAGAAGTTCGAACTGATCTTCGGGCTGGCCGACAAGATCGGGGCCGCGGTGGGTGCCAGCCGTGCTGCCGTGGATGCAGGCTATGTGCCCAATGAGCTGCAGGTCGGCCAGACCGGCAAGATCATCGCACCCGAACTGTATATTGCCATAGGCATATCCGGTGCCATCCAGCATCTCACCGGCATCAAGGATGCCGGCACGATCGTTGCCATCAACAAGGATGGTGAGGCGCCGATTTTCGAGGTGGCCGATATCGGGCTGGTGGGAGATCTGTTCCAGATCATTCCCGAGCTGGAGGCGGCGCTGGGCTGACGGTCGCACA
This sequence comes from Gammaproteobacteria bacterium, assembly GCA_020832005.1. Lineage (GTDB taxonomy): Bacteria > Pseudomonadota > Gammaproteobacteria > Steroidobacterales > PWYM01 > PWYM01. The sequence goes on along the minus strand of JAFIFN010000005.1, from coordinate 35,355 downwards.
CCCCGGTGCCCGGCTGCCGTGCCGGGCGCCGGGCGTGCTGCACTTCCTGCCGCGCCCTTCTCACCCTTATGCGGCGGCCTGCGCCTTCCCTGCTGCTTCTGGGGCTCGCCAGTGGCCTGTCGCCGTTCGGCATGGCCGTGCTGGTGCCGGTTCTGGCGCTGCTGGCGCGCGACCTCGACACCACGGAGACGATGGCGGCGCTGCTCGTTTCGAGCTATCTGATCGGACTCACCGTCGCCCAGCCCGTGCACGGCCTGCTGTGTGATCGCTTCGGCCGGCGACCGGTGCTGGTCGGCGGCTTCGGCGTGTTCGTGCTCGCAAGCCTGGTCTGCGCATTCGCCCCCGGCATCTGGCTGCTGCTGCTCGGACGCTTTGTTCAGGCGTTGGGCGTCAGTGTCGGCACGGTCGCCGCCCGCGCGGTGGTCCGAGATACCCGTGAGGGGCGTGACGGTGGCGAAGCGATGGCCTGGATCAGTGCGGTCATGGGTGTCTCGCCGGTGATTGCACCCATGGTCGGTGGCGGCCTGGGCGCCAGGTTCGGTTGGCAGTCGATCTTTCTGCTCAGTGCGCTGATGGGCGTGCTGGTGCTGCTGTGGGTGCTGTTACGGATGCCCGAGACGCGTCGTGGCCCGCCGCCCGCGCGCTTTGCGCTGATCGACATGATGCACGGCTACGCGCGGCTGTTCCGGCACCGGGCGTTCATCGGCTACACGCTGATCTTCGGATTCTGCAATGGTGCGTTCTTTGCGTTTCTGGCCACCGGTGCGGCCATCTTCGAACGCGATCTTGCACTGGGCCCCGAATCCTTCGGACTGATATGGGGCCTCCTGTCGATCACCTATATCGCTGGCGCGGCGCTGGGCGGCCTGATGATCAGGCGCCTGGGCATTGGCCGCACGCTGCGCGGCGGCATCATCGTGGCCAGTGCGGTGGCCCTCGTGCTGCCGATCATGATTGCGACCCAGGGCGTGACGCTGTGGTCCCTGCTGCTGCCTCTGGGCGTCCTGATGGCCTGCAATGGCATCATCGGACCCCAGGGTCTTGCCGGAGCCGTGGGTGATCAACCGGCGCTGGCCGGCACCGCGGCCGGACTGTCAAGCAGCATCGGACTGCTCCTGGGCGCCGGATTCGCGATGCTGGCCGGCCTGCTGTATGGCGGCCAGGCACTGGTGCCGCTGGTGCTGATGAGTGTGGCAACGCTGCTGACCATCCCGGCCCTGGTCATGACCGGGCTGCATCGCCCCGGCAGCGAGCCGGCCCCGTGGGGTGCCCAGGAGGAGACCGCACCCTGAAAGGTCGGGATGTTCGCGCCGGCTCGGCCGGCGCGGCCGCTGTGGTCCGTGACGCTAGGCCAGCAGCGGCTTGAACACTCCGAGGCCTGCGGCCAGCACGAGGCCTGCCCAGATGGCCAGCACGAAGGGCCGGGCGCGCGCCACGGAACGCCCGAGATCGGCCTCCACGTCGGGTGAAGAACCCTCGCGCATGAGTTTTCCGAACGCCGGGCCGAAGGGCTTGAGCACCGCACGGATGCCCAGCCCGCAGATCACCAGCAGCGCGAAGATCAGCATCTTCGCGGCAAGCCAGAACTGCCCCGCCAGGGGGCCATCGGCCACCAGCGACCAGAGCGCCACGCCGCCGACAACGACGATGACGAACCAGCGGATTGCCTGGTCGATGCGCGCAAGCAGGTGCGCCAGGGCCGAGCCCTCACGCAGGTAAATGGACACAGCCAGCACCAGCCACACCAGGCAACCCAGCCATATCAGCGTCAGTAGCAGGCCCGACAGATCCAGACCCCAGGTCATCGCCGCCAGGGTCAGACCGACCGGCAGGATCAGGATCATGCAGATCCTCGGCGCCAGATCCACCGCCAGCATGATATGCGCGGCGGTCGCGCGTGCCTCGGTGCCAAGCGCCGGATTGGTGACGAAACGACTTGAGTAGAACACGCCCAGGTCGCCACCCAGCCAGTACACGAACAGGAGCAGGTGGGCGAGCACCAGCCATTGCGGATCCATCGGCGCGTCCTCGACTCTAGAGCTGGCTCAGTGCGTGTTCGGCGGAGCTGACCTTGAACTCGCCCGGACCTTCGATATTGACCTGCTCGACGACACCATCGTTGACGATCAGCGAAAAGCGCTGCCCCCTCGTACCCATACCGAAACCGCTGGCGTCGAGTTCCAGTCCGAGCTTTTTGGTGTACTCGGCATTGCCGTCCGCGAGCATCATGACCTTGTCGCCACAGGCAGCGCTTTTACCCCAGGCATCCATGACGAAAGTGTCGTTGACGGCAATACAGGCGATCGTATCGACACCCTTCGATTTCAGAGCGTCAGCATGCTCGACAAAGCCCGGCAGGTGCTTGGCCGAACAGGTCGGGGTAAACGCGCCGGGCACCGAAAACAGCACCACCCGGCGCCCCTTGAACAGCGAATCGGTGGTAATGCTCTCCGGGCCATTTGCACCCATGACGCCGAACTTGCCCTCGGGCATGCGATCTCCGGTTTTTATGCTCATGTTGTTACTCCTCGATGGTGTGGATGGCGCGCGCGACAGAATGCAACCCTAGCGCCGCACCAGATACAAAGACAGATCAGGCCAGAACGTTACCACGATCAGGCCAATGACCATCAATACAAGAAACGGCAGCACCGCCCTGCAGATGGTCCAGAACTCCTCGCGAAACGCGCTCATCGCGACGATGATGTTCAGCCCGAGCGGCGGCGTCAGGTAACCGATTTCGAGATTCACGATCATGATGATGCCGAAATGCACCGGATCGATGCCCTGTGCCTCGGCGATCGGCTGCAGGATCGGCGAGAGAATCAGGATCGCAGAGCCGATATCCATCACGCAGCCGATGATCAGCAGGAAAATGTTCATGACTATGAGGAAACTGGCCCTGTCGGTGATGATCGTATTCAACCAGCGAACAAGCATCTCCGGGACCTGTTCGTAGGTCAGGAAGACATTCAGCGCCAATGCGAACATCAGCACCGGAAACAGCGCGCCCAGCAGTTTGGTGGTCTCTGCAAACGTGTCATACATGCCACGCAGGCCCAGTTCCCGGTGAATCGCCAGCTCGACGAAGATCGCGTAGACCACTGCGACCGCCGCCGACTCGGTTGCTGTGAAGTAGCCGCTGTAGATACCGCCAAGAATGAGCACGGGCATGAACAGGGCCCAGATGCCATGACGCAGTGACAGCCAGATCTCGCGCAGGCTCCAGCTGCCGGTTCGCAACCGCCAGTTGCGGGTGATCGCATACGCGCTCATCAACAGTACCAGCAACAGTGCGGGACCAATGCCGGCGATGAACAGGTCCGCGATGGAGGTCTGGGTCATGACGCCGTAGAGAATCAGTGGAATGCTCGGCGGCACGATGATGCCCAGTGTTCCCGCCGCACACAGCGAACCCAGCGCAAAGGACTTTGAGTAGCCGGCCTGCAGCAGCGCCGGATACATCACCGAGCCCACGGCCAGCAGCGTGACCACCGAGGAGCCTGAGATGGCCGCAAAGACCGCGCATGACAGGACCGTGGCAATCGCCAGTCCTCCCGGGATCGGCGCGGTCAGGGCGCGCATCAGCCGAATCAGGCGCTGCGCCATGGTCCCTCGCGACATGATGCTGCCGGCCAGGATATACAGCGGAATCGACAGCAGCACTTCGCGATTCAGGGCATCCCAGGCATCGATGATGATATTGGCGACCGCCCCGTCACCCCAGACCAGATAGGCGTAGGCGGCCGTCATGCCCAGCACGACGACAAGGTTCTGACGCAGGACGAACAGCGCCAATACCATTGCGATGAGGCCGACGACTTCCATCAGCGAACGTCCTTGTCGTCGGGTCGGGACTCGACCGCGTCAATGGGCGTGGCAGGGGTTGCGACCGCGGCGGCTGCAGCCTCGATCTTCGAGGGGGGCTGAGGGGCAAGGGCTGGCCAGATCGCATAGCAGCCATGCCGGAACGCGGCAATGAGAAAAGCCAGCGGAATCACCGCCTGCACCGGCCAGACCAGCAGCCGCAGCACCACCGAGCGTTCCTGGAGTTCAAAGGTCTCCATCACGACAATGACTGCAACTACGGCGACCGCAATGCAGAACAGGCTCATCAGGCCCTCCTGCACATGCGGCATGAAGCGCTCCAGACGCTTGGGGACCCAGCTGTCCGCAAAGCGTGGCCGCAGGTGAGCGGCTTCGGCGGAGGCCAGGCCGAAACCCAGCATGACCACGAAGATATTGGCGTACACGCCGATCTGGCGGGCCCAGTGCAGCCCGCTGCCCGTCACCTCGCGCACCGCAACGTCCGCGAATACGATTGCGATCATGACGCAGAACGCAAAGAACGTAATGCCACGTTCTGCCGCCTGCAGCCGCAGCAACATCCGTTGCATCGCTGGAGGTTGACCCATGGCTCTGTCCGCCCTCCCGGTTCCTGTCGTAAGCTGCCGTGCCCGCGTGGTTGCTGGCGGCACGAAGAATTCCGGCGGATTGTATACATAGCTGGAAAGCAAAAGATATAATCGCCCAAACCTCAGACTCCCTGTCCTTGCGTGATCCTGGCAGCCGAATCCTGGCTGCGAGCGGGCGCGCGCAAGCGGCAGCCCAACACGCTCGGATCAGGAGAATTCTCATTGAAGACAGCTGACGCTGCTGGCACGTCGCGCCCAGAATTTGCCATCCCCGCGCGCATTCCGAGCTTCATCCACGGGCAAGCGGCCCTGTGTGAGGCGGGATACGACATTCCGGTAATCAACCCGGCGACCGAAGAGACCATCAGCCACTTGCGTGAAGCAGACGCGGCGCAGGTCGACGCAGCCGTGCGCTCCGCCCGCGATGCTTTCGAACACGGCCCGTGGCCGCGGATGGACGTCGACCAGCGCAAAGATGTGTTGTATGGCATTCGCGACATTCTGCGTGCCAACAGCGCCGAGCTTGGCTACCTGGAGACCATGAACACCGGCCTCACTCTGGCGAACATCGAACGCCATATCGAGCGCATGGCCAAGAACTTCGAGTTCTTCGCAGAGGTTATCAGCACCGTCTCGGGCGAAACCTATACTCAGGACAGTCGCTACCTGACCTACGTCACCCGCCAGCCGAAAGGCGTCGGCGCGATGATCGCCCCCTGGAATGCGCCGTTGGCGCTTGCCTCGATGCGAGTGGTCACGTGTATCGCATTCGGCAATACCTGCGTGCTCAAGCCATCGGAGTACACGCCGCTGTCGATCTATCGCATGGTGGAACTGATGCACGAGGCGGGTCTTCCGCCTGGGGTTGTGAACCTGGTGAATGGTCGTGGCGCGGTCACCGGCACAAGCCTCGTATCTCACCCCGAGATCGACATGGTCGGATTCACCGGGGGTACGGAAACCGGGAAGGCGATCATGTCTGCGGCGGGCAAGGCACTCAAGCCGGCCATCCTGGAGCTCGGCGGAAAATCGGCAAACATCATATTTGCCAGCGCTGATCTTGAGCGCGCACTCGATGGCGCGCTGACGGGCATTTTTGCCAACAACGGTCAGCAATGCCTGGCAGGTTCACGCATTCTTGTGCAGAAAACCATTGCCGAGGAGTTCATGCAGCGTTTCGCCGAGCGCGCTCGCAATATCCGCGTTGGCGACCCGTTCGATTCGGCCACCGAGATCGGCCCCCTGTGTTATCGCGGGCACATGGAACGGGTCCTCTCCTATGCCGAGATCGCGCGTGCAGACGGGGCCAGGGTGCTGGTGGGCGGCGAGCGGGCACCCGGCTTCGATCGTGGGCTGTATGTCCTGCCTACGGCGGTGCATGCACCGAGCAATCGCAGCCGCGTAGCCCAGGAGGAAATCTTCGGACCTTTCGCCACCTTCCTGAGCTTCGACACCACGGACGAGGCCATCAGCATCGCCAACGATTCGAACTTCGGGCTGGTCGCCTACGTCTGGTCCGATGATCTGCCGACGGTCATGCGTTGCAGCCGCGACATCCGCGCCGGAACCGTCTGGGTGAACACGCCGATGATGCGTGAGCTGCGCGCGCCCTTCGGTGGCTTCAAGGAATCGGGCATAGGGCGCGATGGCATGAATGACAGCCTGCACTTCTTTACCGAGGCCAAGACGACGACGATTCCTCTGACCGACATACCTGTCGGCAGCTTCGGCAGGGGCTGATCCTCGACGATGACCTCCACCATCGTAAAGCGCCTTCGCGATCTGGCGATCCTGCTTTTCGGCCTGACGCTGGTGCTGTTCTTCATGTTGCGGCTGGCGGGGGATCCGGCCATCGTCATGGCCGGACCGGATGCGACGCTGGAGCAGATCGACGCGCTGCGTGTGCAGTACGGCCTGGACAAGCCCGTCTGGCAGCAGTTCCTGGTCTATCTTCGCAACGTGCTGATGCTGGATTTCGGCCAGTCCCTGGCCAGTGGCGTGCCAGCCATGGAAAAGGTCATGTCGATGCTGCCGGCGACGCTGCTGCTGACGTTCCTGGCCATGGGATTCACCTTGATCGTATCGATCCCGCTGGGCGCATGGCTGGGCTACCGTCCGGATGCACCGTCGCGCCGCTTCACCGCCTGGCTGGTGTTCATAGGTCAGGGGGTGCCCGGCTTCGTCGTTGGGCTGGTTGCCATCCAGATATTCGCGGTCAATCTGGGCTGGTTGCCATCGCTGGGCTACGGTACGGTTCAGCACTGGATTCTGCCTACCATATCGCTGGGCGCATTCCTCATTCCCAAACTCACGCGCGTACTTGCAGCCAATGTCGCCGAAGCCATGCGCGAGGATTACATTCGTACCGCGCGCGCCAATGGCGTGCGTTCGCGCGAACTGCTGACGCGTTATGCCCTGCCCAATGCCTTGCTTGGCGCCACTGCGCTTGTTGGCACCCAGTTCGCCTTTCTCATCTCGGGTACCGTGGTGATTGAAATCATCTTCTCCTGGCCCGGGATCGGCTGGCTGTTGATCGAATCGACCCAGACTCTGGATTTTCCTGTCGTCCAGGCCATCGCGATCGTCATTGCAGTGCTGGTCTTTGTAATCAACCTGCTCACTGACCTGGCATTCCAGGTGCTTGACCCACGCCTCAAGAAGGCGCCGGCCTGACATGGTCATCAGCGCAGAAAAACGCCTGCAACGTTCACGCCTGCGCCTCGGCGGGACGCTCGAACTGTGGCTGGGTGGCGCCATGGCTGGCGCATTGCTGTTGCTCACCCTGTTCAGCCAATTCGTCCAGACCCATGATCCGATGTACGGTGACCTGATGGTGCGCTTTGCTGCGCCCGGCAGCGAGGCGCACTGGCTGGGCACGGACAACCTCGGTCGCGACATGTGGTCGCGGGCCGTTGCCGGGCTGGCCTGGTCGCTGTCGTGCGCGCTCACCGCCACGTTGATTGCAGCTGTGATCGGTACGGTATTCGGGCTGTTGGCAGCCGAAAGTCATGGACGTCTGCGCGGGGTCATCCGCCAGATCGTGGATCTCGTGCTTGCCTTTCCCGGCCTCGTCGCCGCCATTTGTGTGATTGCTGTCGTCGGCCAGGGCTTCTGGCCGCTGGTGCTGACACTCGGACTGCTGACCTGGCCGGTGTTCGCGCGTGTGGTGTACGCAGAGTCGTTGTCGCTGATGGAGCGCGACTACGTACTTGCTGCGCGCATGCTCGGCGTGAGCCGTTTTCGTATTCTCCTCGGCCACGTGTTGCCCGGCCTGCGCGCCACGCTGCTTGTCATGCTGGCATTTCATTTCGCCGACATGTTGATTGCAGAGAGCGCACTGTCTTTCCTGGGCATCGGTGCCCCGCTGGGTGATCCGACCTGGGGCAACATGCTCGCGGAAAGTCGCCAGTTCCTGTTTCGCGCGCCATGGATGCTTTTCGTGCCAGCGGGCGCAATCGTGCTGGCCGTCGTGACAGCCAACCTGCTGGGCGACGGCATTGCGGTCGCAGCGCGCAAGCGCGGTCGGGCCATCGATAGCTAAAAGGACAAACCCGCAATGATCGATCTGTACTGGGTACCCACGGCGAACGGCCAGCGCGCCGCCATCATGGTCGAGGAGACTGGTGAGCAATACAGCTTGCGCCCGGTCAATATGATGCAGGGCGAGCACCTCTCGGAGGAGTATCTTGCGGTCAATCCGGTGGGCAAAGTGCCCGCGATTGTCGACCACGCAACCGGCAGCACCGTCTACGGTACGATGGCCATCGCCCTGTATCTGGCCGACAAGCACGCCAGCCTGCTGGGCGAGACGCTCCAACAGCGCGCAGAGGCGTACCAGTGGGCCGGCATCATTGCCTCCGACCTCGGCCCGGCATTCACCGGCCAGTTCATCTTCAACGTCATGGCGCCCGAGAAACTCGAATTTCCGATCCGCTATTTCAATGAGCAGATTGCCAGGCTGCTAAAGGTGCTCGACGCAAGGTTGGCGGGACATGCCTACCTCGCCGGCGACACCTATACCCTGGCCGATGCACTGGGCTATCCGGTCGCGGCGAGCTCAGCGGCCCGCCTGCCGGGCGCACTCGACGACTATGAGCACATACGGCGCTGGGCCGAACTCGTCGGCGCGCGGCCCGCCGTGCGTCGCGCCATGGCATTGCGTGCAGATTTCAAGCTGCCGGACTGAGCTCGGCGGGGCCGTGACTTTAAGAATCAGGATTTCGTCAAATCTCGCAACAGTTAGGTGTAATGGCGCGTAGTCCCAACCTCGGCCTTGACGATGATGTAGTCACCATCGGCACTCACCCAGACATGGTAAGGCGGATGTCCATCGACCTCGCTGCCTGCCAGCAGAAACTCGAACTTCCAGGTATCGATCCGCCCGGCGGGCACATCCAGCGTCTCTTCACCGCGAAACGCCAGACCATAGCCCAATTGATGCAGTCGCGGCCCAGTGGCGCCATTGAAGGCAAGCGAGCTCATCAGCGCCGGTTCAATGCGCTGCGACTCGCTGCGCCGTGACATGTCGAAGGGCGTGAGCATCCAGGCATCTCCGGAGATGGGATGACTGCCAAAACATAGCGGCGGTGTCGCGGTGTCGAGCCGCTGCGACACGCGCCCGTCTTCCCGGGTGAGCGCTTCGCAACTCGCGCCGCCTTCATCGAACAGGAGCCAGCCACTGCCCTGGAAACGATCCAGAACAGTCAGGCGCACAAATGCCTCGATCGGCCGCCAGTCCGCACTCACGGTGTAGACGACATCACGCAGGATTTCGCCTTCGTCAATCTCGGACTGGGCGCGCAGAATCCGGCGCCCATCGCCATGCACCGTGACCGCAAAAACCTCGCGACCTCGCTCCTGCCCATCCGGACCCTGGTACAGCAGTACCCCTCGTGTCGTTCTGTGTTTCATCACCATGGCAGCGTCTCTCCGCTATAGGTCAGGAAGCAACCGGCCTGTGCCGGTGTCAGTGTGGCGATGACCTGGCGCATGCCGGAAACGGACGCCCGCGCGTCGAGCTGGGCTTTCTGGCCGCCAAGATCCGTTCTCACCCAGCCAGGGTGCAGCGGGATGGCGATGATGCCGCGCTCGGCCAGATCAATCGCCATTGAGCGCATCATCGCGTTCACGGCTGCTTTGCTCGCCCGGTAGGCGTAGAGGCCACCTACGGTATTCGTTGCAATCGAGCCCAGCATGCTCGTCAAGGTTACGATCCGGCGCATCTCGCTGGCGGCAACATTGTCAACCAGCAACTCGGACAGCTTCATCGGTACGAATACATTCAGATGAAAAACCGCTGCCCAGTCTTCTGCCCGTGCGCTGCCGAACCGAAAAGGCTCAAGGCCCTGCGTTGCGAAACTGCCGCGCCCCATGGTGCCTGCATTGTTGATCAGGACATCGACCGGCCGCGCGCCCAGACGTTCGGCGAACGCCTCGAGCGCTGCCGTGTCATTCAGGGCAAACTCATCGATCACGAGCGCGCCGGCACTGGCCTGATGCAGGGCATCGAGTTGTTCTGAACGCCGCCTGCAACAGGCAATGACCTGCCAGCCATCAGCAAGATACTGGCGAACGAATTCCAGTCCCAGCCCTCTGTTCGCCCCGGTTACAAGTACTGTTGGCATCGGCTTCTTCTGGTCAATTATCGATCACGCGCGCTTGCGCCCGACGGCAGAATCCTGCGGTAGACTTGATGTTACAACGTCTACGCTCATAAGAGGCCCGGTATGAATCCAACCCAGCGTATCCATGAACTCGATCTCCCCGTGCCCGAGGATGCCGCCTTGCCTGAGGATATCCAGGCCTACTTCGCCAAGTGCTCAGAGAAACTTGGCATGGTGCCGAACGTGCTGCGAAGCTACAGCTTTGATGAGCAGAAACTGCGCTGTTTCATGGAGTTCTACAACGAGCTCATGCTTGGTGAGTCCGGCCTGGATAAACTGGAGCGCGAGATGATTGCGGTCGTCGTATCTGCCGCGAATCGGTGCCATTACTGCCTGACGGCACACGGCCAGGCCGTGCGTCACCTGTCAGGAGATCCGTCTCTGGGCGAGGCACTCGTCATGAACTTCCGCGCCGCAGTGCTTACGACGCGCCAGCGCCGCATGCTTGAATTCGCCTGGCAACTTACCGTCTCGCCGGAGGCGGTCGGTGAGGCCGAACGCGAGGCCCTGCGGGCGGCGGGTCTGAGTGAACGAGAACTCTGGGACGTCGCTGCCGTGACCGCATTCTTCAATATGAGCAATCGGATGGCCTCGGCGATCGGCATGCAGCCGAACCCTGAGTATCACGCGATGTCTCGCTAGACCGACCCCAGGCTCGGCAGGGCGAGAAACTGGCCACGGTGAAAAAGCAGCGCAGGGCCTTCTCGCGCCAGCCATGCATGGACGCGTCCGATAATGATGGTGTGATCTCCGCCGGCATGGCAGGCGGTGACGCTGCAGTGAAACTCTGCGATACAACCTGGCAGCAGCGGCGTGCCATGAGTACTGGACGTCCATTCCAGGTCGGCAAACTTGTCTCCGCCAGTGCGGGCAAATCGTCGTGCCAGCGATTCCTGGGCGGCGCCCAGTACATGTACGCAAAAACGTCGGCCAGGGGCAAACGCAGGCGCGCAGGTGGCCGCACGCGCGATACTCCACAGGATCAGGGGCGGATCAAGCGACACCGAGGCAAAGGAGTTGACGGTGATCCCGACCGGCTGGTCGGCATCAAAAGCCGTGACGATTGTCACGCCCGTGGCGAAAGCGCCCAGACCTGCGCGCAGGGCACGGGTCGCCTCGATATCGGGCTGGACAGGCATCAGCAGCGGCTGTGTGGCGTCTGCAACAGAAATGGTCTCTACTCCCTGGCCAGGCCGATCGGACATCCAATTTCGCGCTCAGATCGTACAACGATCCATCAGGCGCTGCACGGGCGCGCGTCACTGTTCACCCTGTGGACATTTTCGCCCGGCTGTGATGTGCTGAGACACGTGAGTCCGGTTCCAGACTTTGACAGGAATACGTCTACCATGACTTCAACCCGCCCCATCCGAGCCCTCATCCGTGGGCTGGACGCCCTGACCATTCTCAATCTGAAGGACGGCGTCACGGTCTCGGAGGTTGCCCACGAGATCGACCTGCCGCGCACCACCACCTATCGCATCCTCGAGACCCTGTGCCATGCCGGCTATGCCTATCGGTCCGAGAGCGATGACAAGTATCGGCTCACCATCATGGTCCGAGGCCTGTCGGATGGCTTCGACGACGAGGCCTGGATCACCCAGACCGCCAAGCCGTTCATCTATGAGCTGTGTCGCGAGATCGTCTGGCCGGTGTCCATCGCCACGCTCTCGGGTACCAGCATGCTGGTGCGCGAGACCACAGACCACCAGAGCCCGTTGGCGGTCGAGCGCTATGGTCCGGGCTATCGTGTGCCAATGCTTGCCAGCGCCTCTGGCATGGCGTATCTCGCCTTTTGCGACAAGACCCAGCGCGAGGCCCTGATCGACATGCTGGCCCGTTCGAAGAATGTCGCAGACCAGCTGGCCCGCAACCGTGTCCAGGTTCAGAAAATGCTGCTCGAAACCCGCGAGCGTGGCTTTGCGATCCATACCAGGCCCCGCCGGGTCTCTGACTTGACGACGTTTTCGGTGCCCATCAGCTCTGAAGGCAGACTGATGGCCGCACTGACAGTGCGCTTTTCCAGTACTGCATTGCCCCAGGCCGCCGCAGTTGAGCGGTTCGTGCCCAGGATGCGACGTGCTGCAGAACAGATTGGTGGTGAATTCGCCCGCCAGCGTGCCGAGTACGCCAGCACCCAGCCGGCTGCGGTGCGCTGATCTGCGGATTCAGGATGCTGCCGCGCGGGGAGGACTCTCCCGGCCGGTAGCCCGGTAGAAAGCCGTGCGCGCAGCCAGCACATGCGCACGCATGATCGAGGCTGCGCCGTCTGCATCGCCTGCTTCCATCGCCAGCACGATTTCCAGGTGGTGCTGTGAACTTCGCAGCAGCTGTTCGTCAGTGTATTTTCGAAACGTCTGCGCAACCAGGGGCACCTCAATCAATGCCACCAGCATACGTTGCAAACGTTCACTGTTTGCAGCCTTCTGCAAGCGCTCGTGAAAACGACTGTTGAGCTCGGCGATGTCCTCGAGTTTTTTGTCTCCGCTTGCGCGTGCTGCCTGCAGCTGCGCCTCGGCCAGTTCATGCAGTTCGCGAAGGTCGGCCTCGCTGGCATGGCGTGTGGCGCGTTCCACGGCATAGGCTTCGAGCATGGCACGAAGCTCGAAAATATCGTCGACCTCCGCTTCATTCCAGTTTGCAACCACGGCCCCGTGATTGGGAACGAACTCCAGCAAACCTTCGCTCTGCAAGCGTCTCAGGGCCTCGCGCACCGGCGTGCGGCTGACGCCGGCCAGCGCTGACACCTCGTGTTCGGTCAGCCGGCTGCCCGCAGCAAACCGGCCGCCCAGGATGCCGCGTCGCACGGCGTTATAAGCTTTCTCGACGGCTTTCACTTGAGCTCTCGCTGGTAAGTGTGGAAACATGCGCGCACATCGAAAGGGAAGTCCGCACCATGCAAAGTCACGAGTTCTGGGTTTTCATACACATCCTGCTGTTCGTCTACTGGCTCGGTGCCGATCTTGGCGTCTTCGTGCTGGCACGACGGGCGAAAGATCCGGCACTTGGCTTTCCGCAGCGCAGTCTGCTGCTCGAAATGGCAATGAAGATCGACTTCACACCGCGCATCGCATTCGTCCTGATGCTGCCGGTCGGGGTGCAGCTGGCCTGGAACCTGGGTCTGCTTCATCCCTCCGCCCTGCTCCCGGCCATCACCTGGGTCGTAGCGGGCCTGTGGCTTGCCCTGGTGCTGGTGCTGGCACGCAATCCCGCGGCATCGCCGCTGCTGCACCGACTTCTATCGACCTGGCTGATGGTGCTGGCGGCATTGATGTTTGCAGCCAGTGCAATGGGCATGTGGACTGATGCCCTGGCGTCTGCGCCATGGTTGAGCGGCAAACTCGCTCTGTACGGTGTCATCTGCCTGCTGGCGCTGGGCATCGACTACGCGTTCAAGCCCGTGGGGGCAGGCTTCGCCGAACTGGCCGAGCACGGCACTAGCGAACAGCTGGAGGCCCGCATTTCGGCTGGCATCGACGCCACCATCCGCGTTGTCGTTGCCTTGTACGTAGCCCTTCTGCTTGCTGCTTTTCTCGGCACGGTCAAGCCCCTGGGCTGAATGACTTCAGGGTTGTGCCCCGGGCGGAAGTGCCGATCAGGCCCTTCCGCCCGGAGCCCCCTCAAGTTGCTCCCTAGCTTGCCAGCTTCATCTTTGGCGCAGCCTGGCCTGCGGCCTTCAGCCAGCGCGGGAACTCCGGCGCGGCCGGTGGCTCCAGCCCTGTCTCGGCCTTGCAGCGGGCCTTGAGCTCTTCGATCGTACCGCCGTAGTCGAACAGCTTGGTCTTGCCACGCTCTTTTGCCATCTTGGCACGCAGCTCCTTGGTGGCCGCCTGGTCGGTCTTGCCGTCCTTGTCGAGTACGACGCCGTAGCGCCTTGCACCCTCATGGGTCACCAGACCGGCTTCGACGTCGAACTCGACGCGCTCGACCGGCCGCTTCAGCGGATCACCCCAACCGCCGCCACCCCAGGTGTCGAAGTAGAGGATATCCCCGCTGTTGACGACGACGCGATCGCACTTCGAGGGCATGAGTTCCTGCGAGCCGTCAGCGCGCACCAGCAGCTTCGTGCTGCGCTGACCCGGCAGGCCGCCGGTGACGCCCCAGGGGTAGGTCAACCAGCGGTCATCATGGATCGAGATCTCACCGGGTTCGAGGAAACAGTAGCCTACCCGAAGAGCGTTTCCGCCGCGGTGGAGACCGGGCCCGCCACTATCGGCGATGGTCTCGTAGACCTCGATACGCAATGGGAAGTAGCTCTCGAGAAACTCGTTGGGCACATTGGTAAAACTCGGCCAAAGCGAATGTCCATCCGGACCATCGCCCGAGGGCTTGCCCGGCACACCGCCAAAACCGATCTGGTAGAGCTGATACCACTCGCCACGCTTGTCGTAGCCGGAATACATGAAGTGAGGGCTGTCGGAGAATCCGGCTGCACACAGGAAATCCGGACTGCCCTGGCCGAGCAGGCCACCAAGAACATCGAAGATACGGCCCAGCGCGTGGGTCCGACACGAGAGCGCTGCGGGCTTCTTGGGCTTGAGCAGCGTGCCCTCGGGAATACGAACCTCCATCAGGTCGTAAAAGCCGTCGTTGAACATGATCTGAGGGTCGAACACCATGATCATGTAGACGCCACAGAACATCTTGAACATCTCCTCGTTGAGGAAGAAGTTCACGGGGCCGACGGATTGGGGATCGGTGCCGGCAAAGTCGAAGATGACTTTCTCGCCCTCGCGCCACATCGCACACCGGATCTTGTAGGGCCCCATGCCCATCCCGTCGTCGCAGATGTAGTCTTCGAAATACTGCTTGGTCTCCGGCACGGAGGTCTGGATAAGCTTGCGCATTGCGCGGTAGTTGCGATCAAGCAGCTCTTCCAGCGCCGAATAGTAGACATCATCACCAAAGCGTTTCGCGAGCTCGACGCAACGCTTCTCTGCCGTACGGATAGCCGCCACGATGGCGTTGAAGTCGCTCAGGTTCCAGTGCGGCAGGCGGCAGTTATGCAATATGAGCTTGAGTACATCTTGCTGCAATTCGCCCTTGCGATAGATTTTCAGCGGCGGGATCACCACGCCTTCCTCAAAAATCTGCCGTGCATCCGTGGGCAGGCTGCCCGGCACCTTGCCGCCGATATCGGTCATATGCCCGAACATCGCGGCCCAGGCAATGATGCGGCCATCCTTGAAGATCGGCTTGAGCAACAGCCAGTCGTTGGCGTGGCTGATCGCGCCGTTGGCCGAGTACGGGTCTGAAGTGAGGAATACGTCGCCTTCCTCGATGGTCTCGTCGAATCCCTTCAGGAAGCCATGAATGAACGAGCCAAACTGGCCGACGACCATCTTGCCGTCACGGTTCGCGATCATTGGAAACGCGTCACCCTGCTCGCGGATGCCCGGGGACATCGCGGTGCGGAACAGCACGGCATCCATTTCATGACGCGCGTTGAGCATGGCGTTTTCAACAATGTCGAGGGTAATCGGGTCGACCTTCTTGCGCTTGAAGGCCTTTTTGTTCGTCTCAATGATGGTTGCTGGCATGTCGGTACTCTCTGCAAAATTCGAAAAGGTGTCTCGCGCCATTCATAAGCGCGACCGTCACTGGCGTCAGGCCGCGGCCCGTTTCCTCACTGCCTTCTTCTTTTTTGTCGCCTTTTTCTTTCCTTTCCCTGCAGCAGTCTTGGCGCTCGCCTTGGTGACTTTCTTGACCGGCTTGGTCGCGGTTGCCTGCCGGGTCTTGGCGCTGCTGCCACCCTTGTCCGGATTGATCAGGATGTTGCCGAAGCGATCCACACTGCCCGTATGGCCAGGCAGGATAACCGTGGTGGAGTCCATTTCCATGACCACCGCCGGACCGGCCACCTTGTTGCCCGCCTTGAGCTTTGCCCGGTCGTAGATCTTTGCCTTGCGCATCTTGCCGTCGGCGTAAATCTTGTGTTCGGCGACGACAGCCGCCTTGGGATCCGGACCGCCGCGCTTGAGCTCCGGTGCCTTGACCTTGGTGGGCTTGCCTTGCAGGACGGCGCGCAGGTTGACGACTTCCTTGTCCAGCTCCAGCGCAAAGGTAAACAGCTGGCGATGCATCTCGTCGAATGGCCCACCGATCGCATCCAGACCCTTCTTGCGCAACTGCTTGAGGTCGACATCGACCGTCAGCTGCAGACCCTGCCCGTGATAGCGCACATCCACCTGGTAGCTGACCGACTGATCCTTGCGGGCAACGCCTTCATTGTCGAGGGTCTTTGCGGCCGTGTCGGCCAGGTCCTCGAAGGTCTTGACCACCTCGTCGACGCTGGTATCAGTGAACTTGCGGATGAAAGTACGCGAAGCCTCATCGCGGACACGCGTGGTGGCATCGCCATAGGCGCACAGCACGCCCGGACCGGGCGGGATGATCACCGGCCAGGAGCCCATCAGCCGACCGAGCGCATTGGCATGCAGTGGTCCTGCACCACCAAAGGCAATCAATGCGAAATCGCGTGGATCATGGCCCTGCTCGACCGACACCAGACGCAGCGCGCCGAACATGTTCTCGTTGACGATATCAACGATGCCGGATGCGGCTTCGTGAACCGTAAGGTCCAATGCATCGGCAATGCTCTTCACGGCTTTTTCAGCCAGGTCCTTGCGAATGGTCATATCGCCGCCAAGACGCACTTCCGCGGGCAGGTAGCCCAGCGTGACGTTCGCGTCGGTGACCGTGGGAGCCTCGCCGCCCAAGTCGTAGGCTGCCGGCCCGGGTGCTGCACCCGCGCTCTCCGGTCCCACGCGCAAGGCCTTGGTCAGCTCCGGCACCTTGGCGATCGAGCCACCACCGGCACCGACGGTGCGAACGTCGACAGATGACGCACGCACGGTCACATCGCCCACGGTGGTCTCGCGACGCAGTTGCGCCTTGCCGTCCTGGACCAGGCACACATCGGTGGACGTGCCACCCATGTCGAAGGTAAGCAGGTTCGGGAAGCCTGCCTGGTTGGCCACCCAGATGGCCCCTGCAACGCCGCCCGCCGGGCCGCTCATGAGCAGGTTGACCGGCATTTCCTCGGCAGCTTTTGCCGCTGCCAGTCCGCCGTCGGAGCGCAGGACGTGCAGCTGCACGTTCTTCATCTTTCGGGTGAGCTCGCGATGCAGGTTACGAATATAGGTCTGTACCTTGGGGCGCACGAAGGAATTGGCCACCGTGGTGACGGTACGCTCGTATTCCTGCATCTCCGGGACGACCTCGGAGGACAATGACACCGGTATGCCCGGCATCACCCGGGTGGCAATGCGTTTGATCTTCTTTTCATTCGCCGGATTGGCGTAGGAATTGATCAGGGAAACCGTGAGCGCCTCGATGCCCTTGTCGCGCAGCCGGATCAACTCAGCCTCGATCTTGGCTTCGTCGAGCTTGCGCACGACTTCGCCCTTGGCGCTCATGCGCTCCTCAGCCTCGATTGTGAGCGCCAGCGGAGCAATCGGATTGCTCTTGTTGTAGATGACCCAGCCACCAAGGCCGCCCGGCACATAGGAGCGGGCGATCTGCAGCACCTGGCGATAGCCCTTGGTCGTCACCAGCCCGACGGTGGCGCCGTTGCCCTCGAGCATGGTGTTCGTGGCCACAGTGGTGCCATGCATCACGTGGGTAATTTCGGTCGGATCAATGCCGGCGTTATTGCATACTTTTGCGATCCCGTTCAGCACGCCGATCGACGAATCCTGAGGTGTGCTCGGCACCTTGGCCGTGAACGTGTCCCCGGATTTTTCATTCACCAATAGAAGGTCCGTGAATGTTCCCCCTACGTCTACTCCCAAGCGATAGCTCATCTGTTCACCTGATTGGCTGGTTGTTGCCGCAGGCCTTGCGGCCTGCCTGAATTGGTTTTTCGTTCAGCGCATTGTGATGCGTCGCCTGACGCACCACGCAACGTTCGTTTGCTTATGGGTCAGGCCGCTTTACCGGAGGCGATCTCGGGAAAGCTGCCCGCCTTGGGTAGCATTGCTGGAACACTACGCCCGAGGGTCTCGCCGAGCCACTCACTGGTCTCTATGATCCCGGCCAGATCCACCCCGGTGTTTATACCCGATCGGTTGAGCATGTACACCAGGTCGTCGGTCGGGATGTTGCCGGTGGCCGCCGGTGCGAACGGGCAGCCGCCGATACCCCCGATACTCGCATCCAGGGACGAAACCCCGGCAAGGACCGCCGCATAGGCATTCGCAAGGCCGGTGTTGCGCGTATTGTGGAAGTGGCAGCGCAGCGGCATGTCCGGCAGCATCTGCCTGACGGCTGCGATCATGGCGCTCACCTGCGAGGGCACGCCGACGCCGATGCTGTCAGCCAGCGCGATCTCCACGGGCCGCCCTTCAGCCACCCGACCTGCGATGTCCAGCACTCGCGCCAGCGGGACTTCTCCCTCGAAAGGACACCCGAATGCGGAGGATATTGTGACGCTGCAGCGGATACCTGCCTGGTGGGCCGCCTCGGCGATCTCCAGCCAATCCTGGATGGACTGCTCGGTCGGCACGCCCTGGTTGCGAAGATTGTAGGTGTCGGTGGCAACGACGGGCATGCCGATTTCATCAACACCGGCGGCCAGCGCACGATCGAAACCCCTACGGTTGAGCACCAGACCGACGTACACGACGTCTTTGCGCCGCGGCAGACCCGCCAGCACCGCTTCGGCATCAGCCATCTGTGGCACTTTCTTGGGATGCACGAAGCTGGCGACTTCGAGGCGGCGTATTCCAGCCGCAACCGCGCGATTGATGAACTCGATCTTCATTGCGGTGCCCAGCACCTCGGGTTCACCCTGGAGGCCGTCGCGCGGACCAACTTCAACGATCTCGATTTTCTGCATCAATACTACCCATTCCTGCGCGACTGGCCGTCGCGATCAAGTTCCCGATTGTATACTGTAATCGCGTGCCAATTGTATACAAACAAGACCAGGCTCAGGCGACCTTCGTCCGGCCTTGACCAGTTTGGCACGGCGATTGTATACACTAGCCGATTCCGGCCTCGGAACCCGCGGGGATGGGTTGGCCCAACCGGGCACCTGTCCACCATCAACCCCAGAAAAACACAGGTACAAGCGCATGGGAAGTAATACGGACAACACCGGCGGCCCGCTCTCGGGACTGCGCGTGATCGAAATGGGAACACTGCTCGCGGGTCCATTCTGCGGACAATTGCTCGGAGATTTCGGCGCCGAGGTCATCAAGGTCGAGCCCCCGGGCAAGGGCGATCCCATGCGCGAGTGGGGACAGGAGAAGGCACACGGCAAATCTCTGTGGTGGCCGGTAATCGCCCGCAACAAGAAGTCCGTCACGCTGAATCTGCGCGAAGCGGCAGGCCAGGAACTTGTCCGGGAACTGGTCAAGGATGCCGATTTCCTGCTGGAAAATTTCCGCCCCGGCACGATGGAGAAATGGCAGCTGGGCTATGAGGAACTGGCCAAGATCAACCCGCGCCTGATCATGATCCGCGTCTCCGGCTTCGGCCAGACCGGTCCCTATGCCAAGCGTGCCGGTTTTGGTGCTGTCGGCGAGTCCATGGGCGGCCTGCGCTATGTCTGCGGCGATCCGCGCACACCGCCCAGCCGCATGGGCATCAGTATCGGTGACTCGCTCGCAGCCACATTCGCCTGTGTCGGCGCGCTGTCGGCGCTGCACTATCGTGAGCGCACCGGCAAGGGTCAGATGGTCGACTCGGCGATCTACGAGGCCGTGCTCAACATGATGGAGTCGCTGATCACGGAATACGATGTCGTGGGTTATATCCGTGAGCGGCAGGGTTCGATCCTGCCCAATGTCGCGCCCTCGAACGTCTACCCGACCAAGGACGAAAAGTTGCAGCTCATTGCCGCCAACCAGGATACGGTGTTCAAGCGGCTCACGGTGGCCATGAAGCGCCCCGAGCTGGCCGAAGACCCCCGCTACAGCACTCACACGGCGCGTGGCCGCCACCAGCAGGAGCTTGACGATCTGATCTCCGAGTGGACCCGCACAGTCACCCAGGAGGAACTGGTGGCTCTGATGGATGAGCACGGCATTCCTTCCGGTGGCATCTACCGTGCCCCGGAAATGCTGATCGATCCTCATTTCGAGGCGCGGAAGGCGATCGTCGAGGTCATGCACCCCGAGTTCGGCAAGATCAAGATGCAGAACGTGGCGCCCAAGCTTTCCCTTACACCCGGTACGGTACGTTCTGCAGGACCCGAGCTGGGCCAGCATAATGACGAGGTATACAAGGGTCTGCTGGGACTCGACGACAAGCGCCTGGCCGAACTTCACGCCCAGGGCATCATCTAGCCATCGGGGCTGCGGCCCGAACAGGAGTATCAAGCATGGCGAAGGACTTGCAGGCCGACTACCAGGCCGCCGGCTTCGGCGGCGCGCTGCCGCTCGGAAGCAAACCGGCGCTGGTCATCATCGATTTCGTGCGCGCGTACCTCGACCGGGAATCGCCACTCTACGCCGGCGTCGAAGACGCCCTTGCAGATTGCGTCCGCCTGTTGGGTGCTGCGCGTAATGCCGGCATCCCGGTGCTGCATACCAACGTTTCATTTACGCCCGGCGGCGTCGATGGAGGTGTGTTCTTTCGCAAGGTGGCAGCGCTGCGGGCATTCGAGCGCGGCTCGCCGATGGGAGCTTTCGCCAAGGGGCTGGAGCCCCTGGATTCGGAGCCGGTGATCACCAAGCAGTACGCAAGTGCGTTTTTCGGCACAAGTCTCGCGTCCACGCTCACTTCATTGGGCGTGGATACGTTGTTGATCGCCGGATTGTCCACGTCGGGATGTATCCGCGCCTCCGCGGTCGATGCCGTGCAGTACGGCTTCATTCCCGTGGTCGTGCGCGAGGCCGTGGGCGACCGTGATCCGGGGCCTCACGAGGCCAACCTGTTCGACCTGCAGGCCAAGTATGCCGAGGTGAAGTCATTGGCCGACGTCGAGGCCTATCTTGCTGCCCTGCCCAACTGACAATCCGTGTCGCGGACCCGCAGGTCTGCTGCCAGGAGAGATGCTGCATGCTAGGTCCGATTAGCTGCGTCACGATCACTGCCGAAGCGCCTGAGGTGCTGGCGGCGACCTATCAGCGCTGGCTCGGCTATCGTCGGGTCGATGGCGACGCGACGGCCGAGGTCCCTGAAGCCGTTGCTTCCGGCTGGGGCGCAGCGGCCCAGTCTGGCAGTCGGCAGATCCTCCTGGCACCCGAAACCGGCGAGGATTTCTGGTTCCGCTTCGTCGAGGGGCGCACCGGCGACTACCGTGCACTGACCACCTGGGGTTGGAATGCCGCCGAACTGATCGTCAGGGATGTGGACGACATGGCGCGGCGCCTGGCCGATTCGCCCTTTCGCATGATCGGCCCACCCGAGGATCTTTCGTTTACCGATGCCATCCGCGCGCTCCAGCTCGAGGGTCCGGCACAGGAGGTCCTGTATCTGACGCAGTTCAAGCGGCAGCTGCCGGAGTTCGATACCCCGTTGCCGCGCTGCGATGTGGACCGCACCTTTATCGTGATCCTTGGCGGCCCGGATCTCGAGGCGCTTCAGGCATATTTCGAGTCGCGATTCGAGGTGCCGCCCAGCCCTGCCATGCCCGTGAAGGTCAGCGTGCTTTCGAACGCACTGGGCCTGCCGTCCGGGCAGTTGCATGACATTGCGGCATTGCCTCTGGACGGGCAGAGTTTTATTGAGGCCGACCGTTATCCGGCGCAGACGCATGCCCGCACGGTCCAGCCCGGCCATCTGCCGCCGGCCATGTCGATTGTCACCTTCGAAGTGCCCGATCTGGCCCCGTTTCTGGCCGACGCCCTGGGCGGGCAATATACCTGCACCAGCGTGCCTTACCAGGGCCGCCCGGCAGTGACCGTGCGAGGCGTCGCCGGCGAACTCATCGAGCTGGTTGCTCGCGCAGTGTAGAGACATGAATCACGGTGACAGGGACCGGCTGCCGCGTCAGTCGAAGGGGCGCAGACCGCACTTCTTCGATGATCCAGCCGTTGACCAGTTGTATGCGGTGGTGATCGAGATTGCGGCTGAGCTTTCGGTGGCGTATGAGCGCATCGATACGCTGGAAAGACTGCTGGATAAAGACAATCTGGTCTCGCGCGCCCGGATAGAGAGCTTTGAAGCCGATGAACAGATCGAATCCGAACGCATGCGCAGACGCGAAGCCTACCTGGAGCGGATATTCCGGGTCTTCGCGCAGGACGCCGAAACGTCAGGCGATCCGCCACCTGGCAGCTGAGCGCGCATCGCCCGCCCACCCGTACCAACCAAGCACACGCCCGGCCTTGCGCGCCAGCATTGACGCAAACCAGCCGCTCTACCTGGTTCAGCGTTTGCGTGCGAGCGTCAGCCCGTCGCCGATGGGCACCATACTCAGGTCAATACGCGTGTCTTCCAGCAAGCTCAGGTTCAGGGCACGGATCGCCCGGGTGTCATCATCATTGCGCTGGGCGTCGACCACCGAACCGCCCCACAGGGTATTGTCCAGCGCGATCAGACCGCCAGGACGCAGCAGTTCAAGACACTGTTCGTAATACCCCGCGTAGCCTGTCTTGTCGGCATCGATGAACGCGAAGTCCCAGCTGGCGGACTGCCCCTGCGCGAGCAGCGCGGCCAGCGTGTCGCCGGCAGGTCCGATACGCAGATCTATGCGTGCGTCTACCCCCGCGCGCTGCCAGTAACGCCGCGCCACATCAGTAAATTCCTCGCTGACATCGCAAGCCAGAATTTCGCCGTCGTCCGGCAGCGCCTGCGCCATGGCCAGACTGGAGTAACCCGTGAAAACCCCCACCTCGATGATCCGTCGCGCCCCGCAAAGGGACACGAGCAATTGCATGAACTGTCCCTGCTCGGGTGCGATCTGCATGTTGGCTTGTGGCATGCGTGCAGTTTCCGCACGCAAGGCCGCCAGCACTGGAGATTCCCGAAGAGAGACCTGCAGGATGTATTCATACAGTGCTGGCGTCAGCGAAAGGCTCTGGTTGGACATGGATCGGCCACTCCCGGATTGAACATGGATAAATTGTAGTACAGCGTCACCGGTAACTCGCCGCTACAATGGCGCTTTGCTTGCGGAGCGCGCATGGAACTTGCCGCAACCCAGTTGCTCTGGCTCGTGTCTGCGTTGCTGTTCGCCGGGGTGCTGGCAGGCTTGCTTGCCGGATTGCTCGGCATCGGCGGCGGCATCATCGTGGTGCCAGCGGTCTACCAGGTGATGCTGTTGGCGCAGGCACCGCAAGACCACCTCATGCACATCGCGGTCGGCACCTCGCTGGCACTCATTATCCCAACCTCGATCCGCTCAGCGGCGGCCCACCATGCACGCGGGGCGGTATCCGCAGAGGTCCTGCGTCGTTGGGGATGGGCAATCGTCGTGGGTGTGCTCATCGGCGTGACTGTGGCGACGCTACTGGATTCCGCGTCCCTGGCACTGGTCTTCGCTACCGTGGTGCTGGCGATGGCTGGCTGGCTGGGTTTTTTTGGGGAAACATTTCGCCTGGGAGAGCGCCTGCCGCGGGGTGCGGGTGGCGCCTCGATCCCGATGAGCATTGGTGCCGTATCGGCACTGATGGGGATCGGTGGGGGCTCTCTCTCGGTGCCCGCGATGACGGCCTATGCCATCCCTGTGCACCGTGCCGTGGGCACCTCCGCTGCCTTGGGCTTGCTGATCGCCGTACCGGGGACCCTGGGCTTCATCATCACCGGCTGGTCGCAGCAGAACCTGCCACCCGTGTCACTGGGCTATGTCAACCTGCTCGCCGTGGCTTGCCTGCTGCCTACAACCTTGCTGGCCGTGCCGTACGGCGTGCGTCTGGCTCACCATTTCCCCGCCAGAACACTGCGCTATGCGTTCGCCGGATTCCTGTTCATTACCGGCCTGCGCATGGCTTGGGCGGGGGTGGCACCCTGGTTGACCCAAGGGGGGTAGATCAGCCGCAACACTTGCCCATCAATGCTCGTTCTGGGCAACGTGCACCACGAGACCGTCGAGTGCTTCGGTGATCTCTATCTGGCAGGTCAGACGGCTTGATGTCTTGCGCTCGTAGGCCGCATCCAGCATGCAGTCTTCCATATCGTCCATTGTCGGCACCCGGGCCATCCACGCGTCATCGATATAGGCATGACAGGTCGCACAGGCGCAGGCGCCACCACATTCGGCGACGATGCCATCGACATCATTGTTCACGGCCCCTTCCATGACCGTCAGGCCGGCTTCGACCTGAACTTCACGCCGGCTTCCATCCGGCTGTATGTAGATGACTTTAGGCATTATGTCCTCATGTGCGTCGCGCTAAACAAAAAACCCGGCAATTCTATGGGCAGGCGCCCTGCCAGGCAATCTGCAATCTGAGATCGGCGGCCCCGCCGGCCCTGCCAATACGAAAAAAACAGGCCCGCATTGCGGGCCTGCTCATTGATCGGACTGTCGGCGCCTGATGAAGCTTGCCAATCAGCCGCGCTGCATCTGGCGCTCAAGGTCGCGCTTGCGGGCCACTTCCTTGTCAATGAAGTCAATCCACTGGTTGGCTGTCCGTCTGCTGCGATCGTCGCCACGGGCCGCCCGAAACGCTTCCTTGGCCGGCTCGTACTGCTGCATTTCGAACAGGCACATGCCCAGTACGACATTTGCGGTATCAGGACGTCGCAGGCCACCACGATTGAGGCCTGAGCGCGCCGCCTCGGCACACTCCTGGTACTGGTCGAGGTTGAGATAAGACTGTGCGAGCTGAAGATAAAGCTGACCATCGCCGGAACGCCTTGCAGCTTCCACCAGCGGCGGCACCGCGCGCCGGTCGTCCTGCGCCATCATCCAGGCCTGCGACAGCAGCCGGTAATTGCGCTCGTTACGCTCTACGATGCCGTCTGCCATGCCCTTTTCGATGATTTTGGCGCCCTTGAAGGGTCCACCATTCTGCATATAGAGCTGGGCAAGCTGGACGATCTCGTTCTCACGATCCATCAGTCCGGAGTCGTAGATCGTCTCCAGAACCGCGACCTGCTTGCGCTCCATGTTGAGCTCGCCGTAGATCGCCGACAGGTGGGTCCAGTACTCCTTTTTCGGCCAGCGAGTCACCAGAATCTCGAGGACCTCACGCAGACGACGGGTGTCTTCGAGCTGGAAATAGCCCGCCCTCAGCAATGCGAACCATTCCTCGCGAGCGCCACGATCGCGCTCGGCGATTTCGATGGCGCGGTTCAGAAAGTCCACCGACTGGCGGTATTCCTCGATCTGGTAGTGCGCTACGGCCAGCAGATAAAACGGGTCGCCGCCGGGATTCTGCGCGGTGCTCAACCAGCGATTGCCATACTGGATCGCTTTACGGTACTGCTCGGTGGCCATGGCCAGCTGCACCAGGGTCCACAGGGTATCGTTCATGAACCCGGTGGGCAGATCCGGCAATGCCACGACCTGCTCGAACGACCGTACCGCGGCCTCGAGATTCTCCTGCTGGTAGTCGATCAGCCCGGTGAAATACAGCACCTGGCCACGCTCGTAGCTGTTCAGGTCGGCGATGCTGCGTACCTGATCGATGGCCCGACGTGCCCCGGCGTAGTCGTCTTCCTCCAGCCGCTCCTGAGCGGTGGCGAGAGCCTGGAACACCCGTTCGCGCAGCGCCTGCACCTGTCGCGTCTCTTCCTCCTGCGCCTGGACTGCCGGGACCGGCGACAGGGACTGGGGGCCTGCCGCGAACACCACGACAAGTGCTGACGCAACGGCAGCGTGCAAGATGCGCTTCCGGCGGCAGAAGAACGCTGAATATTGCATGGGTCCGGCCTCCTTTGCGCGACTGTATCGAGTCATCCGACGTCAACCCTCAAGCTGGAACGTGATACGAAATCTGACCCCCGGCACGTCCACGGGTTCACCGTCGATGACTCTGGGGCGGTAGCGGAAACGCATCACCGCGTCGATCGCGGCAGAATCAAAAATCGAATTACTGGAATCAATGACGCGTGGATCCCGGACGGTGCCCTGCCGTGTCACCGTGAACTCGAGCGTGACATAGCCCTCCAGCCCGCGCATCTGCGCACGCCGCGGATAATTCGGGGCGACCTGGACGATGGGCATGTACTCGCCGTCACTGAAGAACCCGTCTCGACCGATATCCATGTCATGGGACACCGTCGGGGCGCTGACGCCAAACCCGGCACCCGCGGCCATGTCCATGTTGTCCATCTCGCGATCGGGCTGATCAGGCGGGGGTGCATCCGGTGCAGGCGGCGGCTCTGGTCTGTCTTCACGCGTCTCGGTGCGCTCATCACGCTGCACGCGTACGAAGTCGACGAAGCGGAACGTGCGCTCTTCACCCAGCGCCGGCACACCCATGACGATGAGGTACTGCATGACCCACAGCAGGCTGAAGGTCACAAAAGTGCCGACGATGATGGCAACGATCACTCTCAACATGACTCACTCCTCCTGGTGGGAGTACGCGGACGGACGCGCGGCCTGGAATGCCCGGCAATCCGACCACGCATCATCAGGTTTCGTCCGCCGCAATCGAAACGTTGTAAACGCCTGCCTGGCGCGCAGCATCCATGACCTTGATCAGCGTCTCGGTGACCGAGGCCCTGTCAGCCTGAATCACCACCGAACCTTCGGGATTCTCGGCGTGCAGACGTTCGATATTCGCACGCAGGGCCCGTGGGTCCACCTGCCGTCGATCGATCCAGATTTCATTCGTGTCGGAAATCGCGATCAGGATATTTGCACGCTCCTGACGCACGGCGGTGTCGGCGTCGGGACGATTGACGTCGATACCGGCTTCCTTGACGAACGAGGCGGTAACGATGAAGAAAATCAACATGATGAAAACGACGTCAAGCATCGGCGTGATGTTGATCTCGTTTTCCTCTTCCTCGCTTCCCGCACCAGCGAAACCTCTGCGCATGATAGTTAGCCTCAGTGATCCATCGTGAGCTCGTCTTCGAGCAATGCAATCTCGCGATTCGCGCGGTTGGACAGAATGGTGGCAAAAAGCACTCCGGACAGCGCGCCGACCATGCCGGCCATCGTCGGCACCGTCGCCTTCGAAACACCTGCCGCCATGGCCCTGGCGTTACCGGTACCGGTCACGGCCATCACATCGAATACCTCGATCATGCCGGTCACCGTGCCAAGCAGGCCCAGCAGCGGACACACAGCCACAAGGGTCTTGATCATCGGTAGCCCGGCATTTGCCGCAATCCTGACCTCCGATACCATGGCCTCGCGGATGCGGCCTGCTTCCCAGGACCGGCGCTCCGGGCGCGCTTCCCACTTGCGAAAGACCTCCTGCGAAAGCTCCTTGAGCCTCGAACGGAAAAACATGAACCGTTCCAGGATCAGGACCCACATGAAGAAGATCGTCCACCCTATTACGACCAATACGTCCCCTCCCAGTTCCAGGAAGTCGCGAATTGGCTCGTACAGATCAATCAGTAGTTGCATGGACTACCTCTTGAGTAATGACGAGGAAAGCGACGGCCTCAGGCCGCCGCCCCCTTGCTGTGTTCGCGCTCCGAATGTTCGGCGACGATACCGGCGCTCTGCTCGTTGAGCACATGAATAATGCGCTTGCTGCGGCCGCTGACGACCGTGTGGAGCAGCACGATGGGAATCGCCACGACAAGACCGAGCACCGTGGTGACCAGGGCCTGCGAGATACCGCCAGCCATGAGGGTCGGGTCGCCCGTGCCAAACAGCGTGATCGCCTGGAAGGTCTGGATCATGCCGGTGACGGTTCCGAGCAGTCCCATCAGCGGTGCCACCACGGAGATGATCTTCAGGAACAGCAGGAAGCGCTGCAGCCGTGGCGTCTCCTTGATGATGGCCTCGCCCAGCTTGAGCTCCAGGGTCTCGGTGTCCACCTTCTTGTTGTTGTGGTAGACCTTCAGCACCCGGCCAAGCGGGTTGTCATCGCTGGGCTCAGCACTCTTGAGCTGACGGGAGACTTTGCTGCTGATCAATCCCAGAGTGATCAGACGCTCGATGGCCAGCAGCAGACCCAGGATACCCAACGCGATGATCAGGTAACCGATTTCGGCACCCTGCTGCACACGCTCACGCAGCGTGGGCTGCTCGATCAACAGTCCCAGGATCTGGCCGCGGGTCGGGTCCAGCCCGAATGCAGTGAATCCATCGCTGGCGTTGACCAGCCGCGAGGTGCTGTTGATGAAACGGCGTTGATCGGGCTGACGAACCAGCTCACTGACACTGCGCGTTGCCGGTTCATAAGACAGGTACTTGCCGTCAGAGATCAGGTTGAAGGCACCGACGCGGACAACATCGCGGGTTTCACGATTGCCGTCGCTGGAGACCACTTCCATGGGCATGCGCGCGACCTTGCCCAGTTCCGTGGCTTCGCGCTGCAGTTCGAACCACAGCCGCTCGATTTCCTCGACCGAGGCGATGCGGGCGGTCTGGCCCATGCGCTCGGCCAGGCCGAGCAGGAAGTCGCGCCGATCCGGGTACTGGATTGCGGTCAGCGAATTGTCGAACTGGCTGGCGGCATCGCCTGCGATCAGCTGGACGACGCCGAACAGCTCACGCAACTCACCGAGGCTTTCATTGAGGGCTGCGTTGAGACGCGAGATCTCCTGCTCGTTCTCGCCAAAACGGCCCTCGAGGGTTTCGCTGCGGCGCTCCTCGCGCTGCTGCGTGGCACGGGCCTCGCGCAGCAGACGTTCCTGCTCGCCACGCTGGGCCTCGAACTCGCGTTCGCGCTGACGCGCTTCTTCAGAGTCGCGTGCCCGGCCCTGCTCGACCAGTCGCAGCAGTTCATCCAGGCTGCGGGCCTGCCCCTGGGCCTGCGTCGGCACCATCGTCCCAAGCAGGAATACGGCGGCCATCGCCGCCATGAAGAGTTTCAGTTTCATGGTCAGATGTCCTCCGGAGCGGCGATAGGCATCATCAGCAGTTCAGGCGCGATCTGGCGCCGCGCGACACGCAGGCCCTGACGGATGCGGTTGCGGTAGTCGCTGCCCAGCGATACCCACTGCCCGGCGCGCTGATCCCAGACGCCCTGGGTCTGACCATCACTGGTCTGGTAGACCAGAGCCACACGGCCGATTCTGAGGAAGTCCACCTCGCGCTCGACGCCATCGACTTCCAGCGAGCCTTTGTAATACTCGATGGTGCGACCGTACTCATTCTCGATCTGGTAGGACTCCATCACGCGGCGAAACTTCTCGGCTACGCTGACATCCTGGCGTTCAAGAATTCTCTGCAGATTATCAACGCGCTCGCGCCGTTCATCGGCTAGAAACGGCACGTCGAGGGCCACAAACTGATCAAGCCCTGAGATCATGCGATCCATCAATGGCACGATCTGGCGCTGGATGACCGTCACCTGTTCGATAGAACTGGTGATCTGGGTCTTCTGCTCCTCCTGACGCTGGATCTGCCGCTCCAGGAGCGTGTTGTAGACCGTCAAGCCCTCGATCTCACGCGAGATCTGACGGTACTGGTCGGTGAGGCTGCGGGTCTGGTTGACGATAGTGTCGACCCGCTGCTGGGATTCCTGGGCCAGCGTAATTCTACGCTCACCCTGGGTCAGCACCTGATCAAGATTCTGTGCGGACGCAACAGTAACCAGCAGGGTTCCCGCCGCGCCAGCGCAGACGGCAGCGAGCACACTCCTACGCTTGGGTTTCATTGACTCTCCTCGGTCCGGTCATCTCGTTTTGAATCTGCAAAGACATAATTTTCATGAACGACAATACTTTCAGGTTATTTTCGCTACGCGACTTGGGAGTTCCCATTCCAGGATGACCTGGCTTCCCTGCCTCCACCCGTCTGGCGATCTGTCCGGTCAGCATCCGGTTACTACAACGGCTCCACGAGTCCAAGTCAATCCCGATTTAACTCCACCGGGGCGCCGGACGAGCGTTCACCATCTGTAATCTGCAGCAAACACGACTTCAGGTCGACATGCGCCAAGCATGCCCGAAATCTGTTCAGAACTGGCAAATAATTTGTGCCCAACCCCAGCGCTGCCGCGGCCGTAATGTCCGCCGATGCTGGCGCCCGACCTCGCGTCCCCTCTTCCATGAGCCTTGATCCGCAGATCCGGCAGCCCCCTCGCAGCCCGCCGGTCTTCCATTTCACCTGTATACAATTTCATACCAATGATAACAAGCCCCGCAGCCGACTCCTTGCCTCGATCCGGCGCTGTGCAAAGCCAGCGCAACGGCCGGAAACACCGCCTAGTTGCGGACCTCAGCGGCACGCCGACGCGACAGCTCGTGGCGTCCGATTGTGCGCAGGTGAACCTCGTCGGGACCATCCGCGAGCCGCAGACTGCGCGCCTGCGCCCAGAAATACGCCAGTGGGAAATCCTGCCCAACACCGCCGCCGCCGTGCGCCTGGATGGCCCGGTCGATCACCGACAGCGCCATACGCGGCGCGACGACCTTGATCATCGCAATCTCGCCGCGGGCGACACGATTGCCGTGCCTGTCCATCATGTCGGCGGCCTTGAGGGTCAACAGTCGCGCCTGCTCGATTTCGATGCGGCATTCAGCAATCTTTTCTACAGTGACGCCGTGGCGCGACAGCGGCTTGCCAAACGCCACACGGCTTTCCACCCGCGCCAGCATCAGTTCCAGCGCCCGCTCGGCCAGGCCAATCAGTCGCATGCAGTGGTGGATACGCCCGGGACCCAGCCGGCCCTGGGCGATTTCGAACCCGCGTCCTTCGCCCAGCAGCATATTCTCTGCCGGCACGCGGACGTTGCGAAAACTCACTTCCGCATGCCCATGGGGCGCATCGTCATAACCGAAGACGGTCAGTGCCCGCTCGACACTGACGCCCTCAGTGGCCATCGGCACGAGAATCATCGACTGTTGTGCGTGGCGCTCGGCCTCCGGATTGCTGCGACCCATGAAAATCATGATCTCGCAGCGCGGATCCATGGCCCCGGAGGTCCACCACTTGCGACCGTTGAGCACATAGTCCGAACCCTCGCGCCGGATCTCGGCTTCGATATTGGTGGCATCCGAGGAGGCTACCGCCGGCTCGGTCATGGCGAATGCCGAGCGGATTCGGCCCTCAAGCAACGGCACCAGCCAGTCGCGTTTCTGCTGCTCGGTGCCGTAACGCACCAGCACTTCCATATTTCCGGTATCCGGGGCGGCGCAGTTGAAGACCTCGGGCGCGATCGGTGATCGGCCCATGATTTCGCACAGGGGCGCATATTCAAGATTGGTCAGGCCCGCGCCGTACTCACTCTCGGGCAGAAACAGGTTCCACAGGCCGGCCTTGCGCGCGCGAGCCTTCAGCGCCTCCATGACCGGTGGAATGCTCCAGCGACTCCGGGCGGCTGCCAGCTCGGCGGCATAGACAGACTCGGCCGGGTAAACCTCGTCGAGCATGAATTGCTGCACCCGCTGCCGCAGTTCATGCACCTTGGCGCTGTACTCGAAATCCATTGGCCCTGCCCTCGCACGGATGCCTTTGCAAACGCGCGGACTATAGCATGCAGGGGTTAGACTCCCGGTCTCCAATGGCAAGGCGACACGAGGAGCAGAACATGGGCTTATTCGACCTGGGCGGCAAGGTGGCCGTGATCACCGGCTCCAGCCGCGGCATCGGTCGTGCCATCGCAGAGCAGCTCGCGGCTCATGGCGCGCGCGTGGTGATTTCAAGCCGCACACGAGAGAGTTGCGAACCGGTGGTACGCGGCATCCTTGATGCCGGTGGCGAAGCCATCGTAGTCCCGTGCAACGTGGGACGTGCCGAAGAACGAGACCGGCTGATTGACCAGACGCTGGAGACCTGGGGACGCATCGACACCCTGGTGTGCAACGCAGCGGCCAATCCCGTCTACGGCTCCATGCGCGACGTCGACGACGCGGCATTCGACAAGATCATGAGCGTAAACGTGCGCGCGAACATGCACCTTGCCCATCGGGTTCTGCCCCAGATGGCCGAGCGACGCGACGGCAGTATCATCATCGTGTCCAGCGTTGTTGGCCTGACCGGGACGCGGTTGATCGGCACCTACGCAATTTCCAAGGCGGCGGATTTCCAGTTGGCACGCAACCTTGCGGTCGAATGGGGCCACGCCAATATTCGCGCGAACTGTATTGCGCCAGGACTGGTGCGCACTGATTTCGCCCGCGCCCTGTGGGAGGATGAACGGCAGCGCGCACGTATCGAACGGGCCATCCCGTTGGGGCGGATCGGCGAGGTCGACGATATCGCCGGTGTCGCGGTCTTCCTGGCCTCGGACGCAGGCCGCTACGTCAGCGGCCAGAGTGTGGTGGCCGACGGCGGTCTGGTCATTCGCGAGAGCATTTGAGGAATATTTGTATGAAGGCAATGATATGCAGGGCTCACGGTACGCCTGATGTGCTCGAGGCGGGCGAACTTCCGGATCCGACCCCCGGCCCCGGCGACGTGGTGATCGAGGTCAGGGCCTGTGGCATCAATTTTCCGGACGTGCTGATGGTCGCCGGGAAATACCAGTCGCAGCCGCCACTGCCCTTCGCGCCCGGCGCCGAAGTTGCAGGCACGGTGCTGCGCACAGGCAGCCAGGTGTCCGGACTGACACAGGGCCAGCGGGTACTGGCGTTCTGCGGGCATGGTGGGCTGGCCGAGCAGGTGATGGTGCCGGCGGCCCAGGTGCTGCCGATTCCCGACAAGATGCCGTTCGAAGAAGCCGCCGCCTTCATCCTGACCTATGGGACGTCGTGGCATGCGCTTAAGCAACGTGCCGCACTTGCGGCCGGTGAGACGCTGCTGGTCCTCGGTGCCGCGGGTGGCGTGGGTCTGGCGGCCGTGGAACTGGGGCGCGCGGTGGGGGCACGCGTCATCGCCGTGGCCAGCAGCCAGGAAAAACGTGAGCTTGCTATGGCCCATGGCGCGCACGAGGCCATCGGCTACGACGACCTGCGTGGCCAGATCGATGCGCTGACGAAGAAACGCGGCGTGGATGTCGTCTACGACCCCGTCGGCGGCGATCTGTTCGAGCAGGCACTGCGCGCGACCGCATGGCGCGGCCGGGTGCTGGTGATCGGGTTTGCTTCCGGGCAGATTCCGCGCGTACCGATGAACCTGCCGCTGCTCAAGGGCATCAGCATCGTCGGCGTGTTCTGGGGCAACTTCACCGCCCGGGAGCCCGCCGCGGCACAGGCCAACCACCGGGAACTGCTCGAGATGTACGGCGCGGGCACGCTGAAGGTCCACGTCGGCGCTCGCTTCGGGTTCGCTGATGCCGCCAGGGCGCTTGAGCTGCTGGCCGCACGGGGCGCCATGGGCAAGGTGGTGGTGACCCGGTGAGCACGCTTTTGCTGGTGCGTCACGGCCAGGCTTCGTTCTTCGGCGACGACTATGATCGACTCTCCCGGCAGGGTGAGATGCAGTCGCAACGCCTGGGGGAATACCTGGCTCGCACGCGCCCGCGCGTCGACCGGGTGTATGTCGGGCCGCTGCGCCGCCACCACGAAACGGCAGTGGCGGCGGCGGCGACCTTTCGTGCAGCCGGGCTTGGCTGGCCGACGCACGAGGTACTTGATGACCTTGCCGAACACCAGGCTCCGGCCGTGATGAAGAGCGTGCTGGCACTCGAGGAAGCCTCGGGCAATGGCGGGCTGAACATCCCGGCGGCCGAGGATGAGGGGCAACGCCGGGCCCAGATTCGTGAGTACTTCAAGCGCTGGGAGGTCGTGACGCGACGCTGGATCTCCGGCGAGTTTCCGGAACTCTCGCACGAGCCATGGCCGGCTGCCAGGGCGCGTGCAGCGCGCGCCCTGGGGGCGATGACAGCCCAGGCGGCCGGTGGTGAGACGCGGCTGGCGTTCTCCTCGGGCGGGCTGATCTGCATGATCCTCGGCGAACTTCTGGATCTCAGCGACGAGCGCATCTTCGATCTGAGCCTGACCTTCGCCAATGCAGCGATGGCGGAAATCCGCTTCTCGAAGTCGCGACGGACGCTGGTGGCCTTCAACCTGCGGGCCCACCTGGAACTCGATTCACTGGAAACCATGGTATGAACCGGGTGGCAGACAAAGCGGTTGACATCGCCGGTTGTATACAACAGTATCAACTGATGAACATTTCGTTCCAAAGTGTCGGATTCGGTGCGGTGTTTGCGCCCCGCCGTCTCGTGCACGTACTTCTTCTCCTTCTTGGACCCAAGAGGTGCGGGCTGTCCGGCTGAGCAAGACCCTGGACGTGAATACAAACCCCGCACCGGCTTCCGATGCGGGGTTTTTTTTGTGCTGATTGGTCACCGAATGAGAGGTGAGTGTCATGATCGATGCAGGCTTGCCGGCCGAACTTGCCGCGACCGACTGGGGCGCGGAGCCTGGGCATGGTGACCCGGAACCCGCGTTCGCCGATGTCGAGGCCGCCGCAGATGTCATTGCCGCCTGGCTCACACCCACACCGCTGATCCGCCATCCGCTGCTCAATGAGCGGGCCGGATGCGACCTGTGGGTCAAACTGGAGAACGCCCAGCCGGTCGGCTCGTTCAAGATTCGCGGCACGTTGAACTTTCTCGCCGGTCTTTCTCCCGAAGTTCGCGCGCGTGGTCTGGTCACGGCGACACGCGGCAACTTTGGCCAGTCGCTGGCGCGCGCCGCGGCACTGTATGGTGCGCAGTGCACGATTTTCGTCCCTCGTGGCAACAATCCGGGAAAAAATGAGGCCATGCGCGCGACCGGCGCGCAGCTCATGGAACAAGGGCATGACTTCGACGCCGCCTGGGATGCCGCTGCGCGCTATGCGCGGCAACACCAGCGCCTGTGTGTGCATCCGGCACGACACCAGGCCATCGTGGCCGGCCAGGGCACAGTCGCGCTGGAGATGATCCGCCAGGTCTCCCGGCCGTTTTCGACCCTTATCGTGCCTGTGGGCGGCGGCAGCCTCGCTGCCGGAACGGCGCTGGTGGCCCGCAAGCTCAGCCCCGCAACACGCATCATTGCTGTCCAGGCAGAGAATGCGCCCGCGTTCCATCACGCCTGGCACAGTGGCGAGAATCGTGCATTTGCAGCCGCACCGACAATCGCTGACGGCCTGGCGAGCCGCGTGCCGGTGAGCTACACGATGTCGCTGCTGCGTGCGCTGGTCGATGACTTCATTACCGTCACCGAAGCCGAGATTGAGGCGGCCATTCGCCTGTATCTGGAGACGGTGCACCAGCTGGCCGAGGGCGGCGGCGCCCCCCCGGTGGGCCGGGCCGGGCACCACCGCGCCCGGGGGCGGGGGCCCCGCGGGGGGGGGGGGGGGCGCGGCCGCCGGCGCCCGCGCCCCCAGCCTGCTGGACATCGCGCCCACGGCGTTGGCGCTGCTGGGCCTG
>JAFIFN010000124.1 GCA_020832005.1 Gammaproteobacteria bacterium | reverse complement strand
CGCGGCACGGGGGACCCGCGGGGTCAGGAGCCCGCCCCGCCCCCGGTGGGCCAGCGGCGGGGCCGCCGGCGTGAGCCGCCGGGGGAGCCCGCTGAGCGGTTAACCCCTCAGCGACTTCCTGCGCCATGCCGATGGCCCGGTGCGGCGACTCGTATTCAGCGCCGACGGGACCCGGCTGGTGTCCTTGGGCGCCGGGGGTGCCCACCTGTGGCGCGTGGCCGATGGTCGGCGACTGCGTGTCTTTCCCGCCGCCGGGCAGCCCCTGGCCGCCATTTTCCTGCCCGATGGCGAGCTGGTCCTTGCCGATGCCGTCGGCACGGTGTCGATCTGGCGCGATGACGATGATTCGCCGGCGTTGGTCATGCGGGCGGATTCGGCTGTGGCCGCGCTGGCCTGGTTGCCGGCGCATGGACTGCTAGCCTCCGGTGACCTGGCCGGACGACTGCAGCTTTGGCAACCGCTCTCCGGAGAACGGGTTGGCTCACCCGCGACGCTGGGTTCACCGATCCGCGCCATTGTCGGCGACCCTGGCGCCCGCCTGTTCCATGTCGCCACCGACCGCTGGCTGCATCGCTTCGGGATTCTGGATGGACGGCTAAGCCACCGTGACAGTCTTTTTCCGGCGCTGCCGATCGAGCCTGCGAGTCTGCGGACCCAGAATGCCGCGGCAAGGCCTGTCGGCCTGGTCCGCTACGACAGGCCTGAACTGCGCGGGGTCGAGGCAGCGTCGCCTTACCGGATGACAGGCGACGAGCAGTGGTCGGCACGCCTGGGACTTACGCTGGCGCCGGATGGTCGACTGTTGCCGCGTATCCTGATGCCGGGGGCTTTGGTCGATGCACGATCCGGTCGACCGGGACCCGGCGCTGTCGCTGGCGATCCTCCAGCCGCGAACGCGCAATCTGCAGCGTCAACTGCAGCGTCTGGGAGTCAGGATTGATCGCCAGGCCGCGCTCGACATCGGCGATGGCGCGGCTGACCAGCCCCAGCCCCAGCAGCGCGGCGGCCCGATTGTTCCAGGTGCGCCAGTTGTTGTCATTGATGGCCAGGGACTGGTCGCAGCGGCGCAGGGCCTCGGCGTATTCACGCAGGCCAACGAGACCTGCGCAGAGGTTGGACAGTCCGGCGGCGCGGTCGCGCGCACCGGGGACTTCGGCCAGGCCCTGAAGGGTGAGTTCCACGCCACGGTGGTAGTCGCCTGCGGATATTGCGGCCGCACCCTGCGTGAGGCCGGCGGGCGTGCCGACCGTCGATGTAGACGCGTCAGCCTGGATCGCGACCAGGCACGATGCTGCCAAAATGAGCAATCCGACAAGCTTCATAGGCACCCGATTCTGAGATGATGTGCCCGCAGTCCCAGTGTAACCACCGGCGGCCGCAATTTCACCGCCCGGCTGCAGGTGGCGTGCCGGGGCGCTTGGAGTACCATAACTGCGATGAAACCCTGGATTCCCGGCTGGACGATCATGGGCCTTTTGGCGGCAGGGCTCGTGGCCTGCAGCGAGCCGCCGCCGCGCACCGTGCTGGAGTACATGGAAGACCCGGTGCTCATGGAAGCCACGCTGGCGCGATGCCGGCAGGAAGGCGCGGTCAGCAGCGATGATGTGAGCTGCAGCAACGCCCGTCGCGCCGCTGCGCGTCTGGCCGCGCAGGCCGATGCAGAGCGGCGCGCGCGCCTGGAAGCCGAATCGGAACGCGCACGCGAGGCCCGTCGACGCCAGGAAGAGGCCGCCGAGGCGGCACGCCGCCAGGCCGAGGAGGCCGCCCGACGCCGCGAGCAGGAAGACTACGACGCCAGCTGGGTGCCCGCAGAGCCTCCGGATGCAGCTGTACCCACGGAGTCCCGGGGCGACGGCCCCTTGCCGGCGCCCGCCGTCGACGACGCTCCGCCACAACGCGCCGTGCCGCAGGAGTCCGGCCGCACCCCGGTGGATGAGGCGCAGCCGCGCAGCGACGAGGCGTCCCGCGGTCAGTAAGCCGGGCTGCGTGGCCTGGTGATGCAGCGTCAGCGTTACTTCGCGGCGGGCGGGTTTTCTTCCGGCGCCGTTGCGTCCGATTCGGGCACCTCGCGCGCGCTCAGCGACCCGGGCACTGCGCGGATATGCAGGTCGCGCTGCGGGAAGGGGATGGAAATGCCGCGGGCGCTGAACGCCTTGTAGACGCCGCGATTCATCTCGTGCTCCAGCCTGCCTTTGAGCACGGGTCGTTCGATCCAGCACAACAGTTCGAATTCGAGCCCGGAGTCGCCGAACACACGAAACCGCACGCGTGGCTCGGGCTCCGCGCAGATATCCGCGTGACTATCCGCGACGCCCAGCAGCACCGTTTCCACCAGGTCGATGTCGCTGCCGTAGGCGACAGAGACGTTGACGCGGATGCGGAACTTCTCGTGAGGCCCGCCGGATTCATTGATGATCTTGGCGTTACCCATGATCGAGTTCGGAATGCTGATCTCCACGTCATCGCGGGTCAGCAGCCGGGTGCTGCGGATGCCGATGTTCGTGACCATGCCGCGTTCCCCGGTGTCGAGGTTGATGTAATCCCCGACCCGGTAGGGCTGGTCGGCAATGATCGCCATACCTGCAAACACATTGGACAGCGTGTCGCGCGCGGCAAACGACATGGCCAGGCCGACGAGGCCCGCCGAGGCCAGCAGCGCGGTCAGCTCCACGCCCCAGGCGCTGAAGAGCAGGTAGATACCGATGACCAGCAGCGTGATCTTCAGCGTGTAGTCGATCAGCGGCAGCGTGCTGTGCTGCACCAGGCCGGTCGCACTCGGCCGCGCGGCCAGCCGCTTGAGCACCAGTGCCGTCATCTTCAGCGCGAACAGCAGCCACACCAGCACGGCGGCGGTCTGGAAGGTGCCCACGGCCAGTGCCCGCACGGTCGGCTCCACCGGCAGCGGCAGCAGCGCAATGGCCAGGCCCAGCAACAGGACACTGAGGAACACCGGCATGCGCAGCATGCGCGCCGCCTCGCCATCGCCCAGCACGCTGCGGGCCAGCAAGCGAGCCGCGAGATTGCCGATGATGCGACGCGCAAGCTCGGCGGCTATGAAGGCCACCAGGACGAGCACCAGGGCCTGCAGCCAGGGATCGCGCACGGCGATGGCCAGCAGCCGCAGCGGTCCCTCCTGCGCCCACTCGTCCACGCGTCAGCCTGCGCCTACGGGCAGCTCACGCCGGTTCTCCGGCCGCGTCATGACGATCTGTACATCACCGATCGCCCGTTCGATAAAGCCCCCCTCGCAATAGCACAGGTACCACTCCCACATGCGCACGAAGCTCTCCGGATAGCCCAGGGCGCGGACCTCGTCGAGACGTGCATGGAAACGCTCGCGCCAGTGCTGCAGCGTGCGTGCGTAGTGCGGACCGATATCCTCGAGCGCGACGATACGCATGTCTGTGGCACGTGCCACCGATCCGGTGATGGCCGCCACCGAGGGCAGGCAGCCGCCGGGGAAGATGTATCGCTGAATGAAATCCACACTGCGACGGGCGGCGGCGAAGCGCTGGTCGGTGATGGTGATGGTCTGCAAGAGCATTTCGCCTGCGGGCTTGAGCAGCCGTGAGCACTGATTGAAGAAGGTGTCGAAGAAGCGATGGCCGACGGCCTCGAACATCTCCACCGAGACCAGTTTGTCATATTGCCCCTGCAGGTCGCGATAATCCGCGCACAATACCTCGATGCGCTCGCTTAAGCCCGCGGCGGCAATGCGCTCGCGGGCCAGCCGGTGCTGCTCGGCAGAGATCGTCGTGGTGGTCACGCGGCAGCCATGGTGACGGGCCGCATGCATCGCAAGACCTCCCCAGCCCGTGCCGATCTCCAGCAGGTGATCCTCTGGGCCCAAGTTCAGCTTGCGGCAGATCAGCTCGAGCTTGTGCACCGCGGCCTCCTCGAGCGTGGCCTGCGGATGGGGATACACGGCACTGGAATACATCATCGTGGGATCCAGGAACAGCTCGAAGAACTCGTTGCCCAGGTCGTAGTGTGCGGCGATGTTGCGACGGCTGCCCGGACGGGTGTTGCGGTTGAAGAAATGGGCCA
Organism: Gammaproteobacteria bacterium; assembly: GCA_020832005.1. Taxonomy (GTDB): domain Bacteria; phylum Pseudomonadota; class Gammaproteobacteria; order Steroidobacterales; family PWYM01; genus PWYM01. Next base: position 7,344 of record JAFIFN010000124.1, on the reverse strand, counting down.
GACGCAGCAGCGGCATAAGCAGGCGGGTGCCGCCGCCTTCCATGCGCTCCATAACCGCCTGGTTGCGCACGAACAGGCGTACCAGGGCCGTGAGATCGTCGCATTCGAACTGCCCGGCCATGTAGGCCTCGGCCACCCCGATCGTGCCGCCCAGCGCGATGTCGACATAGCACTGGGGGTCAAGAATCTCCACACGGGCACGCATGTCCCCTGCCGCCTCAGGGTCACCGAAGCTGCGCGCCTGGCCGTTCTCGACAATCGTCAGCCAGCCGTGCTCCAGGCCCTCGAGCAGATCCAGTACACCCTCTCGCGTGCGCCCGGCAAGCCAGCGCGGTCGTCGAACTGCGGCCGGCCGAATGCGACCCTGGAGAATATCTTCGCTCATTGTTTCCTCTTCGTGGCTGCGGGCGCTGAGCCCGGGTGAGTGTAGACCGGGACGCGCTTGAGCCACAGCCTGAGTGCCTGGTAGTGGATCAGGGCGACCACGCGCAGGGTCATCAGCGGCTGGCCAAGCAGGGTTGCGGCCAGCCGTGCACCGGAGATCTCCTGGCGCTCGAGCACCAGACTCGCATCGAAAACCCGCCGTCCGGCGCGCAGGGCCTGCATGCCGGCACCGAGACGCGCGCCGGGCGGTGCGAAGCTCCAGGCATAGTCCATGTCCATGGGCAGAAACGGTGACACGTGGAAATCCTTGCCGAAATGGTAGCGTGCGACACCCCCGCCGGGCGTATCGGCCTGCAGCACATAGCAGTGCCGCTCGCCCCAGGGGGTGTTGTTGACCTCCAGCACCATCGCCTCGACCCGTTCGCCTGCAGCGTCGAAACAATAATAGAAACTCACGGGGTTGAAACAGTGGCCGAAATAGCGCAGGTGCGTGAGCAGACGAATGGGGCCTTCCGGCCGCCAGCCCAGCCGTGTCTCGACGAGTTCGCGCACGCTCAGCTCCAGCGACTGCGCCGGATCCCCGAAATGGTCTCTACGACGCAGCCAAGCCAGCGCCGGGCGATTGACCGACCATAGCCAGCGGCCGCGGAAGACCTGCGGAAGTTCGGCCAGATCCAGGTAGACCATGAACAGTCGATGGGCAAAGCTGTGCTCGACGGGTCGCAGTCGCCGGTGTCTAACCTGTCCGCTGTAGAGGCAGCTGTGCATGATCGAAACGCTGCTGGAAATGAGTCAGCGCTGTCAATGCGCTATTGACGCCATCTTCGTGAAATCCGTAACCCCAGTATGCGCCACAGTAGAACGTGCGCCCGCTGGCGTGCAGTTCGGCATGCCGCGCCTGGGCGCCGATGCTCTCAGGGGTGAACACCGGGTGGGAATAACTGAGTCTGGAAATGATCGAGGCCGGGGCCATCGCCTGGTCGTTGTTGAGTGTGACGCATAGTTGCCGGGGTGCTGCCAGGCTTTGCAGGATGTTCATGTTGTAGCTCAGGCAGACGGGCTGATCCGGGCCCAGCACATGGTAGTTCCAAGCGGCCCAGGCGCGCCTGCGCGAGGGCATCACGCCCTCGTCGGTGTGCAAAATCGCCTCGTTACGCTGGTAGGGGATGGCGCCAAGGGTGGATTTTTCAGCCGGTGTCGGGTCGGCGAGCAGGCGCAGGGCCTCATCGGCGTGGCAGGCCAGAAACACGGCATCGTAGTGCTCGTGTCCGCCGTCGGTCGAGTACAGCTCCACCCCATGGCCGCTTCTGCGCACGCGCAGCACCGGGCTGGACAGACGGATGCGCTCGGCGAACGGGCGGATCAGCGGTGCCACATAACTGTGCGAACCGCCGCGCACCACCTGCCACTGCGGCCGGTTCTGGATGTTGAGCAGGCCGTGATTGACGAAAAAGCGGATGAAGAATGCGGCGGGGAACGACAGCATGCGCTGCGGATCGGTCGACCAGATCGCCGCCCCCATGGGCACGATGTAGTGATCGATGAATCGCTGGCTGAATCTGCCGAGCTGCAGATAATCGCCCAGGCTGCCGTCGGCCAGGCCCATGGCCAGGTCGCGCGGGGCGCGCCGGTTGAAGCGCAGCACATCTGCCAGCATGCGCAGAAAGCCCGGCGAGGCGAGATTGCGCCGTTGCGCGAACAGCGAGGGGATGTCGGTGCCGGCATACTCCAGGCCGCTGCGCTGGCAGCGCACGCTGAAGCTCATGGGCGCGACCTGCGCGGCCACATCGAGTTCGGCGAGCAGCGCGCGGAAGTTCGGATAGGTCCAGTCGTTGAAGACAATGAACCCGGTATCGACCCGGAAGTCCCGGCCATCCAGGTGGATGTCGTGGGTGTGCGTGTGGCCGCCGATACGCGCATTGGCCTCGAAGACCGTGACATCGTGATCCGATGCAAGCCTGCGCGCGGCGACCAGCCCGGCGATGCCGGTGCCCACGACGGCAATTTTCATGCGCACAGGGATTTGAGCAGATGACTGGGCATGGCGCAGGCCTCCGGCGTGTTGTCGGGGGCGCGCATTGCGCCCGGTACCTGCGCGTAAGTACGCGCGTGGCCGCGAGGTGGATTCAGGCTGCCGGTGTCACCATGCAAAAATTGCCGCCCGGAGGGCCGCCAGGGCCCCAGCGCATGGCCATTGGCAGGGAAGGGCGCCTAGAGTTCCTCGAACTCCTCGAGGCGGAAAATCCGCGCTTCCTCTTCGGGCGCGTCCTCGACAGCCGGCGGCGGAGTCGCCGCCTCACCAGCGCGTCGTGCCGGTGTCGCACCCGGGCGTACCGGTCCGCGCGGTGTCATGCCATCGAGCGTGAGCACGAACTGTCGCGCCGCCGGCGGGCTGCGCAGGGCCGGATCTTTCAGCACGTCATTGGCCGTAATGGCGTCATTACGATAGAAACTGCGTGCTGCCTCGTCATCGATCTGGATGGCCGCACCTTCCACGGCGACCCCGGCGAACAGCCCGCGGTTGCGCGAATAGGAATACACCTCGGCGCCGAAGGTGACATCGGTGGCGGCCCCCGTCTGGCGTCCCACCGGTCCGGCGGCGACCGAGGCGTCTGCACCCAGGGTGAATTTGCCCGAGGTGATGCCCTCGATGCTGCGGCTGCTCTTGAACACCAGGATCAGGTCCGTGGACTGGCCGCCGATCTGCCAGCCGAGACTGCCGCCTGTCAGCGTGATGAACGCGGGATTGCTCCATTCGCCGTTTTCCTGGCGCACGACCAGCACGCCGCGTCCGCGCCTGGCGCCGATGAAGAAGCCGACCTTCACCACGTTGGGAATGACTGCCACGCCATAGGCGCGCTCCAGCAGGGCCGGCGGCACTGCGTTTTCGGGAATTGCTGCGAACTCCTGCAACACCTCGCTGGCCTGCTGCAGGCGGCGGGACTGGGCGTCGTCTTCAGCGCCCCCGACACCTGGCAGCAGGGCCAGCGCGAGCGCGCAAAGGGATGCAATCGCGGGGGTAGAACGCATGGCGGTGTCGACTCCTGAATTGAGGACCGAATGGATGCCCGGAGTCTTATGTTACCTGTTCACTCCCTGCGCGCGGCAATTGAGGTGGCAACGGGCACTCCAAAGCCGCACAGACCACGCGCAGCAGCTCCAGTTCCGCCACCGATACATGGTTATTGTGGGTGATCACGCATGCCAGCGCCGTGACGGTGGCGCGCCGGATGGCCTCCGGCAGCCCCGCAGCCGCCAGCAGCGCGGCGTCCAGGCGCGGCTGCCAGTCGCTGACCGGCATGTAATCAGGCAGATCCGGGGCGCGCCCCAGCGCTTCGCGGAAGGCCGCCACGCCGGCCCGGTAAGCCTGTTCGGAGGTCTGTGCGTCATTACCGCCCTTCTGGGCAATGATCAGCAGCAGATCGGCGACCGCGCGCCGGCCCGCCTGGGCCCCGACGCGCGCGGCCTGGGCCCGGCTGGGCGCGCGCGCCTGTTCCAGATAAAGCTCCATGAGCTTGAGCAGGCAATACTCGAAGAGTTCCACCTCGCCGCTGGCATCGGCCAGGCGACGCGCCAGGCCCTGGTAGAAGCGCAGCTCGCCGTCCGGGCGTTCCTTGAAGCTGACGAATGCCATTTCAAGCAGCGGCAGGCGCATCGCGCGGCCCTGCTGCGCCACCAGCTCAGCGAGTGACTCGACCCGCCGGCACCGTGCCTCGCCGAGCTGCCCCGCCAGCATGGCCAGCTGACGCGCCCTGATCGCCGCCGAACGGTGCATCAGCAATGCCAGCAGCAGCAGCGGGGCAGACTCACGGCTGTGCGCGGCATCCGCCAGTCCCGTCGGCAGGCGCTCGCGCAGCGCACCGGCGTAGGCCACATGCCCGGCGTCGAACTGACCCACCTGCGCGCTGACCCCACCGGCCGCAAAGCCCGAGACCGGGGTGTCGTCGGACATGGCGGCACTGGCCTGCCGTGCGCCGGCGCCCGCCGCGGCAGTTGCGCTCACGCCGAGAGCCGCCAGGCGCTGTTCCAGCGGGGGGTGGGTTGCAAACAGGTTGCGGTAGGCGCGGTTGCCGCGCGCAAACAGCATGTGTCCGACCTCCTCGGTGTCGGTGGCCGTCAGGTGCGAGCCCTCGGTCAGGCCGCCGATCTTCTTCAGGGCACCGGCAATCCCCTGGTTGCTGCGTGTGAACTGCACGGCCGAGGCATCTGCGAGGAACTCGCGCTGGCGTGACACGCCGGCCCGGATCAGTCGGCCGAACAGCACGCCGATGCTGCCGATCACCACCAGCGCCAGGCCGCCGACCAGGATCAGGGCCGCGCCGCCACCACCGCTGCTGCCGCTGCGACCTGTACGCACGCGCACGGCACCGAAGCGACCACCGTGCAGCAGCATGCGTCCGAGCATGCCGATCACCAGAATGCCGAACAAGACTCCCATAAGGCGTATGTTCAGGCGCATGTCACCGTTGAGGATATGACTGAACTCGTGGGCGACAACGCCCTGGAGTTCCTCACGGTTGAGCTGCTCCAGGCAGCCGCGGGTCACGGCCACGGCGGCATCACCGGGCGCGAAACCGGCCGCAAAGGCGTTGATGCCGCCTTCGTTTTCAAGCACGAAGGTCTCGGGCACTGGCACGCCCGAGGCGATGGCCATCTCCTCGACGACGTTGCGCAAGCGCAGGCGCAAGGGGTCGGTGGTGTCATGCGCAATCTCGGTGCCGCCCAGCGCGCGGGCGATGTCGCCACCGCCAGTGGACAGTCGTGCGCTGCGATAGGCGCTGGACAGGCCGATAATGGCCAGCGTGATGAGCGCCGTGACGATCACCAGCGAGGCATTCGTGCGTATCCACGCCGGCGGGTCTTCAAGCAGCCACCCCAGCGTGCCGTCGGCTGCGGCAAACAGCGCAGCGACGACCATGACGACGGCCAGCATGATCAGCACGCAGGCCAGCGCGAAGATCATCAGCAGTCGCCGGGTGCGCCGGCGCGAAGCCTCCTGGGAGGTGAAGAAATCCATCGAACCGGCGTCTCCGGCCTAGCTGAAGGAGACTTTCGGCACCTCGCGCTTCTCGGCCGACTCGATTTCCAGGAACCCGGCCTCATTGAAACTGAACATGTTGGCGACAATGTTGCTGGGGAACTGCTGTACTGCCACATTGAAGCGCATCACCGCATCATTGAAGGCCTGGCGCGAGAAGGCCACACGGTTCTCGGTGGTGGCCAGCTCCTCCTGGAGTTTCTGCATGTTCTGGCTGGCCTTGAGGTCCGGGTAGGCCTCGACCAGAGCGAACATGCGCCCAAGCGCCCCGGTGAGCGCAGCCTCGGCGCCCACGAGGTCGCGCATCGCGCCGGCGTTGGCCGGGTCGGCTTCCACGGCCTTGAGGCCTGCCGACGCCTGGTTGCGCGCCTGCACGACGGCATCGAGCGTTTCGCGTTCATGCGCCATGTAGCCCTTGACGGCTTCGACCAGGTTGGGAATGAGGTCGTAGCGGCGCGTCAACTGCACATCGATCTGGGCGAACGCGTTGCGAACCGCATTGCGCAGACTGACCAGGCGGTTGTAGATGCTGACGCCATAAATGGCCAGTGCGACGAGCAGGCCAATGATGATCCAGGTTTCCATGCGGTGCGTCTCCGTAGGCGTGGCGAGCGTGCTCGCAGACCTCGCGAGAATACGCCTCCACGCCTGTGCCGGCCAGCATGAATCGCCGCTTTTGCGACCTGCGTCGGCCCGGCGGCGCGCTTGCCGGGTGCATTATGCAATCGCAGAATGTGCTCACGATGTCATTGGGAAATCCGCCGGAGACCTGCCTGATGCAGCTGCCCCGACTGCCATGCCTGTGCCTGTCGATGCTCTTGGCGCAGCTGATCGCATCGCTGGCGCTGGCCGACTGGCATCGCCTCGAAGCGCCGCTGATGGGCACTTCGGTGTCAGTCGAACTCTGGCACGAGGATGCGGCCGCTGGCGAGGCCGCCGCGCGCGCGGTGATGTCGGAGTATCACCGCATCAACGAGGCCATGAGCACCTACCGTGAGGACTCCGAGATCTCGCATGTCAACCGCGAGGCCCACCGCGTCGCCGTGCGGATCAGCGAGGAACTCTTCGAACTGATCGCCCGCTCGCTGGCACTGTCCGAGGCCAGTGACGGCGCCTTCGACATCACCTTCGACAGCGTCGGCCAGCACTATGATTTCCGGGCCGGCGAGCTGCCTGATGCCGCCGACCTCGAGACCGGGGTCGCGGCGCTGGACTATCGCCTGGTCGAACTCGATGAACAGCAGCGCACAGTGCGCTTTCTCGCCCCGGGTGTGCGCATCAACCTCGGTGGCATTGCCAAGGGCTATGCGATCGAGCGCGGCGCGCAGTTGCTGCTGGCCCGCGGCATCGAACACGCGCTGCTCAATGCCGGCGGTGACAGCCGGGTCATCGGTGATCGTCGCGGCCAGGCCTGGGTCGTGGGCGTGCGCGATCCGCGTAACCGGGATGCCGTGGTCGTGCGCCTGCCGATTGACAACGAGGCGATCTCCACCTCCGGCGACTACGAGCGCTACTTCGAGCGTGACGGTGTGCGCTATCACCACATTCTCAATCCACGTACCGGTCACCCGGTCTCGGGGGTGCGCAGCGCCACGGTGATCGGGCCGGACGCCACGCTGACCGATGGCCTGTCGACCACCATCTTCGTCATGGGGGTCAGTCGCGGCATGGCGCTGATCGCCTCGATGCCCGGCTATGAGGCAGTGATGATCGACGCCGAAGGCCGCCTGGCCTACTCAAGCGGCCTGGCACCCCCACCCTGAGGCCGCCGTCAGGCCCGTCCGCGTGCCGGTTGCCAAAGCCATCGCATCACGTTGCCGGAACGTGTCGCCCCCGGAGTTTGTGACGCCCGTCACTGCCGCGTGAGGTAACGCCACCGCAAGATGCTCATTGACTGAAAAGGGCAAACCTGTCGAAAGGCG
>JAFIFN010000123.1 GCA_020832005.1 Gammaproteobacteria bacterium | reverse complement strand
TCACCCGGATGGCGATCTCGCTGCGGTTGGCGACGAGCAGGCGGCGGAGCTTGCGCATTCAGAAACTCCCGGGCAGGCGCCCCGGCCTGACTGCCGGGAGGTTCATTCGTTCAGGGGACATTGTATGCATAACTTATGTCAGATGGTTTTGTGAGGGTTACGAGACACGAATCACATGCCTGGTGGCGATTGTAGGGTTACCCTCTACTTCTGAGATGTTTTTGCATGCCTTAAATTAGCGCTGGACGCGCCAGAGACGGACTCGCGAGAGCATACTATTCCGTTCCCCGAAGGGCGAGTTATGACCAGCACTGGAAACCACGCCCCGAAATCCCAGTCTACACTGGGATTTACACTTATTGAGTTGATGATCGCGATTGCGGTTCTTGCGATTCTGGTGACCGTCGCCTTACCGAGTTTCCGGACTGTCATCGAAGGAAACCGTGCAGCGACACTGGCCAACGAGGTGATTACAGCGTTGAGCTACGCTCGCGCGGAAGCCATCAGAAGAGGCGCGCCTGTCACCTTATGCGCTTCGGCAGACCAGGCCTCCTGCGCCAACTCGACTGACTGGGCCGCCGGTTGGATACTGGTAGATGAGTCGAATGTGCTGATCAGGACCTGGTCCCAGATCCCCGATTCGGTAACGCTGACGGGTCCAGCCAACCTCGTGTTCGTGGGGAATGGCACCCTGAATCAGGCGCCACTGCAGGATTTCTGTCTGACAGTATCCGCGGCACAATCGCGCATAATCGAGGTGAATCGGGTGGGTAGAGCCCGGGTGGAGGCTGCCACGTGTTGATCCGAGGAACATATCGCATACGGGCAGTCTCCAACACGCCGGGGCCTCAGCGACAGCGGGGAGCTGGCCTGCTTGAGGTATTGATTGCCGTACTGGTGCTTTCTGTCGGCCTGCTTGGCTTGGCCAGCCTGCAGCTCAACGCATTGCGTTTCAATAACAGTGCCTTTCTACGCTCCCAGGCCACGATTCTGGCCTACGATATCGCCGACCGGATGCGGGCCAACCGACCGGTCGCACTGGCTGGCGACTACAATCTCGCCCTGGCTGCCACACCCCCCACCGCGACAACAGTGGTCGCGACAGATCTGCAGGAGTGGCGGGGACAGTTGGCGGCGCGGCTGCCCGCCGGCACTGGCGCGATAGACGTTTCAACCGTCGACAGTGTCGCCGTGATCCGTGTCGTTTGGGATGACACGCGTGGCGTCGGCGCCGCGACCGAATTCGTCTTCAGGACACGGTTATGATGTCGCCCTCGTCACCCCGACGGTTCCTACAACGCGGTATCACGCTGGTGGAGCTGATGGTTGCGCTGCTCATCGGCATCGTGCTTGTCGGTGGTGTGATCCAAGTCTTTCTCGGGAGCCGAGAAAGCTATCGGCTGAACGAGGCATCCGCAAGGTTGCAGGAGAACGGTCGCTTCGCAATCGACGCCATCTCGCGTGATCTGAGAATGGGAGGGTTCCCACCGTGTTTTCTCCGCGGCGGAATCGTGACAAACCTGCTGGCGGGCGTACCCCCTGCACTGAACCTGGATGAGCCGGTGAGCGGCTGGGAGGCGGCTGGCACGGCGCCAGGCGAAACCCGTCCATCGAATCCGGGCGCCGCGCTTGAGGCCGTGCCCGGCAGCAGCTGGGGAACCACCGCCGGGGTCACCGTAGCCTCGCTCAACGCTGTGCCAGGCGCCGATATCCTGCGGGTACGCAGGAACATCGAGTTCCCGCCAAATATCACCGACATCTCACCGGGGGCAGCACAGACAGTCGTCACCACCACCCAGACCTCGGATCTGGCAGTTAACGACATTTTCGTCATGTGTAATGGCAATACCGGCCAAGGCTTTCTGGTCCAGGCGTGCAACGTCCAGGACATCGCGGGCGGTCCGGGCATCACGCTGACGAACGCTACGCTCTCTGCGGGCTGCACACCCGGTAACCAGATGCCGCACGACCTGGGCGGCAACTGGGGCAATGAAGGACTGCTCACGATCCCGAGGGAAATCGTATTTTTCGTCGGCAAGCGCGACGGTGCTGCGGCCAACCCCCCGGCACTGTTCAGGCGCGTGGACCGCGACGGCCTGGCAGGGCCGCAGGCTGAAGAGCTGGTCGAGGGTATCGAGAGTCTGCAGTTGCTGTTCGGCATCGATACCACCGGCAATTTCACGGCCGACGACTACGTGCCGGCGGATCAGGTCCCGCGCTGGGACCGCGTTGTCGCTGTGCGGATCGGACTCCTGCTGGTGAGCATTGAAAACAACGTGGTTCCGGCTGGCCAAGGCAGCCTGGACGTCCTCGGGACCACCTTCCAGCCTGCCGCCAACGACCGCCGTCTGCGCCAGGTGATGACGGCCACGGTCGCCTTGCGGAATCGCGTGCCATGACCATCGTGCCAACCGTTCAATCCACTCGGCCACCGCGCCAACAGCGGGGCATGGCTCTGGTGATCAGCCTGATCCTGCTGCTGCTGATGAGCCTGATCGGCCTTACGGCCATGCAGAGTTCGACCTTGCAGGAGCGTATGGCGGGAAACACCCGGGATCGTCACCTGGCCTTTGAAGCCGCAGAGGCGGCTCTGCGGGAGGGCGAGGCGTTCCTGGATCAGCCGACGCTTCCGGACTTTACCAACACCGCAGGCCTGTATCAGGGCAACGCCGCCAACCGCCCGGTTTGGCATGGGCCAGCGCAGGCGGCCGGCAACGGGGTGCGGACGTTTTCCGGGGATATCGGTACGGCTGTAGCGCAGCCGCCTGAATATTTCATTGAGGAATTACGCGACATCATTCTGCCGGGTACCGAGACGGAACTGCCCCCTCCACCTACCAGCATCTCGTATTTCCGTATTACCTCGCGCGGGTTTGGCGGAACCGCCGAGTCGGTCGTGGTGCTCAGCACCATCTATCGTCGAGACTGATCTCCTGCAGGGAGATCGGGAGAACATGACATGAAACAGCGTACAACACAGCTCCTTTGCTCAGTTGGGCGAGGTCTGCGACACGCGGCGCTTGGGGTACTTCTGGGCGTGGGCACGACCACCGCGGCGCAGGCCCAGATCTCACAGGAACCGCTATTTCTCGGCGGTGGCAATGTCCCGGGTAACCTGTTTCTGGTGCCCTCGGTGGAATGGCCGACAATTGTCAGCGTGGCCAACTTGGGGGCCTTCGACCCCGCGCGACGCTACGTTGGCTATTTCGATGCCAACAAGTGCTACGACTACCATTTCAGCGAGACTGAATCGGAACGTCACTTCTTTCCGGTGGCTACGCCAACTTCACCCAACTGCGCAGGGTCACTATGGAGTGGTAACTACCTGAACTGGGCAGCGACCCAGACCATCGATCCGTTCCGTTCGGCGTTAACCGGCGGCTATCGGGTCGTCGACACCCCAACGGAGACCTGGCTGCAGAAGGCGCGACATACGGGGCAGGGCGGCACCGGCATCTACCCCAACCGGCGGCTGCCCAATAGCGGCAACAACGCAACCCTTGTCGCCGGCCACACGCCTGGCGACTGGAATTTTTTCAGTACCCGAATACAGGGACTGGGGCATCGGATGCGCTTCACGCGCAGCGGTAGCCTGAACGACACACCCATTGCCTTCGACCCGGCGCTGCCCTCACTTGATCCTGAGGCCGTTTATGAGGTCTCGATCAGGGTAAAAGTGTGTGACCCGACGGCCGGGCTCGAACCGAACTGCCGAAACTATGGGTCTAACTGGAAACCTGAGGGACTCTTGCAGCAGTACGCCGACGAGATCCGCTTCAGCGTCTTCGGCTATCTGAATGACTCATCCGTGACGCGCGACGGCGCGGCACTGCGTGCGCGCCAAAAATTCATTGGCCCGTCACAGCTGGACCCTGCATTGGGGATTATTCCCAACCCCAATCGTGAATGGGACCCAAGCACAGGTGTCCTGGTCGACAATCCCGACCCCGAGGATGTCATCAGCACCAATACCGAGTTCACCCTCTCGATCGCCAACAGCGGAGTCATCAACTACATCAATCGCTTCGGCGAGATGACCAACACGCAGCATAAAAGCATCGATCCGGTGTCGGAGCTCTACTATGCAGGTCTCCGTTACCTGCGCAACATCGGACCGGTGGCCGCGTACACCGACATGGGTGGCGCAAACGCTGCGACCCGTGCACGCTACGCAGACGGATTTCCCGTCATCACCGATTGGGATGATCCGGTACAGTATGTCTGCCAGCGAAACGTGTTTCTCGGCATTGGTGACATCTACACCCACCGCGACAAGAACCTTCCCGGCAATACGGCCTTCCGCTCGGATGAACCCGCCATCCCGCCGGAGGTGGCTGAAGACTTCGCGGATAATGGTCTGAATGTTATCGAATGGACCAACCGGGTCGGCCAACTCGAGGGGCTGGGCAACATCGGGAACACCAACAGCTGGACAGGTAGGAACAATTCAGCATATTTGGCCGGACTGGCGTATTTCGCCAATACTGAAGATATGCGCCCAGACCTGCCGGGTCGGCAATCCGCCTCGACATTCTGGGTCGATGTTCTGGAAGCACAAAGTCTTGAGGGGATGGCAAGAAACCAGTTCGCCCTGGCCACCAAGTACGGTGGATTCCGGGTGCCCAGGAACTTCGACCCGGCGACCCACAGCGATCCGCTCCCGTTGGAATGGTGGCACACCAACGGCATCACCTTGACGCCCTTCGGATCGCGCGGCAGCGGACAAGCGGCGTTTCCCAAGCCCGACAAATTCTATCTCGCAGGGGACGCGCAGGCCATGGTCGAGAGCCTCGCAGAGGCCTTTGCCGCCATCGCCGCCCAACTTCGGGGTACGGCCTCCTCGGTCGCCGCCAACTCGACCCGCGTAGATGCAGACACGGCGATCTACCAGGCGCTGTTCGACAGCAGCGACTGGAGCGGTGACCTGCTCGCCTTCAGCATCTCGACAACAGGCGCCGTGGCGGCCACGCCGACCTGGAGTGCAGGGCAACGTCTCGATGCGCTCAACACCATCCAGATCGACTCGCGGCGCATTTTTACGGTAACGCCGCCTGCCCCAGTGACAGGCGACGCGGAGCGCTCAAACACGGGCGTGAATTTCACCTGGGCCAACCTGGCAGCAAGCCAGCAGGACGCGCTTCGGCAACTCCCGGGCGGCGGGACGGCGCCAGCTGATGTCGGCCAGGCGCGCCTGAACTATCTCCGTGGAGTCCGCGACCAGGAACGCAGCACGACCAATCCGGCGGCACCTTTCCGTGAGCGCGGCAGCCGGCTCGGGGATATCGTCAACTCCGATCCGCAGTTCATCCACCGCCAGGACTTCGGCTACGCCGTCCTCGCATCGCAAGCCGCCTTCTCCACCACCTCGGCAGGTAATGACTACATCACTTTCCGCCAAAGCACGGCCTATCAGGCGCGTCCGCCGATCGTGGTCGTCGGCGCGAACGATGGCATGCTGCATGGGTTCGATGCCCGGCTCGACACCAATGGCGGCCGTGAGCTGTTCGCCTTCGTGCCTGCCGGTGTCATGGAGAATCTCTACCAGCTGACGCTGCCGGAATACACGCACCGGTACTTCGTCGACGGGACACCACGAATCGCCGATGCGTGGCTGGGGTCCTCCATGGGCTGGAGAACCATCGTAGCCGGGACCACTGGTGCCGGCGGTCGGAGTGTCTTCGCGCTGGATATCACCAACCCGGAGAACATGACACCTGCAGACGTCCTATGGGAATTCACCCATCCAGACATGGGCTATACCATCGGGCAGCCCGCAATAGTCGCATTGCCTAACGGCGAATTCGGGGTTGTCGTCACGAGCGGCTATGACTCCGCGAGTGGCGGCGGGTCCATCTGGTTTCTTAGTGCTGCCGATGGGGAACTCATCCATCGCATTGATATCCCCGATGGTGGGGATCTGGGCGCGCCACTGATCGTTGACCTGAATCGAGATCGGGTCGCAGACAGGCTGTATGTTGCCGACACGCTTGGCCAGCTCTGGCGCTTTGATCTCCCTGGCGACAACATCTCGCAGTGGCAGGCGCCGAACAATCTGCGTAGCGGCACCTCGCCAATACCCCTCTTCCAGGCGACGGACGCGGTGGGCAACTCCCAGCCGATTACTGCGCCCCTGGCTTCCGCGTTCAACCAGAATGGCGAGCACATGGTATTTTTCGGCACGGGTAGCTTCATCCGGGTCGACGACAATTTCGTCGAGCCGAATCCGATTGATCGGCCGATCCAAAGCTTCTACGCTGTCGTGGACCGGGGCGTTCCGCTGACGGATCGCAGCACCCTGCAGGAGCAGCGGATCATCACTGAACAGCTTGTCAGTGGCAACCGGGTGCGTGGTGTAAGTGACAACCAGATCTCCCTGGGCCAGAACGGATGGTACCTTGATCTACTCTGGGACACGCCTGAGGGCGGACCGGGTGCGCGCGGAGAGCGTGTTGTATCACGCGCCCTGATCCGCGGTGATCGGGTGATTTTCTCTACCCTCATCCCCTCCGATGACCCCTGCGACTTCGGCGGTGACAGCTACATCATGGAGCTCAACACCTTCAGCGGATCGCGGCTCGATTATCCCGTCTTTGATATTGATGGCGACGGACTCGTGAATGAAAACGATTTCATTGAAGTGATCATCGAGGGAGAAACGGTACGGATTCCGGTATCCGGCATCGCACCTAACGTCGGTATCATCCGCACTCCTGCCGTGATCACGGGCTTCGACGGTGGAACGACCGAAAGAAAATGCGTGGCCGGTTCTTCAGGCGAGCTGATATGCATTACCGAGGCGGCTGCCTTCGGTCCTGGACGCCAATCCTGGCAGCAGCTGAGGTAGGAACATGTATTCACCGACTCGGCAGCATTCAGCAGCAAGGCCGGCGCAACGAACGCGTGGCTTCACGTTGATCGAGGTCATGATCGTGGTGGTGATCGTTGCGATCCTGGCGACGGTCGCTTTCCCCGCCTACACCGAGCAGGTCAGAAAGACACGGCGTGCAGACTGTGCCGGAACGCTATTGCTGGCTGCCAATCAACTTGAACGGCACTTTACTGTCAACAACACCTACGTTGGAGCTCCGGCACTCCCGCAGTGCCCCGCCGACGGGGGCGCCCAAACCTATGCCGTCACGGCACCTACACAAACCGTCAATACGTTTACATTGCAGGCTGCGCCAGTAGGCGCCCAGGCGAATGATCGCTGCGGCACACTCACATTGACCCATACTGGGGTGAAAGGTGTGACAGGCGCAAACGCCGGGGTCACCTGGCAGGATTGCTGGTAACCGTGGCCGGAATACCCCTGCCAGCTTTCTCTGGACGGGATATTCTGCGCTGCTCCTCGGCCAGCCCCGCCAGCCGCGACTGCACGGCCTCCGGCATCGGGGTGACCTTGCGGACGGCCAGGTCGACATGCAGGTTCAACCACTCGCAGGTGGCCGCCAGATAGCCCTCGCGGGCGTGGTACATGCGATAGAAGTGATGAATCCGCTTGGCGTCGTGGCCGAGCAGCTGCATGCTGAACAGCATCTCATCGCCAAGCTTCATCTCGCGCTGATACGTGACATGCGACTCGACCGCGAAGGTGGAACAGCCGGTCCGATCCCGGTAGCTGTCATCGATGCCGAGCATCGCCCATAACGCATCGACCGCGTAATCGAAGGCCAGCACGAAATAGGCCACGTTCATGTGGCCGTTGTAATCAATCCACTCCGGGCGGACGATCTCGCGGTGGAGCACCGGCAGGCCATCGGGCAGCAACACGCGCCCTGCATCCTCACTCATCGGCGAACAGCGCCACGCTCAACGTGCCGTCGCTGCGGGCGAAGCCCCGCGCCATGCCCTCGGTGTTGAACGGCATGCTGATGGCGCCGTCGGCCGAGAGTGCGATGACGCCGCCATCACCGCCCATGGCCGGGATGCGCTCCATGACCACCTGGCGCGCCGCCACGTCCAGCGGCTCGCCGAGATAGTTCAAGCGCGCGCAGATGTCGTAGGCCGCCACCGCACGGATATAGTACTCACCCCAGCCGGTGGAGGAGACGGCGCAGCCGGCGTCCGCCCAGGTGCCGGCGCCGATGATCGGCGAATCGCCGATCCGTCCCCAGCGCTTGTTGGTCATCCCGCCGGTCGAGGTGGCGGCGGCCAGTTCACCGCGCATATCCAGGGCCACGGCGCCGACCGTGCCCCGCACCGGAGCCACGTTGCCCAGCGCGGCCTGCTGCTGCGCGGCCTCGAGGGCCCGGCGACGGCGCTCGGTGTGGAACCACTCCAGCGGCATGAACTCGAGGCCCTGGGCGCGGGCGAAGGCCTCGGCGCCCTCGCCCGACAACATCACGTGCGGCGAACGCTCCATCACGGCGCGGGCGGCAAGGATGGGGTTACGGACGCCCTGGACACCGGCGACCGCGCCGGCGGCACCGCTGCGGCCCAGCATGATCGAGGCATCGAGCTCGTTCTCGCCCTCGGCGGTGAACACCGCACCGCGACCGGCATTGAAATGCGGCGAATCCTCCAGCAGCCGCACGGCTTCGCTCACCGCATCGAGACTGCTGCCGCCCTCGGACAGGATCCGCACCGCGGCATCGACCGCCAGACCGAGGTCGCTGCGCATCCCCGACTCATCTTCAGGGGTATAGCTGCCCGGGGTGACCGCACCGGCGCCGCCGTGCACCACGATGACCCAGTCGGGCGTCGCCTCAGCCGCCTCGCCAGCCGCCGCCCCGGGGGCCAGCCAGGCCGCCAGCGCCGCCACCACCACTGCCTGCAGGATCCTGTGCATGCGCGTTCCTCCTCTCTGCGTGCCGGTCGACCGGGGCCGTTGGACCCTCAGGCCATCGCGTGTCGGCGAGTATACGCAAGCCCATCGGGGCGTGTGCCTGGTGGGGAATTGCGCGACAATGCAGGGCCCTTCTGACAGGATCCCCGCTTGACCGACCTGGCTGCCGACCGCCCCCGCGCCCGCTCGCTGCGACCGCTGCGCGCGCTGGTGCCCTACCTGCGCCCCTACCGCGGGACGCTGATCTTCGCGCTGGCCGCCCTGCTGACGGCCTCGGCGGCCATGCTGTCGTTGCCCATCGCGTTTCGGTTCCTGGTCGACCAGGGACTGGCGGTCAGCAGTGCCGAGACCATCAACCGGTATTTCCTCGTGTTCCTGCTGGCGGCGATGGCACTCGGCGGTTTCTCGGCGCTGCGCTTCTACCTGGTCAGCTGGCTGGGTGAGCGCGTCGTGGCCGACATCCGCGAGGCGGTGTATCGCCGGGTGCTGCGCATGGATCCGGGCTTCTTCGAGATCACGCGCACCGGCGAGGTCCTCTCGCGCCTGACCACCGACACCACGCTGGTCCAGTCCATCACCGGATCGACGCTGTCGATCGCGCTGCGCTCGGCCATCAACCTCACCGGTGCGCTCGCGCTGCTGACCCTGACCAGCCCCCGGCTGGCCGGCATCATCGTGCTCATGGTACCGCTGGTGATCGTGCCCCTGATCATCATCGGCCGGCGCGTACGGCGTCTGTCGCGGGACTCGCAGGACCGTATCGCCGACTCCAGCGGCCTGGCGGGCGAGACCCTGAACGCCATCCAGACCGTCCAGGCGTTCACCCTGGAGGCCCTGCAGGGCCAGCGTTTCGACGACGCGGTGGAACTGAGCTTCGACACGGCCATCCGCCGGGCGCGCCTGCGCGCGGCGTTGACCGCGGTGGGCATCATCACGGTGTTTGGCGCCATCACGCTGGTGCTCTGGCTGGGTGCGCATGCAGTGATCACCGGCCAGATGAGTGGCGGCCAGCTCAGCCAGTTCCTGCTCTACGCGATGATCGTGGCGATCGCCGCAGCCGGATTGAGCGAGACCTGGGGCGAGGTCCAGCGCGCGGCCGGCGCCATGGAGCGGCTGCAGGAGCTGCTGGAAGCCGAGCCCTCGATCCGCGCGCCGGAGCACCCGCTCGCGCTGCCGGAACCCAGCCGGGGCGAAATCCGCCTCGAGGGCGTCGGCTTCAGTTACGCCTCACGCCCGGAGACGCCGGCCCTGCAGGGCCTCGACCTGCACATCCAGCCCGGCGAGAACATCGCCTTCGTCGGGCCCTCCGGCGCGGGCAAGACCACGACCTTCCAGCTGCTGCTGCGCTTCTATCAGCCGACCGCCGGGCGGATCCGGGTCGACGGCGTGGACATCGCCGAGACCGACCCGGAAGCGCTGCGTCGCCGGATCGCGCTGGTGCCTCAGGACACGGTGCTGTTTGCCGCCAGTGCCCGGGAAAACATCCGCCTGGGCCGACCCGACGCCAGCGATGCGGAGGTCGAGGTGGCCGCGCGCGCCGCCGCGGCCGACGACTTCATCCGGGCGCTGCCCGAGGGCTACGACACCTTCCTCGGCGAGCGGGGCACACGGCTTTCCGGCGGCCAGCGCCAGCGCATCGCCATTGCCCGCGCGATTCTCAAGGATCCCCCCATCCTGCTGCTCGACGAGGCCACCAGCGCCCTGGATGCCGAGAGCGAACGGCTGGTCCAGCAGGCACTGGCCAAGCTGATGGAACAGCGCACCACCCTGGTGATCGCCCACCGGCTGGCCACCGTGCTACGGGCGCATCGGATCGTGGTGATGGAGGCCGGGCGGATCCACGCGGTCGGCAGCCACGCCGAGCTGCTGGAGACCAGCCCGCTGTACGCCCGCCTGGCGCGCCTGCAGTTCCAGGACGGCGGGCCCGGGCCGGAAGAAGCCCAGGTCGAGCCTTCGGCTCAGCAGGTCGCCGAGTCGACTCCGGAGGCGGCCGCGTCACAGCCCGTGGACGCCTCGGCCAGGCGCGCCTCGCGGGCGTAGTCGGCCTGACGCTGACGCTCGTAGTCGCGCGCAGCAGCAGCCACCGCGCCGCCGTCGCCGGTACGCAGCCAGCGGGCCACCCGTCCGGCATCACCAATGGGCGTGCGGGTGCCCAGCGAATCCAGGAAGACCATCGCGACCGGCCGGCCATCGAGTTGGGTGACCATCGCCAGGCAGCGGCCGGCGACGCGAAGATAGCCGGTCTTGCTCACGGCGACGTCCCAGCGGTCGCGGTGCACCAGCACGTTGGTGTTGCCGTACTGCAGGGTGTAACGCGGCTGGCGGAATTCGGCGGTGAAACCGGGCGTGCCGGTGTACTCGCGGATCAGCGGCTGCTCCAGGGTCGCGCTCAGAAGCTTCACGAGGTCTGCCGCCGTCGAGCGGTTGTCCGCCGACAGCCCGGTCGAGTCCACGAAGCGCGTGCGGGTCATGCCCAGCGATGCCGCACGCGCGTTCATCGCGGCAATGAATGCGGCATAGCCTTCCGGGTGGTGTCGCGCGAGCACATACGCGGCCTGGTTTTCCGAGGCCATCAGCGTGATGCGCAGCAGATCAGTCCGGCGCAGCTCGGAGCCGACGCGGATGCGACTGTAGGCATTGACCGGCGCCGGTCGCGCCCGCGGCACGATCT
>JAFIFN010000122.1 GCA_020832005.1 Gammaproteobacteria bacterium | reverse complement strand
CTGACCTCATCGACGAGTCCTTGCGCTCGCCGCGCTATATCCAGGCCTATTCCATGCTGCGCGACTGGATCCATCAGGGTGTCTATCAACCCGGCGGCAAGCTGCCCGCCGAGGGCGAACTGTGCACCACTTTCGGCGTCTCGCGCATCACCATCCGCAAGGCCATCGACATGCTGGTCGATGACAAGCTGGTGTTCCGCCAGCAGGGGCTGGGCACCTTCGTCGTCAAGGACCTCGCCGATGCGCCGATCACCGGCGATATGCAGCAGCTGCTGCGCAAGGTGCAGCGGCTGGACAAGAACACCCAGATCGTCGACACCGCGCTCGAAGAGATCAACGCCGATGCAGCCACTGCCAAGGATCTCGCGCTGGCCCCGGGCAGCCCGGTTCTCAAGGCCACGCACCTGCGTCTGCTCGAGGGTCAGCCCATCGGCCATGTCGAGGCGTATGTGCCGGCCAACCTGGGCATCCGCTTCACCACCGATGAGCTTCGCCAGCACCCGCTACTGATCCTGCTCGAGCGCAAGGGCATCACTGTCAGCGCCGCAGACCAGCTCATTGGTGCCGCCCTTGCCGACACGCGCATGGCGCGCATGCTCGGCACGACAGTCGGCGCGCCACTGGTCAAGATCCAGCTGATCGTCTTCGATGACAAGCAGCGACCGGTCGAGCGCATGCTGGCCTGGTATCGGGCCGATCACTACCAGCACCACGTATACCTCACGCGCAAGGCCGGCGAATCGATGCCCTCGTTCAACAGCTCGGAAGTCAGGAGCCCACGCGCAAAGCGCTGAGCTGCAAGCAAGGCTCGCCTGGGTCACGAGCGCAGGACGACGCTACGCGGGCTTGCGACCGAAAGCGACATACCAGTGGCCTGGCCCGCTGATCTTCGGCAGCGGCAGTTCGCGCGCATCCTCGGCCGGAAATCCGGCAGCCTGCATCTCGCTGACGATATCGGCGTCTGCGTAGCACTCCCAGAACGGCTCGTTGTTGAACTCCACATCCCAGGAACGCTCGACCTGCTCGAACAGGCTGCGCGTGCGGTTCTGGATCGCCACGTCCTGGTGCAGGCACATGCCACCCGGGGCGAGCAATCGCCAGGTCTCGGCCAGCATGCCACGCCGCGTCTCATCGGAGATCTCGTGGAACAGGTTGTGCGAGACGATCAGATCGAAGCTTTCGTCATCGAAATCCGTCGCCGCCGCATCGAGCTGGTGGAAGAACACGCGCGCACCCAGGCTTTCCGCCCGCGCATGGGCGTAGCGCAGCATTGCCGCACCGATATCCAGCGCGTGGACTTCGGCGTCGGGAAACGCCTGCGCATAGGGCACGGACGAGGCGCCGGCGGAGCAGCCCATATCGAGGATGCGACGCGGCCGGAAATCCGGATGGTGCTCGGCCAGCCAGGCAATCACTGCACCGGCCTTGGAGTCCTTGGCGCCCATGCCACGGCCCATCGAGTACAGGTTGCCACCTGACTCATAGAACGCACCGGCTAGGATGTCCTCGGCATCCAGCGTGCGTGCATAGCCCCCCGGCTGCAGATGAATATTGACGCGTTGCAGGACTTCCGGCGGTTCGAAGTCAGGATCGAGTCGCAGGCCGCCGAGCACCTCGCGTTGCGCACACAGATGCTGCGCCTGCTCGCGCATGCGCGGGGCTTCACGCAGCACCGTCTCGCCGACGGCCTGCCACATCATCTCCTGCGAGGTGCGGTTGAGGCTGCACCATGCCTGGTAATGCGGGTTGGCCAGCAGGGCTTCGCGCAGCTCGGCGCGGGTCGCCGGTTCACGCCCGGCATGCGCACGCGAAAATGCCGGCCGGACCTCGTGGTCGTAGACGGCCTCATTGCCGGGGCGAATGCGGCCGGTCAGGTAGCGCTTCATCGCCAGCACATAGCGCTGGCGACCCGCCTCTTCGGCATCGGGGCGCGCCAGCATGCGGTGTTGCAGATCGTGAACCATGGCAGCGAAGCTCTTGCTGATCAAAGGTCATTATAATAACATTACAATAGTATGTATTCCAGCCAGCACACACCAGATGCTGAAGCAGAGACCCGGTCGCTCACCCGGACCCACAAGGAGACTGTACATGACATCGACCATCAAAGAGGATATGCCGCTGCTGGCCTCGCGTGAAGGCGTCTGGGATGGCATCTACCGCCATCTGGATGCCGAGTGCAATCTGCTCGACCAGCATCGCTCACGCCTGTTCATCCGCTTCAAGCCCGACTCGGACTTCCCCTATCACCAGACCAATTACTACACCTGGGACGATGGTCGCACCGAAGTCCATGATATGCCCTGCCGCTACGTCAACGGCTCGCGCGAAGTCGTGTTCGACTCTGCGCGCATCAAGGGCATGGTGCGCGAACTCTCCGATGACCCGAAGCGCCGCTCGACGTTCCTGTACTGGGAACGCCCCGAGCTGCCCGACGTGTATTTCTACGAGATGATCAATGTCACCGACTGCGGCCGCTTTCGCAGCCGCGTCTGGCAGTGGATTCGCGAAGGCGAGGGCCTGATCCGGCGCACACTGATCCAGGAGAAGAAAATCAGCAACGACTGGCGAGCGCTGGAGCCTGACGCCTGACGCTGCAAGCCCTTACGTACGATCCCGTCCCGCAGTGTAGCGAGGCGGGATCGGCGATCAGGCCTGCGCCATCATCCTGGCGGCGCGGTGGATGGCCTTGCGAACGCGCGGATAGGTGCCACAGCGACACAGGTTCGTCATGGTGGCATCGATCTGGGCATCGGTGGGCTCGGGCGTTTCCTCGAGCAGCGCCACAGCGGCCATGATCATCCCGGACTGACAGTAACCGCACTGGGGCACCTGCTCGGCGATCCAGGCCTGCTGCACCGGATGGCTGATGTCCTCAGACAGGCCCTCGATCGTGCGGATGTCGCGATCAGTGCACGCCGCGACGGGAAACACGCAGGAACGCGTGACCGAGCCGTCCATGCGCACAGTGCATGCACCGCAGACGCCGATGCCACAACCGAACTTCGATCCCGTCATTCCGAGTCGGTCGCGCAGCACCCAAAGCAGCGGCATCTGCGGATCGGCCTCGACCTCGTGGGACTGACCGTTGATCTTCAGCGTGAATTTCTGCACCTTTTCCTCTCCTGGCGCATAAGCGCCTAAAGCCTGTCCATCAGCCGGAACACCTCGCGCTCGGCTGACTCCATCGCCCCTTCCATGCCCTGCTGGAACTCAGCCATGTGCTCGCCGACGAAGTGTAGCCGCTCCAGGGGCTCGCGAACCACCTCGCCGAAGCGTCGTACCTGCGAGGGCCCCCAGAAATGGTAGGCGCCCCGGGCCCAGGGCTGACGGCCCCAGGAAGTCACGTCGAGCACCTCGAGCTTGCCACGCGCGGCCGGGCGCAAGGCCTCCAGGGCTGAGAGCGCGCGCGCGCCCTGCTGCGCCTCATCGTAACGGTCCAGCGCGCGCGCCTCCAGGCCATTGATCCACACATTGAGCGTGCGAAGCTCGCCATCGTGGTCCGGCACTGCCATGACCCGCTCGACCAGGCCGTCGCTGACCACCTGCACCGGCAATCCGTCTGTCTCCCAGAACGGCGCCGAGTAGGCCAGTTTGACCTGCGTGATCGCATTGTAGGGCAGCTCGCTGATGGCTGCGGCGAAGGCAGGCGGCGGCGCCGGATCCAGATGCATGTCGCGCAGCACGCTGAACGGCACGGAGACCACGGCGTAGCGCGCGCGCAGTCGGCGGCCATTGGCGCAGCTCACCCGCACGCCGGTGGCGTCCTGGGTGATCGACTGCACGGCATGATCGAGCAGCACGTCGCCGGCCAGTCGCTCGGCCATGCGCTCGGGCAAGCGCTGGCTGCCACCATCGATGCGCAGCATGCTGCCGGCACCGAAGTCGGCCACCAGCTGCTTGCGGTAGGCAAACAGTGCCGACATGTTGTCCATGCCGCCACCATCGAAGTGAATGTCCATCAGCCGCATGGCCTCGGGTGAGGCACCGTGGCCGCGCAGTTCCGCGGCGATCGAGCGCTCATCCAGAGTTCGCGACGGCGCATCGCGCCACTCCAGCAACTCCGCCAGCGGATTGTGCGCACGGACATACCAGCCATAGAGCTGATGCGGAAGCACGCTGCGCTCCTCGCCAACCAGCTGGTTCGCATCGGCCGTCGCCCACTTCGCGCTATCGAGCAGCGCGCCGCCGATGTGCAGGGTCTGGCCCGGATACGGGAAGCTGCGTTCGTAGACCTCGAGCCCCACGCGCTGGCACATGTCCAGCGTGCGGGCGTACATGCCATCGAGTGTCTGTCCACCGGCTTCAGGGGCGCCAGGCACGTCATCGAGTGTCAGCAGCCGACCGCCGATGCGACCGGCGGCCTCGAGCACGGTGACGCGCGCGCCGAGTTCCTCGAGCAGGCCCGCTGCATGCAGACCCGACAACCCCGCGCCGATCACCAGCACATCGACGTCATCGGCACGCGCCAGCCCCGGCAGCGCCGCCATCGAGGCCGCCGCACCCAGCCCCTTGAGAACGCTGCGCCGCGCGATACCGCTCAAGGGCGTGCCTCGAGCGGTGCCAGGTCGCGCGCCACGCGGAAACCGAAGAACGAAAACAGCGTGGGCTCGGGATCGCGGCCGCGCCAGCTCAGCCGGTGACGGTACATGCGCGTGATCCAGCTGCCACCCCGGACGCTGCGCCGATCACAGGCACCCTCGACCTGCACCGGGCTGCCATCGCGCGGACCATCCTCGGGATAGGGTACGACGTAGCAGTCCTCGACCCATTCCCAGACGTTGCCGAGCATGTCGTACAGACCGAAAGCGTTGGGCGGAAACTGACCGACGACGGCCACGCCCGGGTGACCATCATCGCAATCCACGGGATCCCAGGGGAAACCGAATTCAGCGTGACCCGATGTGTCGTAGACATTGGCCCACTCGCAGGCGGCCAGTTCGTCGTTGCCCCAATAGAAGTCATCCTGACTGCCGGCACGTGCGGCATATTCCCACTCGGTCTCGGAGGGCAGCCGATAGCGCTGACCGGTCTGCTCGGACAGCCAGGCAACGTAGGCGCGAGCCTCCAGCCAGCTGACACAGGCCACCGGCTCGTCATCCGCTGGCGGGCGACCGTAACCGGGGTCGGTCCAGTCGGCTTCCTCGGGTTCCTGCCAGGCCGACCCGTCCCAGATCCGGCAACCGCCGTCGCTGACATGCCCGGTGGCCTGCGCAAAGGCGCGGAACTGTGCATGGGTCACCTCGTAGCGGCCCAGCGCGAAAGCTTGAGCGACCTGCATCTCGCGCACCGGACCCTCGTAGCGTCCCGGCTCGCCGCCATCATGTCCCATGGTGAACTCACCCGGCGGGATCACGACCATCTCAGGACACTGCTCACAGTCGCGGAACACCGCACCCGCGGGCACCGCCAGCTGATGGACCGTGTCCGAGGTGACGAGGCTGTCGGCCGATGCGCCGCTGGCGACCAGGCAGGCCAGCGCGGTGAACCCGTAGCGCACAATGCTTGCATCCATGACAAACTCCTTCATGCCAGCCTCCAGCCATGCCGGCTCAGTGGCAGGGCGCGGATGCGCTCGCCGCAGGCGGCAAACACCGCATTGGCCACGGCCGGGGCGGCGGGCGGCAGACCCGGCTCACCCACCCCGCCCATCTGCTCGCCGCTTTCGATGATCACGGTCTCAAAGCGCGGCGTGTCCTTGAGCTGCAGCAGCGGATAGTCGCTGAAGTTGCCCTGGCGTACCCTGCCCGCCTCGACATCGATGGCACCGTGGACCATGGCCGTGAGCCCGAACACGATGCCGCCCTCCATCTGTGCGCGCACGTTGTCCGGATGCACGGCCATACCGCAGTCGATGGCCGTGACCATGCGTTCGAGCTTGATGCGCCGGTCACGCACGCTGACCTCCGCGACCTGGGCGACGATCGAGCCATAACCTTCCATGATCGCAATACCCCTGCCGTGTCCCTCGGCCAGTGGTGTGCCCCAGTCTGCAGCCTTGGCCACGGTATCGAGCACATTGCGCCTGCGCTCATCTTCCATCAGCGCGCGGCGGAACTCGTAGGGATCCTTGCCCGCAGCATGGGCCAGCTCGTCGATGATCGACTCCATGAAAAAGCCGTTCTGGGAGTGCCCGACCGCACGCCACACGCCGATCGGCACGGGCGTGCTCAGCGGCGACCAGTCGATCAGCGCGCTGCCGATGCGATAAATCCCGTCGTTGAGGCCGCTGACCGAACTGGGGTCGGGCCGATCGCCGAATGCACCGGGGCGGCCGAACTCGAACAGCGATGCGCCGGCGACACGCAGCTGCAACGCGGTGATCTCGCCGGCTGCGTCGACGCTGCCGGCGAAACCGCAGGCATAGGCCGGACGATAGTAATCGTGACGCGTGTCTTCCTCGCGCGAAAAAATCAGCTTGACCGGAACACCGGGGACCCGCCGCGCAACATCCACGGCGCGCTCGACGAAATCGGGCTGCCAGCGCCGGCCGAAGCCACCGCCGGAGAAACAGCGATGCACGGTGACCTGCTCCGGTGAAATCCCCAACTGTGCCGCCGCGGTATCGCGCGCGCGCATCGGCCCCTGGGTTCCGGACCACAGCTCGCAACGCCCGTTATCGACACGGGCCACGCAGGACATCGGCTCCATCGTGGCATGGGCCAGATAGGGCACCTCGTAGACGCCTTCGACACGGCGCGGGCTGTCGGCCAGCGCGACGTTGACATCGCCGATGGTCACGGCCACCCGCGGCGGGCCGTCGCCCCGGGCATCGCGGTCAGTGACCAGGGTTTTCAACCCCGCGCGCATGGCCTGACTGTCGAAGCCCGCGGCCTCGCCGTCATCCCATTCGACCTTGACCTGCTGCAATGCGCGCTGCGCCTCCCACCAGGAGTCGGCGACCACGGCCACGGCATCCTCCAGCGCATGCACGCTGTGCACGCCCGCCATCTGACCGGCGGCCTCGGCATCCATCGACTTCAGACGCCCGCCGAAGGTCGGGCAGATCTTCAGCGCCGCCAGCTTCATGCCCGGCAGCTGCACATCGACGGCGAAATCCGAACGCCCCGAGGCGTGCAGCGGGATTTCCAGGCGCGATGGGCTGCGTCCGATCAGGCGGAAGCGGGCCGGATCGCGCAGCGTGACCTGATCTGGCGGCGCGATCCGCACGGCGTCGGCGACCAGCTCGGCGAACGCCAGGCGGCGACCACTGGCGGCGTGCTCGACGCGGTGCGACTCGGTGTCGCACTCGCCGGCCGGCACCTGCCATCGCGCGGCCGCTGCGGCACACAATTGGCCGCGAGCCATTGCTCCAACTTCACGCAGCAGCCGGTAATAGCCGGTTGCGCCCATGCTGCGCCCGGTAGCCTGCAGCTTCTTCTGCGGATTGGAAAACACTTCGCCGGCGCCAGAGAACCGCACCCGGACCCGGTCCCAGTCTGCGCCAAGCTCCTCGGCGATCAGCAGCGCATGAGTGGTATAGATGCCCTGGCCGAGCTCGGCGTCGGGCGTCGTGATGACCACCGTACCATCGGGTTCAATCGACAGGTAGGCGCGCAACAGTTCGCCATCGCCTGCAGCGCCGCCATAGCCCTTCGCGGGCAGGGTCCAGGCGAGCAAAGTACCGGATCCGGCGGCCTGCAAAAGGCTGCGGCGGGTGATGAGCCAGGGGCGGATGTGGACGTGTGACATGGGCGGTATTCGTCTCCTGCAGCAATTCCTGCGGACCTGGCCGTTAAATCAGCCTGATGAACAGACGGCAACGATACCGGCAGGCAGACCAGCAGGCCACAAATCGCATAGACCTGTCATACTATTGATATTATATTATACCGATCAATTAGGGCGCATTCAGCAAAGCCAAAGTGAAACCAGCCACCGATCTCTAAGATAAGCCGCACTGGCTCGGTTCATGGTGTTGTTCACCCCTTGCGCCCCAAGATGCTAAACCTACGATGCCAGGAGGTGATGACCTTCACGGCGACTCGCAAGCGAGCACGCACCGGCGGGCGAACGGCCCCAGGGCCAAAGGACTGGCTGTGCTGAGTTTCATTTCCAGACGTCTGCTGACCGCAGTGCCCACGCTGTTCGTGGTCATTGCCGGTGCGTTCTTCCTGATGCGCGCAGCCCCGGGCGGACCCTTCGATGCCGATGCCCAGCTCGAGCCGGAAGTCATCGACAATCTCAGGGCCGCCTACGACCTCGACCGTCCGGTGATCGAGCAGTTTGTGCGCTATATGGCCCGACTGGCACGGGGCGATTTCGGGCCCTCGATCACCTACGCCGACTACAGCGTGACCGAACTGCTCGCCATCGGTCTGCCGGTCAGCCTCAAGCTCGGCGGCGTGGCCATCCTCGTAGCACTGGCGGTGGGCTGCCTGCTGGGGATTTTCGCCGCGCTGAACCGCAACCGCTGGATCGATTACGTCACCATGACGGTGGCCATGACCGGCTTCGCGGTGCCGGCCTTCGTCGTGGCCCCCGTGCTTACGCTTATATTCGGCCTGTATCTGAAACTGCTGCCGATCTCTGGCTGGAACGACGGGGCGCTGTCAAACATGATCCTGCCGGTCATCGCACTTGCGCTGCCGCAGATCGCGATTCTGTCGCGGCTGACGCGCGGCTCGATGCTCGAGGTCATGCGTGCGAATTACATCCGCACCGCACGCGCGAAGGGCCTGCCCGAGTACAAGGTCGTGGCCAGCCATGCGCTCAAGGCAGTATCGCTGCCGCTGGTCAGCTACCTGGGCCCGGCCATCGCCGGCATCATGACCGGCTCGGTGATCATCGAGCAGATCTTCGGCCTGCCAGGCATGGGCCGGTATTTCATCCAGGGCGCGCTGAACCGCGACTATCCGCTGGTGATGGGCACTGTGATCGTCTATGCCACGGCCATCATCCTGCTCAATCTGCTGGCCGATGTCATCTACGGCTATCTCGACCCCCGCGTGAGGCGCGAATAAATGGGCTTCCTGACGAAACGCCGCGATCAGCAACTCGCCGCCATGCAGGCCGCCGGGCGCACGGTAGGGCGTTCTTTGTGGCAGGACGCGCTGCGTCGCTTCGCGACGAACCGGGCTGCAATGGGCGGCGTGGTCGTGCTGCTGCTCATCAGTCTGCTGGCCGTCATCGGCCCGATGATCAGCCCGCATACACTCGAGGATTACTACTGGGAGTACATCCTCGTGCCGCCGACCTTCGAGAACGCGCACTGGTTCGGCACGGATTCCAACGGCCGCGACATGTTCGTGCGCACGTTCCATGGTGCGAGGATCTCGCTGACCATCGGTGTCATGACCACCGCAGTGGCGCTGCTGATCGGCGTCACCTGGGGCTCGGTGGCCGGCTATTTCGGCGGGCGTATCGACAACATCATGATGCGCTTCGTCGATGTGCTCTATGCCCTGCCGCTGCTGTTCTTCATCATCATCCTGGTGACCGTGTTCGGCCGCAACATCTACCTGGTGTTCATCGGCATCGGTGCGGTCGAGTGGCTGACCATGTCGCGCATCGTGCGTGGTCAGACCCTGTCGGTGAAGCAGAAGGAATATGTCGAGGCGGCCCGCGCGCTGGGGCTGTCGAACCTGCAGATCGTGCGCCGGCATGTCGTGCCCAACATCATCGGCCCGGTGATTGTGTTCGTCACATTGCTGATCCCCACCACCATCCTGGTGGAAAGCTACCTGAGCTTCCTGGGCCTGGGCGTGCAGGAACCGATGACCAGCTGGGGCGTACTGATCTCGCAGGGGGCGGCGAGCATCGATACCGGGCCGTGGCTGCTGGTGATCCCCGGTACTTTCCTGGCGGTGACGCTGTTCTGCTTCAATTTCATCGGTGATGGCCTGCGCGATGCCCTCGACCCGGAGGGCAGATGATGGCCGAGACGACAGCGCGACCGGTGCGCGCCCAGGGCGGCGAGCCCGTCCTGCAGTGCCGCGACCTCAACGTGCACTTCCAGACCGGCGAGGGCCGAATCTCCGCGGTCAACGGCGTGTCGTTCGATCTGCATCGTGGCCAGTGCCTGGGTATCGTGGGCGAATCGGGCTCTGGCAAGAGCCAGACCTTCCTGGCCATCCTCGGCCTGCTGGCCAGCAACGGACATGCCACGGGCTCTGTTGTGCTCAACGGCGAGGAGATCCTCAACACCTCGCGACGCAAGCTCAATGCGATCCGCGGCGAGAAAATGGCGATCGTGTTCCAGGACTCGATCACCGGTCTCACACCGCACAAGCGCATCGGTGAACAGCTCTGCGAAGTGCTCACCCAGCACCGTGGCATGAGTCGCAGCGAGGCGCGCAGCCGCGCGCTGGAAATGCTCGAACTGGTGCGTATTCCCGAACCTGCGCGACGCTTTCGCATGTACCCCCACGAGTTCTCGGGCGGCATGCGCCAGCGCGTGATGATCGCCCAGGCATTGCTATGCCAGCCCGACGTGCTGATCGCCGACGAACCCACCACGGCGCTGGATGTCACCGTGCAGGCGCAGATCCTGAAGCTCTTCAAGGGGCTCGCGGACCACACCGATACCGCGCTGGTCATGATCACGCACGATTTGGGCGTCGTCGCCGGTCTGTGTGACGAGGTCATGGTGATGTATGCCGGGCGTGCCATCGAGCAGGCCAGCGTGGATTCGCTGTTCTACGACCCCCGACACCCCTACACCCGCGGCCTGCTGGCCTGCATGCCGCGTGCCGATCGCGACAGCGAGTCGCTGACCGCGATACCGGGACAGCCACCGGATCTCTCGGAGCTGCCGCCGGGTTGCGCCTATGCGCCGCGCTGCCCGCAGGCCTTTGATCGCTGCCTCACCGAGCGTCCATCGCTGGATCTCGCCGTCGAGGGCCACCTCAAGGCCTGTCACCTGGAGAATGCACCATGAGCGAACCGCTGCTGCAGGTGGAAAACCTGCGCGTGCATTTCCCTGTCGGTGGCGGCCTGTTCCGGCCTGCGCGCATGCTCAAGGCCGTGGATGACGTCAGCTTCACCCTCGGCCCCGGGGAAACACTCGGTGTCGTCGGCGAGTCGGGCTGCGGCAAGTCGTCGCTGGGTCGTGCCGTGCTGCAACTGATCAAACCCACGGCCGGCCGCGTGCTGTGGCTGGGTGATGACCTGTGCGGACTCGATGAGGATGCGATGAATCTGCGGCGCCGCGAGCTGCAGCTGGTGTTCCAGGATCCGCTGGCGAGCCTGAATCCGCGCATGAGTGTCGGCGCCATCCTGCGCGAACCCCTGTATGCCTTCGAACCCGGGATTTCGCGCAGCGATGCCCAGGCGCGCGCCGCTGACATGATGCGCCGCGTCGGTCTGCGAGCGGAGATGATGAACCGCTACCCGAACGAGTTCAGCGGCGGCCAGTGCCAGCGCATCAGCATTGCGCGGGCGATGATCTCCCGGCCGAAGCTTGTGGTGTGCGACGAACCCGTCAGCGCCCTGGATGTCTCGATCCAGGCGCAGATCATCGCGCTGCTGCGCGAACT
>JAFIFN010000121.1 GCA_020832005.1 Gammaproteobacteria bacterium | reverse complement strand
ATGCGCGTATCTAACCACGGGCATTTCAGTCGGGGGGTAGAACGCATGATGAAGCAAACTGGATCAGGCGTGGCCTGGCTTGCGGCGGCGACGTTGCTGGCCGTCGCCATGCTGGCTGGTGACCAGGCCGCAGGCTACGACCGGATCACTGGCAGCACTTTGAAAAGTCGCTCGGAGGTGATCGCCCAGCACGGCATGGCGGCGACCTCCCATCCGCTGGCGACCCAGATCGCGCTGGATGTGCTCAAGCAGGGGGGCAATGCCATCGATGCCGCCATCGCTGCGAATGCCGCCCTCACATTGATGGAACCCACCGGCAACGGACTGGGTGGGGATTTCTTCGCGATCATCTGGCACGCGGAAAGTGGGCGGCTGTACGGCTACAACGGCTCCGGGCGCTCGCCGCAAAGCCTCACGCTGGAGTGGTTCCTCGAAAACGGCTACGAGGACATTCCGCAGCGCGGGCCCCTGCCGGTGTCCGTGCCGGGTGTGGTCGATGGCTGGTTCGCCCTCCACGAGCGCTTCGGTGAGCTGTCGATGGCCGACATCCTCGCGCCGACGATCAACTATGCGCGCGACGGCCACCCGGTGCCTGAACTCATCGCCTGGTACTGGGAACGCTCGGTGCCGGTGCTTGCCGAGTGGCCCGGGTATCTCGAGCAGTTGGCCATCGACGGGCGCGCACCACGGGCCGGCGAGCTGTGGAAAAATCCCGGCATCGCGAACACGCTCCAGCAGCTCGCCGATGACGGCCGCGATGCCTTTTATCGCGGTGACATCGCGCGCACCATCGCCGACTACATGGCCGAGCACGGCGGCTTCCTCAGCTACGACGACCTTGCTTCGCACACCGGCGAGTGGATCGAGCCGGTGTCTACCAACTATCGCGGCGTAGACGTCTGGCAGCTGCCGCCGAACGGCCAGGGCATCGCTGGGCTGCAGATTCTGAACATCCTCGAAGGCTTCGATCTCGCCGCATACGGGTTCGGCTCACCCGAGCACGTGCACCTGTTCACCGAGGCCAAGAAGCTCGCCTTCGAGGATCGCGCCCGCCACTACGCCGACCTGGACTTCATGGAGGTCGAGGTCGACTGGTTGATCAGCAAGGACTACGCTGAGGAGCGTCGTGCCTTGATCGACCCGACGCGGGCGGCCAATGCGGTCGATGCCGGTCGTGCGCAGCTCAACGAGGGCGACACCATCAATCTGGCCACGGCCGATCGCCACGGCAACATGGTCTCGCTGATCCAGAGCAACTACCGCGGCAAGGGCTCGGGCATGACTCCACCGGGGCTCGGCTTCATCCTGCAGAACCGTGCCGAGATGTTCGTGCTCCAGGAAGGCCACCCGAACACCTATGCCCCGGGTAAGCGACCGTTCCACACCATCATCCCCGCTTTCCTCACCCGTGACGGTGAGCCGTGGGTGAGTTTCGGGCTGATGGGCGGCGGCATGCAGCCGCAGGGCCACGCGCAGATCGTGATCAACCTGGTCGATTTCGGCATGAGCCTGCAGGAGGCGGGTGATGCGCCGCGCATTCACCACTCAGGCTCGACCGAACCCACCGGTCAGGCCCTGGCGATGACTGACGGGGGGCAGCTGCAGCTCGAGTCGGGGTTCGCTTATGAAACCGTGCGCGAACTGCTGCAGATGGGTCACCGGGTCACCTGGGCACAAGGGCCGTACGGCGGCTACCAGGCCATTGAGCATGATGCGCGCCACGGTGTGTGGATTGGCGCCTCGGAGTCGCGCAAGGACGGTCAGGCCGCCGGGTATTGAGGCGGCTCTGACCACGCAGGATGCCGGCGTCATGCTTCCAGCGCCGGCCTGAAACCTGGTCGAATTCAGAAGATCCAGGCGAGCATCAGCCAGAAGAACACGAAAAACAGAAAGAAGCCGGGGATCATGAACTGCAGCTCGCCGATCAGGCCTTCGCCCGCCGTGAGCGCAAAGACGATCGAAACCACCACCGAGACGATCGCGGCCGCGAGGGCTGCGTTCTTCAGCCCGATACCATCATCGAAGGTCATGGCGACCCAATCCGACAGACCCGGCAGGGACACCGCCGCTGCGAGGACCACGAGGGCCACCAGAAGGGCCGCCAGCGCCGAGGTCCCGAGCAGGACCCGCAGTGCCAGGCGGCTGTCGCGCCTGTCTTCTCGACTCATGCAATAGCCTCGCGGCGCCGCCGTATGTAGTCGCGAATGGTGAGCGGGTCCGGAAGGCCTGTTACCCGAAATTCTGGATTGTCGCCCGTGGTGTATATCGCAATGGCGCCAACGCGAAAGATGCGGTTGAAGAAGCTCTGCTCCACCTTAACGGTCCGGATCTGCCCGATGTCGAGATCCACATGACTCTTGCTCAGAAGACCTCGTTCCAGATGGACCTGATCGGCATCGATACGCAGGCGAACCGAACGCGTCTGCAGATACCACCAAAGCAGGATCAGGAGCCCGAGGCCCAGAGCCGCGATCAACAGCACGCTGAGAATGAACCCGAACGGATGATTGCGAAACATCGCCGGACGGGCGTCGATTGCGGTCATGCGGGCGGCGTTTTCGGACATGTTGTGACTCCGTAACGCGTTCAATCGAGGCAGTTTGGCATGGGGACGCAGACAAAGCGAACCCCCGGACGGAACCACTCACGCTGTTCGCCGGATCTGATCATTCACCGCGACGAGGTGTCTCTGACCGCGCATGATGCCTGCGGCACCATGGAGCCGGAGGTCACGCGGGCGCTGCGGACGAACGCACTGGCGTGATGATCGCTACGGCAGCCACGCCCGGGTCAGGTTCTCATGCCCATCCGGCTCGGCGCGCACATTGTCCTCGATGCGGATCCCGCCCCAGGGCTTGAGCCGCTCCACCGTTGGCCAGTGCACCTCGGTGGCCAGTTCACTGGCCTGCAACTCATCGAGCAGCAGGTCTATGAAATAAATACCCGGCTCGACGGTGACGACGGTATCGGCTTCCAGCCGGCGCGTGAGCCGCAGCTTCGGGTAGTCATCCGGTGGCGGTGCAGCCGTGCCTTGCGGATCTGCCTGCTGCCCGCCCACATCGTGGACCTGCACGCCCAGCAGATGGCCGAGGCCGTGCGGGTAGAAATAGTTGGTCAGGCCTCGTTCTGCGGCGCTCACGCCATCCAGGCGGATCACCCCGGCGTCCTTGAGGAGCTGGCCGATCTGCTGGTGCGCCAGGCGGTGCAGGTCGCCGAAGGCCACGCCGGCGCGCACTTCGGCGCACAGGCCTCTTTGCAGTGATTCCATGCCGGCCAGCAGGCCGGCGAAGTCGCCCTCATCGACGGTCCAGGTGCGCGTGATGTCGCTGGCGTAGCCGGCGACGTCGGCGCCTGCGTCGACCAGCAGGCTGCGCCGTGGCGCCGGCTCGCGATCGCGGTGCTGGTAATGCAACACGGCCGCATGCTCGTTGACGGCGATGATGTTGTGATACGGCAGCTCGTCATCGGTATGGTCGCAGGCCTGCAGGTAGGCCATGTGAATGTCGTACTCGGAAGCACCCGCGAGGAAGGCATCGCGCGCGGCCTCGTGCGCAGGCGCCGCCCGTCGGTTTGCCGCACGCATGCAGGCGAGTTCATAACTGGTTTTCCGGGCGCGGTGCCAGTGCAGGACATTGAGCACGCGCTCGGGATTGATGTTCGCCTCCGGCAGCCAGTGCGCCACGCCCTCGCCCAGCACGGCGCAGCGCGAGCGTACCTCCTCGGGCAGATGCGTGGTGATCTCCGCAGGATCACGAATCACTTTTAGGTCGAAAGCCTCCACCCAGTAGCCGTCGGGGTCGGCCGGCGGCAGGTGCCAGAAATCGCGTGGCTGGTGATATAGCAGCACCGGGCGTTGTCCGGGCGTGTAGAGCAGCCAGCAACCGGGATGCTGTGTCAGCGGCAGCCAGGCCTTGAACAGCGGGTTGGCCCGGAACGGGTAGGTCTGGTCATCGAGGAAAGCCAGGTGCTCGCTGCCGGCGTAGATCACCAGCTGCTCGAGGCCGGCCGACGCAAGAGCCTCGCCGGCGGTTTCGCAGCAGCGTGCGACATGGTCCGCATACAGCGGCGCCAGTTCATTCATTGGTTTTCCCTGTCATTGCTGAATCGGAAATCGGCGTAGCGTTCGCGCAGCGCAAGCTTGTTGACCTTGCCGGTCGCGGTGTGTGGCATCTCTTCCACGTAGACCACGTCATCTGGGATCCACCAGTCGGCAACCCTGCCGGTGAAGTGCTTGCGCCACTCGTCAATTGAGGGTTGCTGGTCCTTGGCCGGCAGCACGATCAGCAGCGGCCGTTCGGTCCACTTCGTGTGGGGGCGGGCGATGACCGCGGCTTGCGCCACCGCCGGGTGGGCCATCGCGTGGTTTTCAAGCTCGATCGAGCTGATCCACTCGCCGCCGCTCTTGATCACATCCTTGGTGCGGTCGGTGATCTGCAGCCAGCCGTCGGGATGGATGATGGCCACATCGCCGGTGTCGAACCAGCCGTCGCGATGGGCGCTGCTGTGCTCGGTTCTGAAATAGGCACTGCAGACCCAGGGACCGCGCACCTGCAGGCGGCCGGAGGCAACGCCATCCCAGGGCAGCTCGGCATGACTGTCATCGACGATGCGCATTTCTACGCCGAAGGCGGCACGTCCCTGCATGGCCTGGCGCGCGATGCGCGCCTCATCGCTCAGGGACTCATGCTCGGCGCGGCTGAGCAGCGCCATCGAGCCCAGCGGACTGGTCTCGGTCATGCCCCAGCCCTGGGCGGTGATGACGCCATGGCGCTCGTGGAACTCGCGGATGATGCTCGGTGGGCAGGCCGCGCCACCGACGCCGGCATAACGCATGCGTCCCAGTGTCTTGCCACTTTCGCGCAGGTAGCCCAGCAGCGCCATCCAGATGGTCGGCACGCCGGCCGCATAGGTCACGCCCTCGGTCTCGATCAGCCGCTGCAGGGTCTCGCCGTCGGCCATCTTCGGGCCCGGCAGCACCAGCTTTGCGCCAACGATGGGGCCGGCATAGGGCAGACCCCAGCCTGCCGCGTGGAACATAGGCACGACGGCGAGGATGGCGTCGCCGCGACCGGCCGCCAGCATGTCGCCCATCGCCGCGCCGTAGGCATGCAGCAGGGTCGAGCGGTGCGAATACAGCACACCCTTGGGATGGCCGGTGGTGCCGGAGGTGTAGCACAGCGCTGCGGCCGTGTGTTCGTCGAACTCGGGCCAGTCGATGGTTTCGGGCTGGCCTTCGAGCAGGTCCTCGTAGCACATCAGCTGCTTGAGCCGGCTGCTCTCGGGCATGTGCGCGCGATCGGTCATGACCACGATGTGGCGCACCCTGTCGAGATGGTCGGCCAGTGCTTCGAGCAGCGGGAGGAAGGTGGTTTCCGTGAACAGCCAGCGGTCTTCGGCGTGCTTGATGATCCAGGCGATCTGCTCGGGAAACAGCCGCGGGTTCAGCGTGTGGACCACGCCGCCCACGCCCGAGACGCCGTAGTAGAGCTCCAGGTGACGGTGGTTGTTCCAGGCCAGCGTGCCGACGCGCTCGCCGGTCTTCATGCCGTGCGCCAGCAGCCCGTGGGCCAGCTGCGCGCTGCGCTGCGCCATGGCCCGGTAGCCGTAGCGGTGCTCGCCGCCCTCGGTGTTGACCGACACGATCTCGGTGTCGCCGTAGTAGCTGGCCGCATACTGCAGGATCGACGAGATCAGCAGCGGCCTGTCCATCATGAGTCCCTGCATCTTCCTGCTCCCCCTCGAGGCGGCTGATTCAGCGCATCTGGCTGCTACTCTGCGAGTATACCCATCCGCGCATGACACGAATGCCGGTCGAGCGGCATCGGCCGGCGGGCTATACTTCGCGCCATCGTAATCACCGCCCGCCGGGCGCCCAACCGCCGCAGCACAGCCTTAAGCGCTGGCTGCGGCAAGAGCTTCTCGCGCATGAAACAGCCCCGACACGTCTCGTTGACCGGCATCACCACGACCGGAACCCCCCACCTTGGCAACTACGCAGGCGCCATCCGCCCTGCGATCGCTGCCAGCCGGCGCGACGACGTGGACTCTTTCTACTTCCTGGCCGACTACCACTCGCTGGCCAAGAACCTCGACCCCGACACCATTGCCCGCTCGACGCTGGAAATCGCCGCCACCTGGCTGGCGGCAGGCCTGGACCCGGCGCGCGTGACACTCTACCGGCAGTCCGATATCCCGGAGATCCTCGAGCTTGCGTGGATTCTCTCGGGCGTGACCGCCAAGGGGCTGATGAACCGCTCACACGCCTACAAGGCCGTGGTCGCAGACAACGAAGCCAGCGACAGCCGCGATCCGGACAAGGGCATCAGCATGGCGCTGTTCGGCTACCCGGTGCTGATGACGGCCGACATCCTGATGTTCAAGGCCACGCATGTCCCGGTGGGCCGCGACCAGAAGCAGCACCTGGAGATGGCCCGCGACATCGCCGCACGCTTCAACCATGTCTACCGCGAGACCTTCGTGCTGCCCGAGCCGGTCATCGACGAGCATACGGCGGTGCTGGCCGGGCTGGATGGCCGCAAGATGAGCAAGAGTTACGGGAACACCATCCCGCTGTTCCTGTCGGAAAAGAAGTTCCGCAAGCTGATCATGAAGATCAAGACCAACTCGCTGGAGCCCGGCGAACCCAAGGACCCGGATGGATGCACGCTGTTTTCGATCTATCGCGCTTTCGCAACCCCGGAGCAGACCGCAGCACTGCGCGTGCGCTACGCCGAGGGTATCGGCTGGGGCGAGATGAAGCAGCTGCTGTTCGAACACCTCGATGCCGAGCTTGCCGGGCCCCGGGCCGAATACGAGCGGCTGCTGGCCAACCCTGCGCGCATCGAGGAGATCCTCGCCGAGGGGGCTGCGCGCGCGCGCAGCATCAGCCGTCCGTTTCTGGCCGAGATCCGCGATGCGATCGGGATCCGTTCACTGGCCGGGCTTGCGCCTTGAGCCACCGCGCGGTCTGCACGATCGCGCCCTTCCATGGAGAGATGCGATGACGCGCCCCGTCCTGATGTTTGTATGTGCGATTGCCCTGTTGCTGGGGGCGAGCGTGGCGCGCGCCGAAGCGCCTGTGCACGTCACCACCGTCGAGGGCATCAGCGAATACCGCCTCGACAACGGCCTGCGCATTCTGCTGATGCCCGATGCCAGTCGCCCGACCACGACCATCAACGTCACCTACTTCGTCGGCTCCAAGCACGAGGGCTATGGCGAGACCGGAATGGCGCATCTGCTCGAGCACATGCTGTTCTACGGCACCGAAAGCCACGGCGACATCAAGGCCGAGATCTCCGAACGCGGCGGCTTTGCCAACGGCACGACCTGGTACGAGCGCACGAACTATTTCCAGACCCTGCCCGCCAGCGAGGAGAACCTCGACTGGGCCATGCGCATGGAGGCCGATCGCATGGTCAACTCGCTGATCCGCGAGGAGGACCTGGCCGGCGAGATGACGGTGGTTCGCAATGAGTTCGAGATCGGTGAGAACAACCCTTTCCGCGTGCTGATGCAGCGGGTCATGGCCACCGCCTACGAGTGGCACGGCTACGGTCGCGCGACGATCGGGGCGCGTTCGGATATCGAGAACGTGCCCATCGAGCGCCTGCAGCAGTTTTATCGGCGCTACTACCAGCCCGACAACGCCATGCTGGTCCTCTCGGGCAGCTTCGATCCCGACCAGGCGCTGGCGCTGGCGCAGCGTCACTTCGGCCGGATCCCCGCGCCCGAGCGCGACCTGGACAATCGCCTGTGGGACACCTATACGCGCGAACCGACCCAGGATGGTCCGCGCGAGGTGACTGTGCGTCGCTCGGGCAGCGTGCCGGTGCTGATGGCATCGTTTCATGTGCCGGCCACCGCGCACGAGGACTTCGCCGCCGTGGAGGCGCTGGCCGGTGTGCTGGGCGACAGCCCGGGCGGGCGCCTGCATCGTCAGCTGGTGGAGCCGGGTATTGCCAGCCAGGTGGGTGCGTTCACGTTTCGCCTGCGCGAACCGGGCGTGATGCTGCTGTTCGCGACATTGCCGCGCGACGCCGACGTCGAAGCTGCGCGCACTGCGCTGCTGGAAGCTGTGGCGAGCCTGGCGGAAACACCGCCGGCGCCAGACGAGGTGCGCCGCGCAGTCGCCTCGCTGACCAGCGCGATGGAACGCGAGCTTGATGACAGCGACCAGGTGGGCATCTCGCTGTCCGAGTGGGCGGCGGCCGGCGACTGGCGCCTGCTGTTCCTGCACCGCGACCGGCTCGAGGAGGTGACGCCCGAGGCCGTACAGGCGGCAGCGGCACGCTATCTGGTGCGCGACAACCGCACAGTCGGCACCTTTATTCCGGACGCAGCGCCGCAGCGTGCCAGTATCGACGAGGCGCCTGATCTGGATGTGCTGCTGGCCGACTACACGGGCCGCGAGGACCGCAGCGCCGGCGAGGCCTTCGTGGCGACGCCTGAAAACATCGAATCGCGTGTGCAGCGCTTCACGCTGTCCAACGGTGCGCAGGTTGCGCTGCTGCCCAAGACCACGCGCGGGGCGCGCGTGCAGGGTACGCTGCAGATGCGTATGGGCACAGAAGACACGCTGACCGGCCTGGGCAGCATTCCCGGCATGACCGGCTCGATGCTGGATCGGGGCACCGAGAACTACAGCCGACAGCAGCTGCGTGACCGCCTCGATGAGCTGCAGGCCGCCGTGTCCATCGGCGGCGGCAGTATCGTCTCGGCGCGCATCGAGGCGCGGCGCAACACGCTCGACGAGGTCCTCGACCTGGTGGCCGAAATGCTGGTCCGGCCGGTGTTCCCGGCAGCCGAACTCGAGGAACTGCGCAGGCAGAGCCTGACCCGGGTCGACCAGCAGGCCGATGACCCTACGAGTGTTGCCGTACGCAGTCTCGATAGGCACTTCAATACGCGTCCCCCCGAGCATCCGGCCTATACGCCCGACTTCGCTGAAACCGCCGAGCGCCTGCGTGCACTGGGGCGTGACGACCTGGTGGATTTTCATCGCCGGTTCTACGGGTTCGGGCCGGCCACGACCATCGCGCTGGTCGGCGATTTCGATGCCGATGAATTGCGCGCCGCACTTGAATTGCGGTTCGGCGGCTTCATGCCGGAGATCGGCTTCGAACGATTCCCCAATGACCTTGCCGATGTGCAGCCGTCGCGTCTGCTCAGCCAGCTCGATGACAAGGCCAATGCCTTCCTGATCGCGCGCCACCAGTTTGCGATGCGCGACGATCACCCCGACTATCCGGCGCTGCAGCTGGCCGGGCACATGCTCGGCGGTGGCTTCCTGAACTCACGCCTGTCGCGCCGCATCCGCGATGACGAGGGCCTGAGCTATTCGGTCGGCTCGCAGCTGGGTGCCCATCCGATCGATGAGATCGGTACCTTCACGGCTTATGCGGCGTTCGCCCCGGAGAACCTGGAGCGGCTCGAGCGCGTCATGCGAGAAACCCTTGAGCAGGTCGTGCGCGAGGGCTTCACCGAAGAAGAGCTGGTCACCGCGCGTGCCGGCTGGCTGCAGCAGCAGCAACTGCTGCGCAGCGATGATGCACGCCTGGCAGGCACCCTGGCAAACGGCCTGTATTTCGATCGCGACCTGTTGCGCGACGAAGCACTCGAGCGTCGTGTCGAGGCGCTGACGCTCGACGAGGTCAATGAGGTGATCACCCGCTGGCTGGACCCCGACGCGCTGGTGCGCTCGCTGGCAGGAGACTTCGGCTCGTAGCGCTCAGCGATCCTGCGGGAGCGTGCCTTCGTCAAGGAAGTGGGCGAGCAGCGCGGCCTTGCGGGCGGTCGCATCCTCTGCCACCGAGTCGGTCAGGATGTGCTCCAGCGCCTTCGGCAGCAGCCTGGCGGCGATCGGCACGCCGGGCGCCAACGGGTCGCTGTCATCGGCCATGACCAGCGAGGGCACACGCACCAGTCTCAAGCGTTCGCGATCCTCGTGGGCGAATGCGGCCCGATAGGCCAGGTGATAGGTGCGGATCGCCTTGAGCACCTCGACGGTTGTCGTATGCAGGGTATCGGCATCGGGTGCGGCCAGTCCGCGCAGGTGTGCCGCATCGCGGCGAAAGTAGGGGAAGAACCAGCCCTGGTCGCGGACGAAATGCCAGGCCCAGTGAAACTGGCTGCCGAAAGCGTCGGGCGTGATCGCCGGTGCGTAGTTTTCCAGGAAATCCAGCTTGTCCTGGGCGCTGAACATGGCAATGCCGTCGAGCACCATGCGGCCGACGCGATCCGGTCTGGCGATCGCCATTTCGGTGACGATATGTGCGCCCGTATGGCTGCCATACAGGTCGACCTTCTCGATGCCCAGGGCATCCATGACACGCAGGCTTGAGTCGGCATAGTAGGCGATGTCCGGTTTGGAGGGCGCAGGCGGCGCCGAGTCGCCGTTGCCAAGCGTGTCCGGTGCAATGACGCTGCGGGTGCGCCCCAGTTCGCGCATCAGGCCCGACAACCCGACACTGGAGCTTGGCGAGGCATGCACCATCCATAAGGGATGACTTGCCTGTTCGCCTGGCGCCTGTGTCCGGGTATCCGTATGGCGATAGTGCACCTGGCCTTCGTCGATGGACACAAAGCCGCGCAAGATCTCAGGCATCGCATGCTCCCCGTGCATCAGTGTATCGCCCGCGCATGCACTATAGCCCGTCGCAGCTGGGAATCGTCACATCGATGCGCCATCTCCGGTATGTTTGATGGCGCAAGCGCGTTCACACAAGGACCGAATCAGGTGACAGAATCGCAAGCATCACTGCGTCGCGGCTACTGCGACGGCCCGTTCGGCCAGATCCATTACCGTCGCGCCGGCAGCGGCGGTGCGCGGCCGCTGCTGTGCTTTCACATGAGCCCCCACTCGGGGCTGGTGTATGAGGCGTTTCTTCGCGAGATGGGCGCTGACCGTCTGGCCATCGCGCCCGACACCCCCGGCTTCGGTGAGTCCGATCCGCCCCCTGCCGCCCCGGAAATTGCCGACTACGCGCGCTCGATGGCGGCGCTGATGGAGGCGCTGGCACTGGACGAGGTTGATATCATCGGCTATCACACGGGCTCGAAGATCGCCGTGGCGCTGGCGTTGCTGCGCCCGGCGCAGGTCCGTCATGTGATCCTGGTCTCGGCACCGGTGTTCACAGCCGAGGAGCGGCAGGCCTTTCGTGAGCTGTACGGCCCAGACCAGCTGGATGAGCAGGGCTCGCACCTGAACGAGCGGTGGCAGGCGCTGATGCGATGGCGAGGTCCCGGTCAGAGCGTCGAGATGGCCGCGGAACATTTCTTCGAGGGCCTGCGCCGGCCGGCGATCTCGTGGTGGGGACATTACGCGGCATTCGCCTTCGAGCTCGCCGAACTGCTGCCGCAGGTCCGACAATCCGTACTGCTGCTCAACCCCGGTGATGACCTCACCGAGTACACCCGCCGCGCGGCACCCCTGCTGAAAAACGGCAGGCTGCTGGAGCTGCCCGACTGGGGTCATGGGCTGCTGCAGGTCAAGACGGCTGAACTCGCAGAGTTGGTGCGGGATTTCTGCGGCGGGCGGGAATTGCAGGCGTAACGACTGTATAATTTCGGCAGTCGTCTCCGGTATTGCTGCCCCTTGATGTCCAGTCCTTGGCGCTTACCCGTTTCGGAAATGATAACCATTCAGGAAACGTCTCCGCGGCAACGTATCGCTCGACTTTTCC
>JAFIFN010000120.1 GCA_020832005.1 Gammaproteobacteria bacterium | reverse complement strand
GCAAGAGCATCAATGACCTGGACTCGGGCGAACAGGCCTCGCTCGACAGTGCCGCCAACTCACTGGCCCTGTCGGGTGGCAATCTGCTGGCACGCGAGATCGGCGGTCGGCTGGGCTTCGACGAGGTCGGCGTGGCCGCTGGCAGCGAACCGGGCTCTGCCTCGCTGGTAATCGGCAAGTATCTCAATCCGCGGCTGTTCGTCAGCTACGGTGTCGGGCTGTTTGATGCCGTCAATGAGGTGCGGGTGCGCTACCGGCTGGGCAGCCAGTGGACAGTGGAGGCTGCCTCCGGTGAACAGTCCTCCGCCGACCTTGTGTATACCATCGAGCGCTAGTCGGGCTGCGCATGCCGCAATCGCGGTTCTCCGCAGAAGCTTTCGACATTTACGGCTTGTTGTCGCCGCATCCGGACCACAGAGTTGGGGCTTGATCTTGCCTATCGAAATCGTTGGCCTTGCGTCATCGAAACAGGAGCCACGACATGCGCCACCACCTCACGTTCGTACTGATGCTGACACTCGCATTCACTGCGTTTTCCACCCGCACCGCGATGGCCAATGATGGCCATGAAGACAAGGCCCGGGCTCCAGACATTTTCGTGTTTGTGACGGCTGAAGATAACCAGACACGCGGTATGGCCATGGTGCTCGCGCGCCAGATGCTCGACCAGGGTGCGAACCTGCGGGTTTTGTTGTGCGGACCCGGCGGCGAGCTCGCCATCCGGGGACTAGAGGAAAAGCTGCTCGCGCCACGTGGCATTACGCCGCAGCAACTGCTGCGCGGACTCATGGGCGACGGCGTGCAGGTCGACGTATGTGCGATCTTCCTGCCAAACACGCAGTACGAAAATGATGACCTGCTCGAGGGCATCGGGGTCGCCATGCCGCCGGAAGTCGCCGAATTCATGCTTCGCGAAGGCGTGCGTTACTTCACTTTCTGACAGGCGATTCCAGAAGGGCAGCACTGACCGTCTCGTGGCCACGCATGGTGGGCACGAGACGGGTGAAGATTTTCCTGATCAGGCGTCTCCCGCCTGAGCATCAGTGCCCGCGGCGACGCCGACGCACGACCGCGGCGCCAATGATGGCAGCGGCCAGCAATCCCAGCGTACCGGGCTCCGGCACTGCAGTGACCGTTACGGCCGAACCGGTCTGAGTCAGCGGGCGGGCTGAGGCCGTTGCGGCAGGCGGCAGGCTGTTGTTGAACCTGGCGTTAATGTTCGCCCGGTCGCCGGCGACCTTAAGCCCACGCT
Source organism: Gammaproteobacteria bacterium (assembly GCA_020832005.1). Taxonomy (GTDB): domain Bacteria; phylum Pseudomonadota; class Gammaproteobacteria; order Steroidobacterales; family PWYM01; genus PWYM01. The sequence goes on along the minus strand of JAFIFN010000120.1, from coordinate 10,436 downwards.
GCGCGGCATCCGAGGTCTGGGCATCATGCGCCATATCCACGTTCATCGGCACCGCCTGCGCACCCGGCGCCAGCAGCAACATCCCGGCAGCGATGGCAGCAATCGAAAGGATCTTGTACACGGCGGTCTCCAGTTGGATGGCGGTTGCGAACACAACGGGGAGAGTGTGGGTTCGACATGCGGCCGACCCGCTCTGCCCCGAGCTTCCGACTTTAGGCAGCTGCCGGGGCTTGGTCTGTGCGCCAGCGTACGTATGCGATGCTGTGGGCTTTAACCGCGGGACAGCCAGCCCCTCTCCCTGACCGGTACGCGATAGGACCGACTCACCGGGACCTCAAGACCGTTGACGAGCGTAAGCCTGTCGCCATCGGTCTGCGGCGTGATCGCCCGATCGGCTACCCACCACGACCGATGCACCCGCATGCCCTCGCTTTCGGACAGCTCGGTGAGCGCGTCGCCGAAGCGGTAGAGCACGAGTTCCGACCCGTTGGCCGTGTAGATACGCATATAGTGGCCGTCGGCCTGCAATGCCAGGAGTTCGCCGTCGCGTTCCGGCCGCACGCGCGAGAGAAAGGCCGGCTTGGTGGGCCGTTCCCCTGGGTCCGGCAGCACGTGCGCAGCCGCCACGTCCGCGGCGCGCGATGCAGTGTCCGTCGGGCGGGGCTTTGCCGCCGGCCCACCGCCAGTCTCACCGGGCAGTGCGGAAGTTGACGGCTGCCCCCAGCGCGGCGGCAGGTAGCCAAAGCGCGCCATGCCCAGTGCGTAGAAGAAGAACAGGTTCAGCCCCACCCAGAAGATCAGATTGCTCGGCAGTCGCTGCAGCAGCTCTGCCAGCGAGCTACTCTGCAGCGGCCCCCTCATCGCCTCCGGCAGGAACGTGTGGATCCAGGCCGTATACAGCCGCACCAGCGGGAGCAGGGCCACCCAGCCGGCGAGGAGTTGCCCTGCGACCAGCGTGATCCACAGCGGGACGCCGCGGGGGCGCAGTACCCAGGCAACCGCGCGGGTACCAAAATCGAGCAGGTACACGCTGCCGAACGAAAATCCGAGCCAGTACAGCAAGGCAAGGGACTTGGGCCATTCCGCGGTCCGACCGACCTGCGTCCAGCCAAGTATGAAACCCAGAACCAGCGGCACGCCGACGTAGAACCAGATCTGGAGCGAGCGCTGCCGGCTGGCGCCGTGACCCGGACGGGCGAATTGGTTGGGATTTTCTGGCCTGTCCACAATCGAGTCGATGCGCGCCGCCCCGTCGTTCATGCTGCACGAACGGCATTCATGCATTGCCAAGCCATGCATGAATGCCGGCGAGGAAGTAAATCCGTCAACTCGGGAAGTCTCCGTTGCTGAGGTCTATCGGTACTTCTACCGTACTGGTCCAACTGCAGCAACTGGCCCAGGGGCAAGGGGGTGCTGCGCATTCATGGCCCAAGGGAGGGTTATCGATATGACAACTAGAAAACGCATTCAATTGGTTGTTCCGGCCATTGGTCTCGCATTGGCAGCCAGCGCACCGGCAGTCGCGCAGACGCCCGCTGATCGCGCCAGTGCCGGACGCATCGACGAGGTCGTCGTCACCGCCCGCAAACGCGAGGAAAGCCTGCAGGACGTGCCGATTTCTGTCTCCGCACTGACGCTTCAGCAGATAGAGCGGCAGGGTATCAGCAATCTTGCAGATGTCGCACGCTTCACGCCGGCGTTGACCTGGTCGGAGGGTCAGACACCGTGGGATTCCAAACCGGCGATCCGGGGCCAGACCAGCCCGCGCGCGGCCAGCGAACCCGCCGTGAGTATTTTCGTCGATGGCAATCTCGTGCCGTGGCGCTCCGGCCTGAACCTGAACAATATCGCGATCGAGCGCATCGAGGTTGTGAAGGGCCCCCAGAGCGCGATGTTTGGCCGGGGCGTGCTCTCGGGGGCCGTGAATTATGTTACGCGCCGCCCAGGCGACGAATTTGGCGGCTGGGTCGAGGCCGGTGTTGGCCAGCGCGGACGCACCGAGTTCTCCGGCTGGCTCGATCTGCCGGTCAATGACGAGCTTGCCTTCGGGGTGTCCGGCCGCTGGATGGACTTCAGTGACGGCTACTACAGGAACACCCTTACGGGGCGCGACGGCATCGGCGCCGAGAAGACGCGGGCTGGCGCCGTGTCGATGAGTTATGACCCGGGCGGCATTTTTCAGGCCTATGCACGTGCATCCTTTTCAACACAGGAGCAGGGCCAGCCGGCCTACCACACGGTGCCCTCCAACACCCAGATCGGCCCGGCGCCCAATCAGATCTGGTTTGTCGGCAAGCTGCCCACGGACGCCAATCTGATCGCGAACAATTGCGACGAATGCGCCGGCATCGAGCGCGACGTCACCTGGGTGACCGCAAATCTCGACTGGAGTCTCGACGCGGGCACGATTTCGTCGCTGACAGGCTACAACCGCACCAAGGGATATTTCGACCAGGACGTCGACCACCAGGGACTCAGCGAGGCGAACCTCCCGGTCGGCTTCCTGCAAAACAACCTCCGACAGGTCATCGATCGCGATATCAAGAATCTTAGCCAGGAAGTGCGCTTCACTTCGCAGCAGGACAACCCGATACGCTGGCTCGCCGGGCTCTACTACTACGAAGAACGAATGGACGAAGCCGGTGCCTCGATCACCGGTACCGTGCTCACGCCGGCCGACGTGACCTTGACGCCGCAGTCTTACGACATCACGGCCTATGCCGCCTTTGCCGCCGTGGAATGGGACTGGACGGAGCAGCTCACGGCCGGCCTCGAGCTGCGCCGTGCCCGCGAGAAGGCGGATGTGGACTTCATCTTCGGCGGCCTGCCACGCACTCTCGAGGACACCTGGGACGCCTGGCTGCCGCGCGCCACGCTCGACTACCGGCTCAGTGACGACGTCATGCTCTACCTTGCGGCGGCCAAAGGCACGAAGCCCGGCGGCTTCAATACGGCGCTTGGCGCAGGTGCCGCCCAGCTGCCCGAGAATCTCCTGTCGTTCGATGAGGAGCGGGCCTGGAGCTACGAGCTGGGCATCAAGTCGCAGTGGCTGGATCGCAGTCTGACCTTGAACGCGGCCATCTACTATATCGACTGGAAGTCCGTGCAGGTGAATGCCCAGTTCATTCCGCCACCGCCTGCCGTGGGCACTACGGGCTACACCGCGAACGCGGGCAGCGCCGATGTTGCAGGAGGTGAATTCGACCTCTCCTGGCGTCCGCTCGATGCACTCGAACTCAGGCTCGGCTATGCCTATTCGCCTGCACGTATCGATGCGTTTGTCGAGACCCGTCTCGCCGGCGCGCCGGTGGACCTGTCGGGCGACCGTCGTCTGCCGTACTCCTCGGACCACACCGGCAACCTGAGCGTGATCTACACCCAGGAGCTCGCAGCCGGCTGGTCGGGCTTCGTGCAGACCGACGTGCAGTATCGCTCGACGCAGTACGCGACCATCGCCGAGCTCGCCGAGACCGGCGCTCGTACGGCTGTCGACCTCCGACTCGGTGTCATCGGCGAAGCCTGGGAAGCCACCGTGTTCGTCAACAACCTGTTTAACGACGATACGGCGCTGAGCGTCACGCCCTTCGTCAACGCGCAGACGTTCGCCCGGAACTTCATCGTGCACGTCCCGCCCCAGCGGCTTTGGGGCCTGCGTCTGCGCTACAACTTCTAAAGGACTAAAGAAGTGAGTCGAGAAAGGACACGCCGACCGGTGCAAGGAGCAACCCGTCGGCAAGTGCTCGCCGGCGGCGCCGGTGCATTGTCGCTCGCAGGCCTCTCCGGCTGTGTTCGCTCAGCCTCCAGGCGTGTCGACGTGGCGATCGTGGGGGGTGGCCTTGCCGGCCTCCACGCCGCCATGGTGCTCAGCGAACTCGGCGCTGAAGTCGTGGTGCTGGAAGCGCGGGAGCGGCCGGGCGGTCGGGTCCTGACAGCTGACGGGTGGCTGGCAAATCCCGACCTCGGCGGCTCCCAGATCGGCGCCAGCTATGCGAGGATTCTGAGCGTCTGCGAGCGACTCGGCATCGAGCTCGGCCCCGGTGCGCACGTCAATGCGCCGTACTCGCCGGTGATCGGCGGGCAGCTGATCCCGCCCGATCGCTGGGCCAGCTCCGATCTCAATCGGACGGTCGGTGCCGAGCGCGAAGTGCTGCCGCACGCACTCGCCTACCATTACCTGGGCTATCAGCGCTCGCCCTTGCACAGTCTCGATGCGTGGATGCAGCCGGCGGCGGCGGAGCATGATGTGTCGATCGCCGAGTGGCTCGATCGCCAGGGCGCCTCACCGGAGGCCAAGCGCATCATTTACAAGACGACCGGCTCAGAGCTCGAGTCCCGAGGCGTGCTGCGGCTGCTGCAGGAGACCTCACGCGGACGCTTCGAGTTCGAGGCACTCGACTCGGAGCTTACGCAATCGCAGGACACATACGAGATCATCTCCAGAATCGCCCAGCATGTCGTCGGCGGCACGTCGCGGCTGACGGACGCGATGGCGGCCACGCTCGGCGATCGGCTGCGACTGGGGCACCCCGTAAGAGCCATCGAGCAGGACCGGCGCGGCTGCACGCTGCGGCTGGCCGACGGCTCGGCGATCGAGGCGGACTTCGCGATCGCCGCCGTGCCATTCTCGGTGCTGCGCTCGATCGACTTCAAGCCGGGGCTCGAGGGCGTGCAGGCCGAAGCCGTCACCACGATGCCATACAACAACCAGACCCAGGTGTGGCTGGAAGTTAAGCAGCCCTACTGGGAAGAAGACGGACTCGACGCGTCCATGTGGACCGACGGACCGTTCTCGCTCATTCGCCAGCAGATCGAATCCGACGGCTCACGGGTACTAATCAGTGCACTGGCGGCAGGCGAGAGGTCAAATCCGATCGATGCCATGTCGCCGCGCGAACGAGGCGAGTTCGCGATCGCCGAGATTGAGCGAATCCGCCCGTCGACACGCGGCAAGCTCGCGTTCGTAGGTGCGTTATCCTGGGACGAGGAAGAGTATTCCCGCGGTTGCAGCTACGCATTCCCGCCCGGACGCGTCATCGAGTGGGCGAATACGATGGACGCGCCGCACGGCCGCGTGCATTTTGCCGGCGAACACCTGCGCCGCTTCGAGTTGGGCATGGAGGCCGCGATGGAGACCGGTGAGCGCGCCGCGCTCGCAATCGCCGAACGCATCAAGGGCTGAGCCCGCGGTTGCGGCTGCACAACCGCCACCGCATGACCCACAACCCAGAAGGCTCTCGACCGCCTGTCGGCATCCTGCGGGCCGCCTGCGCGCCCGCGGGGTGCACCGGGCGTGCCGCTTCTGAGATACTGCGCCGCTTGTGGGTCGGGCCCACAGACCAAAAGCACTCAGGGGATCGCCGATGACCAACCAATACGGGCCGCGCATGGCCGAGATGATTCGCGGCTGGCGGGTGCTGCTGTCGTCGTTCCTCGGCGTCGCCTGCGGGGCGTCTCCACTGCCCATATACACCATTGGCGTGTTCGCGGTGCCACTGGCGGCGACTTTCGACTGGGGCCGCGGCGACGTGATGCTCGCGACGGTGCCGCTCACGCTCGGCACGATCCTGACCGTGCCGCTGATCGGCGCGCTCACCGACCGCATCGGCGTGAAGCCTGTCGCGATGCTGGCCCTGGTCGGCCTGAGCCTTTCGTTCTGCGCGCTGGCGCTCACGCCAGACTCACTGTGGGTGTTCTACGGGCTGTGGCTGATCATCGGCCTGGTCAGCGCGGGCTCGACACCGGTGACATGGACGCGCGCCATCGTCGCGTGGTTTTTCATGAGTCGCGGCATGGCGCTGGCGATGATCCTGATCGGCACCGGTGTGGCCGGCTTCCTGCTGCCGATTTACGCCTCATGGCTGATCGAGACCTTCGGCTGGCGCCAGGGGTTCATTGGGGTCGGGCTGCTGCCCGTGGTGATCGCGCTGCCGGTCGTGTGGCTGCTGTTCCAGGATTCACCGCGTAAAGCGGCCGCATCTGCCGCCGCGCGCGCCGCTGCCGCCCTGCCTTCGGCGTCACGCAGCGCGCCGACGACGCCGATCGCAGACGCCGCACCCCCGCCACCGGCGCCTGATGGCATGACACTTCGCGAAGCGCTGCGCGGCTACCGTTTCTGGCTGCTCGCGGTCGTGATCCTGCTAGTCACCGTGCAGACCAGCGGCGCGCTCACCAACCTGTTCCCGATGCTGCTGGACCGGGGCTTCGGCCCGCGTGAGGCCGCAACCATCGCCGGTACGATCGGCATCAGCGTGATCGTTGGCCGGCTGATGACCGGTTACCTTATCGACCGCTTCTGGGCACCCGGCGTCGCGTTGCCCTTGCTCGCGCTGCCGGCGGTCGCGTGCATGATTCTGATCATGCCCGAGATCCCGACCCCGCTGGCCTACGCGGCCGCATTCATGATCGGGCTGGCCGCTGGCGCCGAGACCGACGTGTTCGCCTACGTGACCGCCCGCTATTTCGGACTCAAGCACTACGGGCGCATCTATGGTGTGTTCTATGCGGTTTTCGCGTTCGCCGCCGGCCTGGCGCCGTTCGCCTTCGGCCGCGTGTTCGACGTGACCGGCAGCTACAACCTGGCGCTGTACGCGTCGGCGATCATGGTCGTGGTCGGAGCGATCCTGCTGCTGTCGATGGGGCGGTATCCGGCGCGCTACACGGTGACGAGCAGCAGCACCTGACCCCGGGTGATGAGCGCCCCGGCCGTCGCGTGCCGGCGGGGTCAGGGGCGGGCGTTGGTTGCACCGCCCCGGGAGGGCTCGCCCGGCACGCCGACATACAGCCGGATGCGGCTCGCCTCACCGTCGCGGTAATGGCTGTTCACGACCGCGACCCGCCCGTCTGCAGCGACCGCGAGCTTGCGCATCAGCAGGCCCTGCTGGCTGCCGTTGAATCCCAGCGCCGAATCGTCGCTGCCCGGCAGCACCGCCGGCGCTGAGAACTCTGCGCCCCCGTCAGTCGAGAACGCATGACCCAGGCCGAGCGGCCGCCGCGTCGCGGCAGGAAAACGCTCCCAGATCAGGTGGATGACGCCGTGCGCAGCTGTGGCTGCGGCCGGGAACGCGACACTTTCGACGCCTGGATCAGCCACCGGGTCGACCAGCGTGCGCGGGGCTTCGAAGTCCACGCCGTTGTTGGCAACGACGCCGCGCGCATGACGGATACGGTAGCGCTGCAACGGCCCGTCCGGGCTTTCGGCGTAGAACAGATGCAGCGTGCCATCGCCGCCGAAGACCAGCGACGGCGCATCAGCATGGCCTGCGCCCGACGCGACCGCGCGTGGCGGCCCGAAGGTCTGGCCGCCGTCGCTGGACGTGGCCAGGTGAATGTCGGCGGCGGCATCCTCGCCGACGGTCCATGCCAGGTACACCGCACCATCGTCGGCTACTGCGAGTGACGGCGCGCGGGCGGGCAACTCGCCGCTGCGGCCGGCCACGCGCAGCGGCGTCGAGAAGCTGCGCCCACCGTCAGTGGAGCGGCTCACGTGCAGCGCGCCTTCGTATTCGGTCCAGGCCGTGTGGATCACACCATCGGCAGCACGCGCGATGTCGAGACTGCCGTTATGCCAGTAGTTCACGCCCAGCCGCCCCTTGCCCGCACCGGCCTCGGTTTGCGAGAGGTTGCGGGGCTGGGAGAAACTCCGACCCCCATCGGTGGAATAGGCGAAGAAAATCTCGCCCCCGTGTGAGCCACCGGAGAACACGATATCCTGCCACAGCGCGTACACGCGCTCGCCATCATCGCCGGCAGCGACGATGCGCGGCAGCCACGAAAAGATGCCCGGACTGCTCGAGAGATTCACCGGTGCATCGAACAGCGCTTCACCGTCAACGTCGAAGCGCTGCAGGACGATGTCCTGCTCTTCCTGGTTCGCCCACGCAATGACCAGCGCGCCGTCGGCGGTAAATGCGACCGATGGGTCGTCAACAAACAGAAAGCGCGACTCGTTCATACGCCACGGGCCGCGGTGCGCCGGACCGGTGGCGATGTCGCGCGGTGACTGCCAGTCGATGCCGGGGTTGGCCGCCGGCGGGTCAGCGTGGGCCCTGGAAGCGATCTGCCGGGCAGGCACCATGTCCGACAGCAAACGGATCTCCCCGTACCAGGCTTCAGCCGCCTGCCCGGTGTCGTCGCAGTCGGTCATGATGGCCAGTGCGTTGAGCACCGTCAGGTCGCGACCGTGGATTTCCCTGAAGTCTTCCCGAAGGTCCCGCCGTTCGGTCACCCAGCCTTCGTCGGCGTCGGCACCGGAACGCATCGCCACCATCGTCGCGCGGGACTGGTAGGCATTGTCCCACTGCGTCCCGCGTTCCATTTCGCTGGCCCAGACGTAGTTGATTGCGCGCGTGCGCCAACGCATGACGCTGTGCCGATCCACCGCGTAGAGACGGGCAGCATAGTCATCGCCGGCGCGAGTCTGCTCGTCAATGCCGGTGAACGTACTGTCCACGCGCCAATCCCACTCAATGATCGGAGTGTCTTCCAGGTCGATGTCGTGTTCGTAGAAGAGTCCCGAGGCTGATCCGTCTGTGCACAGCGCATGCACGGCCTGCCTGCCGTCGATCTCGGTGAGTTCATAGCGTGTTTCACCGGTGAAAGAATGCGCCTCCCACTGGATGATGTCGGCGGGCGTGAACACGCGCGCGACCTCGGCGGCGGCTAGCGGCAGCGGCAGCACCGTCGTGGCTATGGCGAGGCGTCCGGTGAGCCTGAGCAGGCCGTTCATCGATATGGTCTCCGGCGGCAGTGGCGTCCTAGGGCGCTGCCGCCCGGGTCTCGACCATGCGCGTGAGCACAGCGTCGAGCTCCCGGTTGAACACCTCCGGCTTGGCCATATGGAGAAAGTGGTCAGCGTCTTCGACGATCACTGCATCGAAGGAGTACATGTGCTCGCGGTTCGCCTCCACGTTCGTCGGCCACAGGTCAGCGTTGATCGCAACGACGGGAACGTCGAGGCCTGCGAAGGCCGCGCGCGCGGCGCCGCTGATCACATCCGCAAACATCGCCTCCAGGGCGCTGAGCGCGACTTCCGGTGGCGCCGCGGACATGTCCGCCACTACCCAGTCACGCAGCGCCGCATTGGTGCGTTCTACAAACATGCCTGACACGAACCCGGCTGCACCGGTCGCGAAATCGGCACGCAACGGGGCAGCAAAGTCATCGAGATCACTGCCGGACATTTCCGCGGCAACGTCCTGAAAGGTATCCACACCGATGATGCCGATCACTCGCTCCGGCATCAGTTGCGCTGCGGCCACGCTCACGGGCCCGCCCATGGAATGTCCGATCAGGATCACACGCTCGGCCCCGACGTCGTTGATTACGGCGCGGACGTCCTCGCCGAAGGCTGCCATGGTGTAGTCACGGCGCCCCAGCCCGGAATGGCCGTGGCCGGCCAGGTCGATGACCACGACACGGTAATCTTCTGAAAAATAGGGGACTTGTGCCCGCCAATAGCGAGTGTCGCAGCTCCAGCCGTGGACGAACACCAGGGTCGGTGCGCCTGCGCCATGCACTTCGTAGGAGATCGCGACCCCGTCGGCCGACTTCGTCATCGCCGGCCAGTTGAAATCCGCCGCAGCCGGCATGGCCGGCAGCGCGATCAAAAGACACAGGGCGAATTTCACGCTCAATTGCACGATTTTCATCTCGGCCTCCCGGAGAAGGGGTGTCGGATAATCCTACCATCGGCAATCAGCACGCGAATTTTCCCATGTGGCGCAAACGCGCTTCCACTCGCGGCGCCTCGTGACGCTGGCGCGAATTTGTGCCAGACCGGGCTCAGGGATCCGTGCTGCGGGGCACGAAGCTCACCAGAGCCGTATCGCCGGCGAGCAATTGCAACTGGCCATCGTGCATGCGCCAGCCATCCACCTGCGAGAGCGCCTCGAGGTATGTCTGCTCCAGCGTCATCAGCTCAGGTGGCCCGCCCATGCGCGTGGCGGCCAGCGCGCCGAAGGACAGGTGATCAGCGCCCAGCTCGTAGCTGCCGCCGAAGTCATTGACGCCGGCAAATCCGCTGGCCTGGCCGCTGTCGGCGTCGAGGCGCAACGTCGGCCGGCGCGCGCCGGAAGGCAATGACAGCCCACTGATACTGGCCACCTGCCAGGGATTTCGTTCCGGCACCTGGACCATCACCGGTGCGGCCTCACCAGGCATGGCTCGCAGCGGGGCTTCACGCGCAGACCGCGGTTCGCTGCCCTGCTCGCGCGGGCCATCCGCGTCACCACATGCGGCGAGCAGGCAGGTTGCGGCGACAAGCCCCACACGCCGGATCATCGACATCGTCATCGCTCGTTCTCCTCTGACTCCGTAGTGGCATCGTCGGGGGTCGCCGCGTCGGAGGGTGCAAGACCGCGTTGCAGCTGGCCCAGCGCATGCACCAACGATACCAGTGACAGCACCGCGATCGGCATCAGTACACCCAGCATCCAGTG
>JAFIFN010000119.1 GCA_020832005.1 Gammaproteobacteria bacterium | reverse complement strand
GCGGGGGCAAGTTCGCCAATGGAGCCTGGACGGCGGCGTTTGTCAGCAGGTTCAATCACGATGGTGGTTCATCACCGAGGCCGAACCTGCGCGAGACAATAAACTCAATTGAGAACCTGGACGTCTCTGAATCGGTGAAGGGAAAGTTGTTCGAAGAGCTGAATCGAGCTGTGGCGCTGGAAAAAAAATCGATTGCTCAATCTAAGTCCTACTGAACTCGCCGATTTCTTCGGACTGTTGCCTACCGATGGGCGCTTGGATCTATTTCAGCAACAGTTTGCGGCAGATCTACATATTCTCCAGGTGTACGCGACGCAGAGAGCCAGTGGTGTCCTGGCCCGAGAAGCGTATTCCGCCTCAGGTATTGCGGGTACCTCCATGGGCGCGCTGCCCGGACCGGCAGCGCAGATCGCCTCCGGCGCCCTCCAGACCCGCGGTGCCTGGAGACTGTTTGGGCCATCGCGGTACGGTGTGTCGTTCTCCTGCGTAGGCGATCCATTGTATGCGTGCGCCGCGCGAATCGGACATTAGGACTAATTGATATGCGCAGAGTCGGAATCACCGCTCTCCTGGTCGGCATCGCAGTGGCGGCCGCTTTCCTGCTTCTTCGTACCGCTCTACCGGCTTCCGGTGAAGATTACCGCTGCGCGCAAGATTGGCGCGGGCCTGCAATCATCACTCGGGGCGGGATCCTCCCTCTTCCGCAGGGCTATGTCTTGGTGGACCGCTCTGTGTCCCCCCACTGGTTCAACAACTATGTCGATGCGATGGGCGGTGCACCGCTCGGGGTCATCAAAGCAGGGCTAGCGCAGGGTTACCTGGAGTCTCAAGTAAGCGATGGGTTTGTCGTTGAGGAGTTTAATTGGCGTTCGGCGACGCGACAGCTCATCACTGAGCCGGAGACCGGGCTGTCAATCGATGAGTTTATCTTTCCGGACGAATTCGTACTGAGCTTCACCGGCGCCGCATTGCCGTTTGCTGAAGCAGTGGCCAGCTGCTACGCGGACTTGATATCCGATAATGGCGGGGAACCGTGAGGATTGTGACGGCTCGGCCGTCGATTTCTCCGAGGATCTCGCCCGTTGCTACACGATACTTCTTGAGGGTTCGTAGCTGATTTCTCAGAAGACGGCGGCATTGCACGCGGACGGCTCGGGCTACATAAGTATTGCGCGACAGGGAAGGATAGCGCTGGAGTACATCCTTGCAGAGCTGGAAGAACCTCGCCATGAGCTTGATTTCCGGGACTCCTTGGTGATTTTCGAGCGAATGCAGCAGGGTGGCTACTACGACGTCTGCGATGATGAATCGGCCATGACGAAGATCAGGCACAACGAGAGTCGTATTGCTCATGAAGGTTGGCGTGCGGTTTATCGCGAGATACTGGAGGATCTCTGTCCAGAGTCAGCGTCTGAGTAGTCACTGGCCAGCCGACTACTTTTGATCAGATTCACTCATAGCGTCAACGGTCTGAGCAGCTGTCAGGATGGAAATATTCTGGAAGCGGCCCAGGCTGAGTAGATCGTCATCACCGGAAACGATGATGTTGGCCTGTGCGGCTAGCGCGCAAGCCAGCACTTGGTCGTCGTCGGGATCGCGCGCGATTGTCGGTACGTGTCTGGGGGTCACGATCTCCACCGCTTGCGCGTAGTCCGCCAGAACATCGGCCGGCTTACGACCGATTGCTGCCAGTGGTTTGGCCAGATGCGGCCGGTTCAATACCTCGCCGAGTTCAACCGGCAGCGTCTCGCTACTGAATAACTGTATCGTCTCGGGTTCGCGCCGGATGGTAGCCAGTAACCGGTAAGGCGTGCCGCGCCAGAGGAGCGCGGAGACCACCACGTTGGTGTCCAGCACCAGCCGCACTTCAAGTGCCCGATGCGTTCTCGTCGTTCCGAGCCTGGCGTGCGCGACGTTCCGCGCGTGCCGTCTTGATCTCGGCCGCAATCTCTTCTTCGGTCATGCGGGGTTCGCCGGCCGCATCCAGTGCCGCGGCGATGGCCAGCAGTTGGTCCAGGGCTGTACTGCGGGACTCCCGGCGGGCCAGGAAGTCCACGAAGTCCTCGACCTCGGCCAGCCGCCTGGGCGGAAGGGACTTCAGCTTTTCCAGCAAATCCTGAGGACGGGTAGCCATGGGGGGTCTCCGCTAGCGGTTCGTCCGGGCGAGCACGCCCGCAAGCATCTGCATGACCAGCACCTCGTAGGCGTTGATGGTCTGCCGCGACACGCCCAGCCACTCGGCCATTTGCACCTGAGTAATGCCCTGATTCTTGCGCAGCCACGCCATGCGCGCGCCGAGATGCCCGAAAAAAGCCTTTTCATCCTGGCTGAGTGCCAGAGGCTCGCTTCCTGAAACAGAAACTTGGGGCATACCCAATAACTCCGACTTCGCAATCCGCTGTTGACAATACTACCTAAAGTCGTGACTGTCGCCGAGTTACTTCGCTGAGAAACCCCCTGACAGGGTAGCAGTTCGTGCGGGGCATGACTGACCAACACGATTATGCGAAGCTCGTGGCCCCTTGGTACGGTCGCACCCATGCGCGCATCATGTCTCAGACCGCCCAACTGTCGACTTGAGCGAACCCGTCGATGAGCGCATCCGTCTACCGAAATTGTTTGCTGGTGCTCATGACACTCGCGCTGTCTGGATGCGCGCACGGGCCGCCCAAGTGTCAGGAGGAGATAGAACTTCTGCTTTGGGAGATCTCGATTCAGCCGGCGGACGCGAAGCACTCGGAAGTAAGTCAAGCGCTTCGCCAAGAGTTTCAGTTACGAGTCCGCCAGTGCCCTGAAGCACTTCGGCAGGGCATTACTCAAACGTGGTTCGGCATTATCGATTCTGATGTCTGGTTCAGCCCCCTAACCCTCGCCGCATTCACCAATGATAAGGAGTTGGTATTTGAACTGTTGGGAAGCGCGGACGACTGGGTACAGCGCATCGAAAAGGCGAAGCTTGACGTCGCGCACCCTCTGCATGTGGCAGCGTTTGAAGCCGACACTGACGTGGTCCGCGCGCTCGTCGCCTACGGGTTCGATCCGAACAGGCGAGATGTCAACGGTCTGAGACCGCTAAACCATGCCATCAGCGGGCTGCGGCCACTGGAGAACGCCGGCGTGTTGTTGGCGCTCGGCGGGGAGCCGTGTCCAGAGGGACCGGTAGATGCATCCCCGCTAATGGTGGCAGCTCTCCTGAACGAAATTGAAGTGGCGCGTGCTTTATTGGCGGAGTGCAAGCCTGGCGCCGTGTCTTCAGAGTCGCTACAGAGGCTCATTGACAGGGCTCTGGAGAGAGATCACTTTGAACTGGCGGAGTTCTTCGAAGCCGCCCTAGCCGGCAACAGCGATACGGTCCCGCCGTGAGCAGTCCGTGCGGTATCTTTGGAGCGACATCGCGGTAGGCGAAGCGCAGGGTTATCCAGAGTCTTCAATCAGCAGTCGCGTCTAGCGGCCTTGAGGGCGAGGCTGACGACAAGAGCGAGGGGGTAGTATGGAGGCCATGCCAGTGAAAGCAGACACCGTGAAGACCAAGGCTCGGGAGCTGATCGAGCACCTGCCCGATAACGCGACCTGGGACGACGTGGCTTTTGAAATCGACGTGCGTCGATCCATCGAGCGCGGGCTGGCCGATCTCGATGCCGGGCAGACCTATACGAGCGAAGCCCTGTTGGAATCCCTTGGTCTAAGTAAATGACCGTCATCTGGTCGGCCGAGGCGCAGGCTCAGCTGGCCGCGATCCACGAGCATGTTCCCGAGAACCCGTCGTCGACCGAATGGATCGCTCCTCCACCAGAGCATGACTTGATCTATGCTCTGCGTACTATGGCTCCAGGTGCCTTAAGTAGGCTTCTCGCACGATCTCAGCCCCCGCATCCACGTCGAACTTCGGCAATCCCGGCCGAAGCAACGTGTCCATGTCCCGACGAAAGGCCGCCTTACGCAGTCTTGCATCCAACAGTGCATTGGCCTCGTCGCCGCCCATGCGAGTACCTTCCATGTCCAGATACCAGACGAAGGCTTCCATCGTCCTGGCGCCGTCCACCGGATAAGGCGTCGTCTTGGCCTCGCTGAGCTGCCAGGCATGGAAAAGGTCGAACAGATCGCGTCCCTGCTCGCGCTGCATGAGCGCCCGCGTCTTGGTGCCCAACATTTCATTGATGTCGTAGGAGCGCACGGCAGCGCGAATGTGCCCACCATCGTCGTCTAAGGTGTCGAGTTCGACGCTGACCAGCGGATAGAGCGATGCGCTTTCGTTGAGATTGATCTCGACCTTGATGGTTTCTTCGCGGCGCAGCCCCACCGGGACAAAACGGTAGGCGGTGCGCAATATTCTGGATGGCCGCACTACATTGCGAATTGCCAGCCAGGCGTCGGCAATCAAAGAGTCGGTTGGCTGACCGAGCACCGGAGTGAGAACGCGCCGTAGATGTTGATCCAACGTTTCCGTATCCATCGCCTTCACAAGCACCAGGTCGATGTCTTCCGAATACCGTGCGGCTGGCGCCAGATGTGCCTTGTGTAGAACAGTGCCACCGCGCATGGCCAGATGCTCGCTGAGGACGGAGTCGGCGAAGATCGCTGCTACGCCACGCGACAGCCGCAGATCCTGCTCGATTTGGCTGCGCTTGGGCCACGGCGCGTTGGTCTGCCAGGCCGTCAGGTGAGTGTGCTGGATCATGTGTTGGCACGTCTGCTGTCCGCCAGTCGCACCTTGAAGGTGGTGTCGACTTCAGACGACGTATGTCGCGCTTGACCGCGTTCCAACGGCACGAGGCGCACTGGTTTGTCACTCAACCAGTCGGCGACCCGCGAGGCGAAAGCGCTCTGGTCTTCCAAGGCGAGCAAGGCCCCGAGACGTTGCGCCGTCGGAGTCTCCTGCAAGGCATCCAGCGCCTCGCTCAGCCCCTGTGGTGTGCAGGATGTCAGCAATTCCCGCAGCACTTCCCGAACGCGGGCCACGCCACCGACCAGGGCTGCTCGCTCAACCAGTTCCAGTGCGGTCAGTTCCGGTGTCGCGACCTTGAAGCGACCCTCGGACGTTTCGTGCCAACGCGTCGGCATGTCTCTCAGCCGCACTCGGGTGTGAAAAACCACCTTGTGGCGCCCGACTGTGATGGGACGCCGACGTTCGACCACCATCACCTGCGTCACCATGACTGCGTAAGGCGAAGCGCCATAGGCTTCGGCCGCGCTCAGCAGAGTCACGTAGTAGGGGATGCGCAGCGTCTTGCTCATGTAGCGGTCCAGCCACGTTTCCAGCGGGGGAGCACCGGCGGCGGCGTGCTGCAGGGGCACAATGAGCCAGTGATCTGAGCCGCGGGAGAGCCGGATAAGCCGGCCGCGCCGCTGCTGCCGATGCAAAGCCTGATGTAGTGCCGCTGAGCTGACGCCGGGTAGCTCAGCATGGATGTCCTGAGTGCGCAGATTCAGCTTGCCGGAACGCTCCGCCGCATCGAGGACGGCTGACAGAGGGCTGGGGGCGGCCATACAGGATCCTCACTGAATTCGCGCAATATATCATTATTAGTCATATAACGCGAATCGGTTGCTAACCTTCGGTGACCGAACTCTTCCATGCAGAGTTGCATACTGCGACGGGCCCAGCGCGGATCAACAGCCGGGACGCTGGCCTACGTCCAGACCTTCCGCCACGCCTGAAACTCCGCCGGCCTGATCTGGTAGCGTGCGAAGTTGCCCTCATGCAGGGCAAGGAGTTCAATCTCGGCGATCTCACGAAACCGCTCACGGTCCGGCGGGTCGATATGCGCCTGCGTCCATGATGCGATGTGCGCGGCAGCCGACTTTCGGTCCATGCCTGCGCGGACGATTTCCGAGACGATGGTGCGCAACGTCTCGCGGTGTTTGAGCCTGAACGGATCGGGGTCGCCGAGCGACTGACGGACCGCGGCGTAGCGCGCGGCGGAACGCTCGTATGCCCAAATGAAAACGTCCCGCAAGAGTTCGACCCGGTTCATCTCGTAGACGCCGAGAACGGCTTCCGTGTATGTGTCACGCGGCACGTCGGTGAAGGACAGCGGCGAGAAGTTGCCCTTGATGAGGGGAATGTTGGCGGACAGGCGCGAGACGCGCTTGTTTACGTCATCGAAGGGTTGAAGATAGGGCAGCTGCACCATGACGAAGAACGCCTGCTCGAACGGGTTCTCGATGGCAGCAGCGCTGTCGAGTATCTGCTCGAAATATTCCTCGATGAGCTGCGGCACTTCGAGCGGATGGAAGGCAGATTTCTCGATGCCGACCGCAATTCGGCGCAACCGTCCCGCCGCCGACTCGTCCGGCAGAAGGTTGTTCGCCAGGATCGCATGAAGATTGAGAACGGTGTAGCGGTTGAAGCCAATCTCCTCGGCGGTGCTGACCAGGAACTCGATCGCGTCCTTGTGGTTCAGGATCATCTGCGCTTCGAGAGGATCGCGCCCTTCGGCCTCTTCGCCGAACTCGATCAGGCGCCTCGTGTCCAGCAACGAATAGGTGTTGCCCTCAAGCCGGCTCGAATTCCAGGACAGGTCGATCAGAAGCCGTTTCAGAATCTGCTTCGCATAGGTCCCCGCCCGCTGCGCCTCGAAATCCGATTTGCCCACATCCGCAAGGTGTGCGCGCTCGGACGTCGAAAGATAGAACGTCTCATTCGGGCGATAGGCGTCGAGAAAGGCGCGGTTGTAGCCAACCGGCTTGCGGCCAGTCGCCGGCTGCCGCAAATAGGCCCGGATGTCCTCGCCGGCTGGCGAAACCGGTACGGCGGTCTTGCCCTGTGCCTCTAACTGCGCCGGCTCGGCAATCAGCGCACCGCGCTCTTCGACGGCCGGCAGCCTGTACATCGCCCAGCGGCCTTCGCCGTGCTTGGCGAGCCGGCCGTCATCTACGAGAAATTTGAGGCGGTATTGCAGGGTGCGAAACGGAAGCTTGTCCCCGAGAGCCTGGGCGATCCCGCGCGCGTTCACGCCGCCAGGTCGGTGGGCTACCGCCGCGATGATCGTTTCCAGTTCCTGGCCGGGTATACGCCGGGGCATGCATCAACCCATGTTGCGCCTATAGCTTATAGGCGCAACTAAATCACATGTAGACGCAATAATAAAGCGTAGGCGCAACAAAACCGTCTCAGCGCAAGTAAAATTGGGGGTGCGGCCTTATTGATCTACGGCTCGGCGCCCACTCAACGCAGAGAAATCTCGACGGCCTGCGCCACGCGCCTGGCCTTCTCGCGCGCCGCGGCCAGATCCTCGCCGCGTGTCAGCGCCACACCCACGCGTCTTCGACCATCCACTTCCGGCTTGCCGAACAGCCGCAGGGCCGTGTCGGTTTCTATCAGCGCCTGGTCAAGCCCGCTGAAGCGCAGATCGCGCGAGCGTCCCTCGGCCAGCAGTGCCACAGAGGCTGCAGCGCCAAGGGCGCGGATCTCCGGCACCGGCAGACCGAGGATGGCGCGCACGTGCAGGGCGAACTGCGAGAGTTCCTGGGAGATCAGGGTCACCAGCCCGGTGTCGTGCGGGCGTGGTGACACTTCGCTGAACCAGACCTGGTCATCGCGCACGAACAGTTCCACGCCGAAGATGCCGGTGCCGCCGAGTGCGCCGGTCACGGCACGGGCAATGTCCTGCGCGCGCGCGAGCGCCTGGGCCGTCATCGGATGGGGCTGCCAGGACTCGCGGTAGTCGCCATCGATCTGCAGGTGGCCGATGGGCGCGCAGAAACTCGTCTGCTCGCCATGGCGCAGCGTCAGCAAAGTGATCTCGTAGTCGAACTCGATGAAGCCCTCGACGATCACGCGCCCGGAGCCGCTGCGTCCACCCTGCTGCGAGTAGTCCCACGCAGCCTGGGCTTCATCATTGCTGCGCACGATGCTCTGGCCCTTGCCCGAAGAACTCATCACCGGCTTGACCACGCAGGGCAGGCCGATCTGTGCAATGGCCTGCCTGTACGACCGCTGGTCATCGGCGAACCGGTAGGGCGAGGTGGGCAAGCCGAGTTCTTCGGCGGCCAGCCGGCGAATGCCCTCGCGGTTCATCGTCAGGTGCGCGGCGCGCGCCGTGGGGACGACGTGCTGACCGGCGGCCTCGAGTTCGAGCAGGTGGGCGGTGGCGATCGCCTCGATCTCGGGGACGATCAGTGTCGGCTGCTCACGCGCGACCAGCGCGGCCAACGCGTCGCCATCCAGCATGTTGATGACGTGGCTGCGATGGGCGACCTGCATGGCCGGCGCACCGGCATAGCGATCCACGGCGATCACCTCGACGCCGAAGCGCTGGGCCTCGATGGCCACCTCCTTGCCCAGCTCACCTGCGCCGAGCAGCATCATGCGTGTGGCGCCGGCGGCGCCGGGTGTGCCGATCGTGGTCAAGGGTTCAGGTCCTTTTTCTAGAATCGCATGTTGCCGGCGGCAAGGATTTCCACCCAGTAGCCGTCCGGGTCGCGGATGAACGCAAGGCCTTTCATGCGCCCTTCATCGGGACGCTTGACGAAGTCCACGCCCAGCGCCTCGAAGCGCTCGCAGGCGGCGTAGACATCCGGCACCGACAGTCCGATGTGACCGAAGCCGCGCGGCGCGCTGTTGCCGTCGTGGTAGGCCTGTTCGGGATCATCTTCGGTGCCCCAGTTGTGCGTGAGCTCCAGCAGGGCGCGCTGGCGAAACATCCACTCCGAGCGCGCATGGTCGTCTGCCGGCATGGCCTCGCGCTCGGCGTCCGTGAGCAGGCCCAGGAAATACAGCGAGAATTTCGCCTCGGCGAAGTCCAGCTTGCGGATCAGCGACATGCCGAGGATGCGGGTGTAGAAGTCCAGCGAACGCTGCGGATCCTTGATGCGCAGCATGGTCTGGTTGAAGACGAAGTCGCGGGTGGACGCATCGGGCTTTGCGCAGACGCCTGGGGCGGATTCTCCGTGCAGGGGCATCGTGTCTCCTCTTGGTGGCAGTGACGTGGATTGTACGGAGTGGCTCGGATTGCCGGCAGTGGCTCGGACTCAGCGCGTGTCGCGCCAGGTCCCCAGCACGATATCGTGCTCGCGCAGTTGTGCAAGTATCTGCGCGCCGCCAGTGATTGTCGCTGCCGGATCGGCCATGCCCAGTTCGCCTGCGATGGCCGTCAGCACGTCGCGTCCGCGGCCCGCCCCAGGTGGCTCAAGCCGCTCAAGCAGCCGCGCGGTCACGGCATTGATCTCCAGGAAGCCGATGCGATCGGCGCGGTTGCGATACACCACCAGGCGCGTGGCGTGTTCGCCGGGCGCTGGCGGAATCTGCTCCGGCGCCAGCCGGTGCACCGGCCAGGCGTAGGCCAGCGACCAGGCCAGCGGCGAGAGCGCCGGCACGCCTTCGAGCAGGTCGCCTTGCCCGTCTACCGCGTCGAGCGGCAGCTCGGTTTCCTCGATCGACAGGGCCAGCTCCACCCACTCGTAGTGCGCCAGTTCCTGGGCGAAATCAGGCGCTCTGCCCGGCGGCAGCGTGCCCAGCCAGGCGACGAACTCGTTGGCGATCTGCGTGAAGTAGGGCGTGCGGCTGCGGTGATGGGCATAGAAGTGCCGTACCAGCGCGCGCCATTGGTCGTCGGGTTCGAGAATGCGCTTGAGGACCGGGAAGTTGCCGGCCAGCAGGCTCTCGATGCTGTTGAAAAACAGCTCCCGGTAAATCGCCAGGCGGCGATCTTCAAGGCCCGGCGGTGCCGGGTTGTTGGCCGGGTCGCGCAGGTGGGCGGCGAAGGCGCGCTGCGCGTCGCGGAAGTCGGTGGCGCAAGCCTGGGCGTCGCTGTTACCACGCGCGTCATTGCCCGTGAAATCAGTCATGTGATGCCGCCGGGCGCCCGGCCTGTTGCAGCCGCCGGATGCGACCGACCTCCTGCAGCAATACGGGCAGGGTCGGGAAGTTGAAATCGCGTTCCAGCAGCGTCGGGATCGGGCCGAACTTCGCATAGGCGCGCTCGAGCAGCGCCCAGACCGGTTCGCACACGTCCGCGCCATGGGTGTCCACGCGCAGATCCGGTGCCTCCACGTAATGCCCGGCCACGTGCATGTAGGCGATGCGTTCGGCAGGCACTGCGTCCATGAAGGCGGCCGGGTCGTAGTCGTGATTGATGCTGTTGACGTAGATGTTGTTCACATCCAGCAGCAGGTCGCAATCGGCCGATTCGAGCACGCGGCACAGAAACTCGCTTTCGTTGAGCTGCGCCCCGGGGGCTGCGTAGTAGCTGACATTCTCGATGGCGATGCGTCGTTCGAGGATCTCCTGCACGCGTCGGATGCGCGCGGCGACGTACTCGGCGGCGTCCACCGTGAAGGGAATGGGCATCAGGTCATAGAGATGCCCGTCATCACTGCAGTAGCTCAGGTGCTCGCTGTAGCAGCGCACATCGTGACGATCGAGAAAGCCCTTGATGTCGACCACCAGGTCCTCATCCAGCGGTGCCGGCGAGCCAAGCGACAGCGACAGGCCATGACAGACGAAGGCGTGGCGCTCGGTGAAGCGCCGGAAGCGCCTGCCCAGCGCACCCCCCACGCCGATCCAGTTCTCGGGGGCGACTTCCATGAAATCAACAGCATCGGCCGCGCCGTCTTCCAGTGCGGCCATCAGGCTGCGCCGCAGGCCAAGGCCTGCGCCCTCGACCGGGGCTGGGGTGGACATGCGCGGCTCCTGCGTCAGTTGCAGTGATGAGCTGACCATGGTGAGGAAGACGCGCAGCGGTGGTCAAGTATTGCATCCTCGGGGCGCGCTGCCGTGCTGATGCAATCAGCGTCGCATGGCGGGGGTCTGATGTCCCATGAACGACCGGACTTCGCACTTGTGGCTGCCAGGGGAGAAATGCTGATGACCCGCGTCCTGAATCGCCTGCAGGACCTGATGGACGCCACCCGACGGGTGGATTTTCTCGGTCCACTGACCCTGCGGCTGTATCTCGTGCCGGTGTTCTGGGTGGCGGGCATGAACAAGGCAGGATCGTTTGCCGATACCGTCAACTGGTTCGGCAACGCCGACTGGGGTCTGGGGCTGCCGCTGCCCTGGCTGATGGTCTCACTGGTGATTTTCGCCGAGGCCTTCGGTGCGATCCTGTTGCTGCTGGGCCTTGCCGTGCGCTGGATCGCCATCCCGCTGCTGGTGACCATGCTCGTGGCCGCCACCACCGTGCACTGGGAGAGCGGCTGGCAGGCGGTGCACGATCCCATGAGTCCGTTCGCCAGCAAGTACACTTTCGGCATCGAGGCGGAAGCCGCCGCCGAGGCCCGGCAGCGCCAGGACGCGGCCCGCGCATTGCTGCGCGAGCATGGCAACTGGCGCTGGCTGAGCGAGAAAGGTAACTTCATCGTTGCCAAGAACGGCATCGAGTGGGCCGCGACCTACTTCGTGATGGTGCTGGCGCTGTTTTTCGCCGGCGCCGGGCGGCTGAGTGTCGATCACCTGATTGCACGGCGTTTCCGCAGCCAGGCCGGCCCAGAGGGTCTGTCACCACCGGGCGGGCGAGAGGCGCAGCCCGCTTCGCGCTAGACTAAGTGCAGTCCGCACACGGTCGGTCCGGAGAATTGATCGACGACGCAGCACATCCCGTGTTATTTCAAACCCATGGAGCATACGATATGACTAGAAAGACGACTGGCAAGACCCTCGCACTGGCCCTTGGCACCGCAATGGCCACCTCTTTCGCCGCCGGCGCAATCGCCTCGGAAGCCTCGAACCCGTTCGAGCTCAACGTGCTCGACAGTGGCTACATGGCCGACACCGTGCTCGCCGAGGGCAAGTGCGGCGAGGGTAAATGTGGTGAAGGCAAGTGTGGCGATGACAAGGGTGACGATAAGGGCGGCGAAGGCAAGTGCGGCGAAGGCAAATGCGGTGACGACAAGGGCGGCGAGGG
>JAFIFN010000118.1 GCA_020832005.1 Gammaproteobacteria bacterium | reverse complement strand
CACGCTCGCGCAGCCGGTGCCGCACCAGCCCGTGTGCTGTCGGCGATCGGCAGATATTGCCCATGCACACGAACAGAATTGCAAACTCGCTGCGTTGATCTTTCATACTGGTGATTCTAATCCGCTTCCCGTGAACTGAGAAAGCCACATGATCGGTTGTCAGACCAAGAGCAGCCCCTCAGAACACGACTCGCCTCACTGAAACGAGCTCAAGAAACCGCAATCCGGACCGATATGCCCGGGCAGTCGCAACAACGCGGGCGTGGTCGACGTTATCGGCATCACGGCGGATGAAAAGAACATCCTCCCAGAGTTCGGGTTTGCTTTTGTCCAACCGATTTCCAGCAGGGAGCTGAAAGTGTCTAGAGTGTTCATTCTCACGTCGCTGCTGCTCAGCCCTGTCTGGTCTGCCGCGGACTGGCCTGACTTTGATCGCCCGGGCATTTTGTTTCCACCGTCAGTGCTGCCTGCCGGTGTGTGGTCCCTGGAACTCGGGTTACCCCAACTCAGCCGCACCACCTCAGGCGAGGAGCGACTGCTGGACAGCGAACTGCACAGCCTGTTTCGCTATGGCTTGACGCCGCACTGGGAAGTACAGTTTGAGATGGCGCCTCTGGTGCGTGAGCGAGTGAAAACAGCCCAGGGCACCACCACTCGAACAGGTTACAGCGATGCCCGCGTTGGGCTCAGACACGATGCGTCTGCGACCATGGCGGCCACTCTCGCTGCCGACGCGGTGGCCCTGCAGGCAGGGCTGACACTGAACACGGGCCATGCGGATTTCAAAGCCTCTCGCAACGCCGTGGATCTGGGGCTTGTTGCCAGCTGGGCACTCCCAGCGGACGGTCATGAGATCGATGCGATGCTGCAGTGGGAGGGTACCAGCAGCGAGAGCAGCTGGTTTTGGCCACCACGTATGGCGCCCCGATTACTGGCAACCTGTCCGCCTTTGTCGAAGCGGGCGCGTGGTTTGGCGACGAAAAGGCTTCCGTCGCTGGATTCGGGCTTATCTGGCGTGCCACCGCCGGGTTTCAGATCGATAGTTATGTACTGACACGGCTCTCGGGCGAGACCGCTGATACGCAACTGGGCCTTGGCATTTCGTGGATGTTTTTCTGACATCCCAGGCCGCTGCCGATGTCTGGGGACAGCGCGCGCAGACCGGTTACCTGAGGCATCTATCGCGGAGCACTATGCATTTCTAGGCATCCCAAAAAAAACAAGGAACACGCAAATCGAGCCGGCAGGTTTGACGCGCATTAAAAGCAGCAAAAGGAGTGGTCGTCATCATGAAGCATATCGCGCTACGCAAGAGCATCGAGAACATCAAGGGGCGGGTTGAGAATTTCAGCGAACTGAACGGTAACATCGCGATGCAAACCCACATCCTGGCGATGAACAGCAGCGTAGAGGCCGCGCGCGCAGGTGACTCCGGTCGAGGCTTCGCGGTCGTGGCACAGGAAATCAAGAAACTGGCGGACCAGACGCGCGAAAACGCCCAGGCGTTCTCCCGGGAAGTCCTCAAGACGGTGCATTCTGCCGAAAGAGATGCCGCAACGCTCGAACAGTCACTCGAACAGAGCGAAGGCAACAGATTGATTCAGCAGGCACTCAACCTGGTGCAACTGCTTGTTCGCAACCTGTTCGAGCGCACGGCGGACGTGCGCTGGTGGGCCACCGAGGAGGCCTTGTGTGCCGCTGCGGGAGACCCTGCTCCAGCACATCTTCAGCGGGCGGCTGAGCGGCTGCGCACGATCCACCGCTACTACACCGTCTACCATGACATCGTCCTGTTCGACCTGAACGGTGGGGTACTGTGTTCGGCCATCGGCCAGAAACATGCACACTCGAGCGCCCACCTGGCCTCCAAGGAGCCGTGGTTTCGCAAAGCCGCGAAGCTGAGGAGTGGCGATGAGTACGCAGTGTCGGCGGTGCATGCCAGTGGTCTGCATGGTGGTCGACGGGTGTTGGCGTATGCCACTGCCGTGCGCGAGGGTGGACGGGTTGACGGGACGCCGCTGGGGGTGCTCACCGTCTACTTCGATTGGCAAGGTGAAGCGCAAACCGTGGTACGGGATGAGTCCGGATTCACCGAGGACGAACTGCTGACCCATCGCGCGCTGATCCTGGACGCCGAACATCGGATCATCGCGGCATCCGACGCCGGCGGGCTGGACCTGCCCTACGCGCTACCGGCCTCGGGCGCCGGCGAGACGCCCCGCGGCTGCTTCCACGACCGCGAAGGCAGGTTGACTGCGTACGCGCGGACTGTAGGCTATCAGGAGTACGATGGCTTGGGCTGGTACGGCGTGATTGTGCGCGCGGCTGACATCGCGAATGCGCCTGTGGTGGAGCCTGGGTGACGCCCAGGCCGCGCCGGGTCACCGGAAGCATTCGACGTGAGCGGTCACGTCTGCTCGATTTGGCTGTCTTCCTCCATACCGCCGTGCAGCGCGAGGATCAGTTCCGCCTCCCCGCGCGAGATGCCAGTGCGTGCCAGCAGCTCATCGAGTGTGGCGCCCTGCCGCGCCTGGCGAATCGCCTGAAAATAAGGCCCGGTGTCGGCGTCACGAAGCATCAGCTGCTCCTGCTGCCGTGACAGCAGCGCCACGCGCTCTTCGAGCTCGGCTTCCAGGCGGCGGGTCTGATGGCCATCATCATGCACATCCCGCAGCACCCGCTGCAGGGCGTGCACTTCTCCCTGCAGTTGATCGATACGCCCGCGCAGGGTGACCACCTCGCTCTGCACGCGGAAATAACTCCAAGACAGGACCCCGACGAGGACCAGCAGCGCGAGCCCCCACATCAGGTAGATCAGCAGAGCGGTGTCCGGCAGCGCCGTCATGCGAACTTGTCCACGAGCCTCCCGGGTCGACCACGCTTTGGATTGTCATCCAAATCCGCGGGCTTGTCATTATCTTCTGGCGGCGGCCCGGCGTCATGCTCGCCCTCGCGGGGTTCGCTGTCGTGCTGGCGTGGACGCCGGACACGGGCCACCGGCGCCAGTGGCGGGATGACAGGATAATCGCTGATCCTGCGAATGTTCACGCGACACTATGCGGCAAGACGGGTCAGACCAGACCGGTGCAGCAGAAAGGCGATCTCCTCGCCAATGTTCACCGCGCCCCGCACATGCGCCGTGGTCGCGCCTGAGCCCTCGGCCGGCACAGGGTCAAGCGCATCCACGTCGACGTGGAGGATGTCATCCACCGAATCCACCAGCACCCCCACTTCCTGGCCGTCCTCATCGAGCACCAGCACCCGCGCCTGACCGCCGCTCGGCATGCCGTCGAGCGAAAGCACACGCCGGCTGTTGATCACCGTCACCACGCTGCCTCGCAGGTTGATGACACCGAGAACTTCCGACGATGCGCCGGGCACCGGCACGATCGGTGGCGGTGTAATGACCTCCTTCACCACCACCAGCTCGATCGCGTAGCACTCACCGCCCACACGAAACGCGATGCAGCGCTCACCCGTCTTGACCTGCTTGCCGCTGTTGCCAGCATCCAGCAGGTCACGCGCGTCGAGCATCGCCTTATAAAGCGCCCTGGATTCCATGTCCCTCCGCCTCCTCGAGCAGTGCTGCGGAGTCGATGACCACCGCACCATGTGTTTGGATCAGACCCGCGAGCCAGCGACGACCGACGCGCGGCACGCGCCAGGTAACCCCGTCATCGGCCACCTGCACGACCCCTTCCTCGGCATCCACTGACAGCCCCCAATCCGGCGTCTCCGCCAGGACGACGGGCACCACTGGAGATGGCACTGTCACGGGATGCCCGTGCAGCACACTGGCGAGATCCAGCCACCGGCGACCCCGGTCACCGTGTTCACCGGTCGCTGTCCCGCCGTGAGCTACAGCTGAGGCGGCCAGCGCGACCCTCACGCTGCCGGCCCGCAGCAGTCGATACTCCGGCTCGGCCTTGGGGTCCGGCTGCGGCGGGCGCGTGGCGTCACTGAGCGCGGTCTCCACCAGGGGCGCGCCATCGGCCGGGCCGCGACCCAGCAGTTCCTCAAGATACGCCTGCAGTGCGTCGTCGCTACTGGTGTCGCTGGCCGCCGATGTCATGCCGCAGCCTCCTCTTCCGCCGATTCGGCGTGCACTTCATCCCAGGGCACCGCCGCATCCCGCGACCGTTCCCCCAGCAGCGCAGCCAGCAGGAGTCGGTAGACGCCAACGGCGCGCGAGCGCGGACAGAAGCGCGAGGGCAGTGCCCCGGCGAGACTGGCATCGCGCAAGCGGGTGTCGACCGGAATGACACCGCACCAGAGACCCTCCGGAAAATCTGTCCGCAATCGCTCAAGGACGTCCCGCGACGCGCGTGTACGCTGATCGTAGAGTGTGGGGACCGTCCAGTGATCGATGACCCGATCCTGCGAGCGTCCGATCATCACCAGAGTCTCGTGCATCCGCCGCAAGCCCTCCAGTGCCAGCGGTTCGGTCTGTACCGGCACAATCACCCGCTCCGCCGCGGCCAGGGCGTTGACCAGCAGCAGGCCGAGTGTTGGCGGGCAATCGAGCAGGACATAGTCGGTGTCCGCGCGCAGCGCCCCGAGCGCAGTTGCCAGGACGCGCCCCATGCCAGACTGTGTCGCGAGGCGACGTTCCACCGCCGCCAGCGCGGGGGTCGCCCGCAGCATCTGCAGCCCCGGTTGCGACGTCGGTTCCAGCAGTGATTCGATGGGGGGTGCGCCGTCCGCCCCGGCGAACAGCGCGCCAACGCCCTCGCGGGGCGACGACCCCGAGAGCAACCAGCCGCTGGCGGAGGCGTGCGGATCCAGATCGACGAGCACCACGCGGGCACCGCGCTCGGCCAAGAGACCCGCAAGAATCACTGCTGTGGTCGTCTTGCCTACGCCGCCTTTCTGATTGGCCACCGCCCAGAGCTTCATGAGCGCTCCCCTGCCCCAGTCGCGGCGAGGGTCGCCTCAGACTCGCGCTCAGGATTGGCCATCACCACAATGACCACCCGGCGATTTTCCGCCTGACCCGCCGGGGTGGCATTGTCGGCCACAGGGCGATACTCCCCATAGCCCACCGCCGCGAGCTGCGCCGGGTCCACACCGGCGGTCGCCAACATGCGCACCACGGTCGAGGCTCGCGCGGTGGAGAGTTCCCAGTTCGACGGAAACCGCTCCGTGCGAATCGGCAGCACATCGGTATGACCCTCCACCTGAACCCGAGTCGCCTTGCCAGCAAGAATGCTGCCGACCCGGTAGACGATATCGGCGGCCTCGCGGGTCAGCTCCGCGCTGGCACTGGGGAACAGCAGGCTGGTATTGATCTCGATCTCCACCCAGAACTGGTCACGCCGCAGCCTGACCATGTCCGCGGACATCAGTTCAGAGAGCGCCTCTTCAAGCGCATCGGTAATTTCGTCGATCATGTCGGCGGCCGCGGCGGCATCCGCTGCGCTCAATGCATTGCTGCGCCTGATCTCGAGATCACGGTCGAGAAGATCGGGCAGACTGTCGATCTCGATGGGCACGAGCACCCGTTGCTGGCGCAGATCAATCTCATGCTGTGCCAGCGAGAGCTCACCCACCTGGATCGGCTCCAGTGACTTGGGTGATGCACGGAAAGCCGCCACCAGCGAGTCCGACAAGATGCGGTACTTGCCCTCGTTGATCGACGACAAGGCGTACATCACCACGAAAAATGCGAGCAGCAGCGTGACCAGGTCACCATAAGGAATGGCCCAGGCCTCATGGTTGGCGTGCTCCTCGTGACGGCGTCGTCGGCTCACGGGGCACCGCCTACGAGATACCCCCGAAGACGGGTCTCGATATTGCGCGGATTGTCGCCGCGGGCGATCCCCACCAACCCATCGATGATCATCTCACGCTCGTTGCTCGCCACCTGGATGACACTTTTGAGCTTGTTACCCACCGGCAGGAACACCAGGTTCGCCCCGGCGATCCCGTAGATCGTCGCGACGAAAGCCGTGGCGATGCCCGCGCCGAGTTTGTCGGGTTCGGCCAGACTCTGCATGACCGCGATCAGGCCCATCACCGCACCGATGATCCCCAACGTGGGGGCATAGATCCCCAGGCTCTCGAACACCTTGGCGCCCTGCTGGTCGAACTGCTCACGGGTATCCAACTCCACGTCCATCACATGGCGGATGGTCTCCGGCTCGGCGCCATCGACCAGCAGCATCAGGCCCTTGCGAATGAACTGATCCGTCTCCTGTTCCGCGGCCTCTTCCAGTCCCAGCAAGCCCTCGCGCCGGGCGATCTGGCTCCAGGAGAGAATTTTCTGCAGCAGCTCCTCGGCGTCGCGAACCGGCGAGACGAAAATCCAGCGCACGATCGCGAATGCATGGGAGAACACCGGCAGCCGCACCTGAATAAACACGGCAGCGAATGTCCCCACAATGACGATGAGGAACGCCGCGCCATTCCACAATGCCGCCAGACCACTGCCCTTGAGCACCGAGCCGCCCAGGATGGCGACCAGCGCAAGCAGGACTCCAATGACACTGAGGATGTCGGCGCGCATCGCGTTCAGACTCCGGCCGGCACCCGCACCGAAGGCGCCACGAGCTCGAGCGACACTTCAGCTGCATCCGAGAGCGCGCCCCAGTGCGCATGCAGGCTCGCGACATCGATGATCAGTGCGATATCGCCATCGCCAGTGATGGTGGCGCCGGCGAACCCGGGCAACGCTTCCAATCGCCGACCCAGACTCTTGATGACGACCTCCTCCTGGCCAAGCAGGCGATCGACCACCAGCGCTACCCGACGATCCCCGGCGGTGGCGATCACCACCGACTGATCCTCAGGAGCGGGTTCGTCGGTCTTGAGCCAGCGATAGAGATCCAGCAGCGGCAGCACTTCGCCTCGGCGGGACAACACCTCCTGCCCATCCAGAACCGTACGTTCCTGGCGATTGAACTCAATGATCTCGTCAACGACCGGCAGCGGCAGGGCAAAGCGTCGATCGTCGACAACCACCATGAGTGTCGGCAGGATCGCGAGCGTGAGTGGCAGACGGATGACCACGCGCGAGCCGCCGCCGCTCTCCGACTGCAGGTGGACCTGGCCGTTGATCCGGGCGATCTGGCTGCGGACCACATCCATCCCGACCCCGCGGCCTGAGACTTCACTCACGGCATCCCGCGTCGAGAACCCCGCCATGAAGATCAGCTGCAGCACGTCTTCCTCGGGCATCTGCAGTGCGGTACGACTGTCGATGAGTCCGCGTTCAATCGCCTTGCTCCGGATGCGTTCTGGATCCATGCCCGCGCCATCATCGGCAACGATGATCACGATATGGCTGCCTTCCTGACGGGCCGAGAGCGTCACCCGACCGCAGGCGGATTTCCCGACCGCCTCACGCGCGGCCGGGGACTCGATCCCGTGGTCCACGGCATTGCGCACCAGATGCACCAGCGGATCGACGAGACTCTCCACCATGCCCTTGTCGAGCTCGGTGCTCTCGCCCTCGGTGACGAGCTCGACCTGCTTGTCGAGCTGGCGCGCGAGATCGCGCACCACCCGGGTAAAGCGGCCGAACACCTTGCCCACCGATTGCATCCGCAGATGCATTACCGAGGCCTGCAGATCAGAGGTCACGAGGTTGAGCTGGGCAAACGCCCGCTGGACCTCCTCGTCCCCCACTCGCGCCCGTAACGCGGCCAGCCGGTTACGCACCAGCACCAGCTCGCCCACCTGATTCATGATGCCGTCGATGCGTGCGGACGCCACACGCAGTGTCGCCTCTACCGGCTCGCTCGCCGACGCGGACGAAGACGCCCCTTTCGCTGCGCCAGGCGTCGGTGACGGTGCCTCAGCGCGAGCCGTCGACGGGGCGGGCTGGGGCGCAGGGGATGCGGGGGGCTCGGGCTTCACCTCGGCCGGCGGAGTCGCTGCGGACCCCTTGCCTGCCGCCTGCAACTGATCGAGCAGATCCTCGAACTCGTCATCGGTGATGAGATCGTCAGCACCGCCGGCCTCAGCCTCTGGCGACGCCGGGGGCGCGCTGGCCGCCAGCATCTGCTCGAACGCCGCTTCTACCGGGTCCGTCTGCCGCGGCTGCTCGAGCACCCGCGCGGCCGGCGACGCCTGATGACCGCGGGCGCCGGCCTCTTCCGCCGCGAACTCAGCCTCGACCGAGGCCACCGCATGTTCGTCGGCCAGAGTGCGACGCAGGGCTGCGAGCACCGCGGGTGTGGCCGGCGATGGTGGCCGGCCCGCGCGAATCTCGCCGAACATCCGCCGGACGTCATCGAGTGCCCCGAGGATCGCATCCATGGCGGCCGCATCCAGCGCCCGGTGCGCCCCCCGCAGGGCGTTCAGGACCTCCTCTGCGTCATGACAGACTTCGACCAGGGGCGACAGCCCCAGAAAGCCCGCGCCACCTTTCACGGTGTGGAAGGCGCGAAACACCGCATTGAGCAGTTCCGTGTCCTCTGGACGGCTCTCCAGATCAATCAGCTGGCCGTCGAGCGCGTCGATCAGCTCGCCCGCCTCCACCAGGAAATCCTCAAGCAGTTCCTCGTCCATATCCCTCTCCGGCGCTCAGCGGCGTCTCAGATGCCCAATCCGGACAACAGGTCATCGACATCTTGCTGTCCGCTGACCACATCACGGCGATTCGCGTCGGGGCGGACCGGCCCCTGGCCATGGGCCTCGCGCGCCTCCTGGCGCAGCTGACGCTCGGCCTCGTCGATATCGCAGCCGTGCGCCGACAGGCATTGTTCAAGCTCCTCGACCAGACCAGCCACCCGGCGAACAATCTGGCCGGTAATGTCCTGAAAGCCCTGGGCCATCAGGACTTCGCCGAGATGGATCTTGACGGTCTCCGCGGCACCTTCGATCCCGTCGAGCAGGGTGACGAGGCGTTCGTCGCGCGCCAAGGCGTCCGCCGCCTGCATGCGAAACTCGCCGATCTGTTCGCCAATACCGCGCGCCAGCGGGAGGGAAGACTCCACAGCGGTGAGCGTGTCATGGGCGGCCTGCTCGGTCAGCTCCAGCACCTGGCCCAGCTGCGATTGCGCGTCGGTCAGATCGGTCTTGACGAGACCCGCAAGCTGCGCCGATACCCGCAATGTCGCGAGGGTATCGCGCAGCTCGGCCGTGATCCGGGAGAGATCTTCACGGGCAACCTGCCAGTCCTCGGTCGGCACGGCCATGGCATCAACTCGCCATTGCCAGGCGCTCGAAGATCTTGCTGATCTTCTGCTCGAGCGTCTGCGCGGTGAATGGTTTGATGACATAGCCGTTCACCCCGGCCTCTGCGGCCTGGACAATCTGCTCACGGCTGGCCTCGGCCGTGAGCATGAGCACCGGCAGGTCCCGCGTAGCAGGATCCGCGCGTACATGCTTGAGCAGTTCGATGCCCGGCATGTTCGGCATGTTCCAGTCGGTGATCAGAAAATCGATGCCGCCCGCCTTCAGCACGGGCAATGCGCTATCGCCGTCATCCGCCTCTACCGTGTTGTTGAATCCGAGCTCACGCAGCAGATTCTTGATGATGCGCCGCATCGTCGAGAAGTCATCGACGATCAGGATCTTCATTGACTTGTCCACTCGTTCCTCCTGCCGGCGGCTGTACGACCACCGTGTCCGCTTCACCTCGATCAGGGCCCGGCCTCAGGCCATGACCTCCTGCATTTCCCACTCGTCCAGACGCGCCCTCAGCCGCGCCAGCGCCTGGCCATGGATCTGGCAGACCCGCGACTCCGTCACGCCCAGCACCTCACCGATCTCCTTGAGGTTCAACTCCTCGTCGTAGTAGAGCGACAGCACCAGCTGTTCGCGCTCCGGAAGACTCTCGATCGCCTCGATGGCATTCTCGGCAAAGGCCTGGCGTACGCACTCTCGTGCCGGGTCCGCCGAGCCGCCCTCGAGCCTGTCGTCGTAACCGCCAGCCTCTTCATGCAACTGCTCCAGACTGAACACCCGCGCCTCCGCGACCCGCTGCAGCATCGCGTGATATTCGTCAACGCAGATGCCAAGCTCAGCGGCCACCGCCACCGCACTCGCCTCGCGACCGGTACGCCGCTCCACCGTCCGCGTCGCCTCAGTGATCTGGCGGTTGTTGCGGTGCGCCGAGCGGGGCGCCCAGTCCTGGCGACGAACCTCATCGAGCATCGCACCGCGGATGCGGATGCCGGCATAGGTCTCGAAACTCGCGCCATGTGCATCATCAAAGCCCTTCCCCGCCTCCAGCAGTCCGACGACGCCTGCCTGGATGAGGTCCTCCGCCTGTACCGTCGACGGCAGCCTGCCCAGCAGGTGGTAGGCGATCCGCCTCACCAGGTCCATGTACCGACCCACCAGCAGGTCGCCCTCGCGCTGGTGTTCAGCCGCGTACATGGGCTGCCACCTCTGCGCCAGACCACTCGCGCGATGCTGCAAGCACCCGCTCGAGAAAAAACACCGGCTGGCCGTCACTCTCACGGCGTACCGTCCAGTTATCGGCACGAGCGGCCAAATCCTTGAATGCCCGGGCCGACGGGCTCGACGGGAACGCCTGAACCACCGGTTTCTGCACCCTGACGGCCTGGCGTAGCCGCGGATCCTCGGGGATACAGCCGCCATACATCACGGCGACATCGAGAAACCGGTCACACACCGACAGCAGCTTCTGGTAAAGCCTGCGGCCGTGCTCCGCATCCCCCACACTGTTGGCCAGCACCTGGAATCTGCGCACGTTTCTCTCCTGTGAAAGCACCTTGATCAGCGCGTAGGCATCGGTCAGCGACGCCGGCTCATCGCATACCACCACCAGCACTTCGTGGGCGGCCTGGCAGAACCCCAGCACCCGGCTGTCGATGCCTGCGGCGGTATCCACGACCAGCACCTCGACGCTGAGCGGCAGCGTCGAGAAGGCGCTGATCAGCCCGCTTTGCTCACGCGGCGTCAACTCGGCCATCCGGCTGACGCCGGAGGCGGCCGGCACGATTCGCAGACCCGCCGGGCCCTCCAGCAGGATGTCCTCGAGATCGAGTTCCCCGGCGAGCACCTGCGAGAGGTCGGCGCGCGGCTTCAGACCGAGCAGGACATCCACGTTGGCGAGCCCGAGATCGGCATCGAGCAGCAGCGTCTGACGCCCCCGCTCGGCCAAGGCCACGGCCAGGTTGACCGACACATTGGTCTTGCCGACCCCGCCCTTGCCGCTGGTCACCGCAATCACCTTCACCGGGCGAGCGGTGGCCAACGCACGCAGCCCATCCGCCTGGTCACCCAGCTCAGACGCCTGCATTCGCCACCTCCCGGAAGCTCGCAGGCCGATGGGCGAACGGAGCGGGGGGCGCGCGTCCGGCTTCATCGCTGGCCTCGACATCGCTGGCCCAGCCGAGCAGGTGAATCACCCGGGCGAGCTTGAGATCCTCGGGGACGCGCTGTCCTTCGCTGAGCCAGACGGCCGGCAGCGCGGTCTCGACCAGGATCGACAATGCCGCGCCAAGCCCCGGGCTCTCGTCAAGCTTGGTCAGCGTGATCCCCGCCAGCGTGTCGCCACCGAAAAAGCGCACGGCATCGCGCATCACCGCCAGTTGCATATTGGCCGACAGCACCAGCATGCGGCGGATGTTGCCGGCGTCGGCGAGACGGCCCAGCGACTCGGCCAGCCGACGGTCGCGCGGCGCCATGCCGGCCGTGTCGATCAGCACCAGCCGACGGTCGGAGAGTTCCTCGAGCTGCCGGCGCAGGTCATCGCCGGTCTCGGCGCGACGCACCGCCACGCCGAGAATGGCGCCATAGGCATCGAGCTGGCGCTGCGCGCCCACGCGGAAATTGTCGGTGGAGATCAGCGCCAGTGACTCTGGGCCATGACGCAGACAGTGCCGCGCCGCCAGCTTGGCGATGGTCGTGGTCTTGCCGACCCCGGTGGGGCC
>JAFIFN010000117.1 GCA_020832005.1 Gammaproteobacteria bacterium | reverse complement strand
ATCATGATTTCAGCATCATCAGCTCTTCGCCCGAGCGCCTGCTCAGCGTACGTGACGGGCGGGTGAATACCCGGCCGATTGCGGGCACGCGGCCTCGCGATGCGCTTGAACATACCGACCGCCAGCTGCGCCGGGCCTTGCACCGCAGCCCAAAGGAGCGCGCCGAGCATGTCATGCTCATTGATCTGGAGCGCAATGACCTGGGCCGAATCTGCATCGCCGGCAGTGTTGTCGTGGATGAATTCATGGTGCTGGAAAGCTACGCCCACGTGCACCATATCGTCTCGAACGTCAGCGGTCGGCTGCGCCGCGGGGTCACGCCTGGCGAGGCCATCGCAGCAGTGTTTCCGGGCGGCACCATCACCGGCTGTCCGAAGGTACGCTGCATGGAGATCATCGCGCAGCTGGAAGGCCAGCCGCGCGGGCCCTATACCGGCTCGATGGGCTATCTGAACCGGGATGGCAGCATGGACCTGAATATTCTCATTCGTACGCTGGTCAAGCAGCAGCGCACAGTGGAACTGCGCGCCGGCGCCGGCATCGTTGCAGATTCGCTGCCCGCACGTGAACTGGCCGAAACGCGCGCCAAGGCACGTGGCCTGCTGCTGGCCCTTGGAGTGCCCGGCTGATGTGGCTGATTGACGGGCGGCGCAGCGAGCACGTTGCGGTCGAGGATCGGGGCCTGCAATACGGCGACGGGCTGTTCGAGACCATGGCGGTGCTGGATGGACGCATACGCCATCTGCCCCTGCACCTGGCGCGCCTTGCCGAGGGCTGCCAACGCCTGGGGCTGCCGCGCCGCGTGCTGACACCGCTGCGCGACGAACTCGCGGCACTGGCCGCCAGCCAGCACAATGCGGCCGTCATCAAGCTGATCATCACCCGCGGCGAGGGGCCACGCGGCTACGCGCCCCCGGCGCGCCCGCAACCCCGACGAATGCTGGGCGTGTTCGCCTGGCCGTCCTGGCCAGCAAGCCACTACACTCGGGGCGTGGCGGTGCGGGTCTGTGATACCCGCCTGGGCAGTAACCCGCAGCTGGCCGGCATCAAGCACCTCAACCGCCTCGAGCA
The DNA here is from genome assembly GCA_020832005.1 of Gammaproteobacteria bacterium. Taxonomy (GTDB): domain Bacteria; phylum Pseudomonadota; class Gammaproteobacteria; order Steroidobacterales; family PWYM01; genus PWYM01. The sequence goes on along the minus strand of JAFIFN010000117.1, from coordinate 10,790 downwards.
GGTACTGGCCCGGCGGGAGTGGTCCGGGAAACGCTGGCAGGAAGGGCTGATGATGAATACACACAACCACGTGGTATGCGGCACGATGAGCAACGTGTTCGCGGTGAAGGCGTCGCGGCTGCTGACACCATCGCTGGCCACCTGTGGGGTCGCGGGTGTCATGCGTGCCGCCGTGCGGCGCCAGGCAGCCGCACTGGGACTCAGCTGCGAGGAGTGCGAGCTGGGACTTGACGCCCTGGCCGCGGCCGACGAGCTGTTCCTGACCAATGCGCTGATCGGTATCTGGCCGGTGCGGCGGCTCGGCGACCATCAACGCGCCGTGGGGCCGGTGACGCGGCAGCTGCAGCAGGCCATGGGGCTTGCAGGTGCACGATCCTGATGCGCCGGCTGCTGATCACGTTGTTGATGCTGTGCCTGCTGGCAGTCGCCGGCGGTGTGGCAGGCTACGCGTGGCTGGAGCGCTACCTGGATGCGCCCATGCGCATCGACGAGGGCGGTGCGCGACTCGACGTCGGCAGCGGCCAGAGTCTCTCGGCGCTTGCGACGGGACTGGCAGGTCGGGAGATCATGACCCACCCCCGGGTGTTCGCGCGCTGGGCGCGATGGCAGGGTGCGGATCAGCGTATCCAGGCCGGCGAATACCTGCTGCCCGCAGGCGCCACGCCTCGAACCCTGCTGGCGATGCTGGTACAGGGACGGGTAGTGCTGCACCCGCTCACCGTCGTCGAGGGGTGGCGGTTCGACGAGATGCTCGCCGCGCTGCGCGCCCATGAGGCCGTTCGCGATACCGGCATGAGTGCAGCGGAAATCATGGCCGCCCTGGGCGAGCCCGACCTGCACCCCGAGGGCCTGTTTTTCCCGGATACCTACCGCTTCGCGCGTGGCACGAGTGATCTGGATATCCTGCGTCAGGCCCGCGAACGCATGCGCCGGCAGCTCGAGGACGCCTGGTCGCAGCGTGCCGAGGGGCTGCCGCTGGCATCACCCTACGAGGCGCTGATACTGGCCTCGATCATCGAGAAGGAAACCGGCCTGGACGCAGAACGCGAGCGGGTATCCGGAGTGTTCGTGCGGCGCCTGCGTCTGGGCATGCGGCTGCAGACTGATCCTACGGTGATCTACGGGCTGGGGGCGGACTTCGGCGACCGCCTGCGCCGCGACGACCTGCGCCGCGACACGCCGTACAACACCTATACGCGTCATGGGTTGCCGCCGACACCGATTGCACTGGCGGGGCAGCGTTCGCTGCGCGCAGCGGTCAACCCGGCCGATGGCGATGAGCTGTACTTCGTGGCGACCGGCAGGCCGGATGGCAGCCACTACTTTTCCGTGACACTGGAGGAGCATAACCGCGCCGTTGCGCGTTACCTCCAGCGTATGCGTGAGCGTCGCGCAGCGGCCGAGGAGTCCTGATGCCCGGCTGCTTCATTACGCTCGAGGGCATCGAGGGCGTTGGCAAGTCAACCAACCTGGCTGCAATGGCGGAACAGCTGCGTCGTGCCAACCTCAGTGTCGTGGTGACGCGCGAGCCCGGTGGTACGCCGCTGGCCGAAGAACTCCGGCGCGTCGTGCTGCATGCCGGTGAGCCGCTGTCCGAAACTGCGGAACTGCTGTTGATGTTCGCGGCCCGCTCGATCCATGTGGAGCAGCTGATTCGCCCGGCGCTGGCCCGCGGAGACTGGGTGCTGTGCGACCGGTTCACCGACGCCACGCGTGCCTACCAGGGCGGTGGACGCGGCCAGGCGGCGGCGCGTATCGAGACCCTCGCCGAGTGGGTCCATGACGACGTGCAGCCGGACCTGACCGTGTTGCTCGATGCCCCGGTGGAGGTGGCCCTGGCGCGCACCCGGGGTCGCGGGAGCGAGGATCGGTTCGAGCGCGAAACGCATGCGTTCTTCGAGCGGGTGAGGGCCAGCTACCTGGCCCAGGCGCGACGTGAGCCGGGACGTTTTGTCGTTGTGGATGCCACCGCATCGCTCGAGGAGGTCCAGAAGCAACTGGCGATACACGTCGAAAAACTTATCCTAAACCACATGAATAAAAGTCCATAACTTATTGTGGATTTTACTATAAACATACTTCCTTGGCACCGGGCAGCGGTGGCATCGCTGGCGGCCGCTGGCGCGCGCGCGCGTCTGGGACACGCCTGGCTGCTGCATGGGCCGCCGGGCACGGGCAAGCTTCGGCTGGCCGAGGCATTGGGCCGCGCGCTGGTCGGCGGGTTTGAACCGAAGGACTGGGCGGGCGCCCTGCACGAGGACATGTCAGGCCAGCCGCCTGAACCAGCAAAGCTGCCAGACCTCTATTGGCTGACACCGCTGCCGGACAAACGCAGCATTGGCGTGGACCAGGTGCGCGCCCTGATCGAGCAACTGGGCTATACCAGTCATGGCGGCGGCGCACGGGTGGTCATCGTCAGCCTGGCCGAGGAGATGACCACCAGTGCGGCCAACAGCCTGCTCAAGACCCTCGAGGAACCACCACCGGGGGTCTACCTGCTGCTCGTGAGCCATGCCCCAGGCCGGCTGCCCGCAACCATCCGCAGCCGCTGCCAGCGACTGGCCATCCTGCCGCCGTCCAGCGAGGCCGCCATAGACTGGCTGTCGGCACTCGAGCCCGCACGCAACTGGCAGTCGCTGCTCGAACTGGCCGGTGGCGCGCCCCTGCGCGCCTTGGCCATGGCCCAGGCGGGACTCGACCGGCTGGACGAGACCTGGTGCGACGAACTCGCCGAACTCATGGCGCAGGGCGGAGACCTGCCAGGACGCGTCGAGAGCTGGCTCAAGGGCGATCCGGCAGGGTTTCTGGATTGGCTGCAGACACGGCTTTCACGCGTCCTGTGCGACCTGGCGTTGCAGTCCGGCGGCTCCACGGACCAGGCGCATGCGGCCTATGCGCGGCTGCTCGGCGTCGCGGCGACGCGCTCGGCGCGCAGGCTCTTCGAACTGCACGACGGGGTCCGCCGGCTGCGACGCCTCGTCGATGGCGGCATCAATATCGCGCTCGGGCTGGAGGCCCTGCTCGTGACATGGCGCCGTGCGGCCTGATGTGATGGAATTCGCGCTCAAATTGGCGACGAGGCGTTAACATAAGCGCATGAGCAAGCCCGGCCTGCTGACGCTGACCATCAAGGACAAGAGTGCGCTGTACCTGGCGTACATGCCCTTCGTCAAGAATGGCGGTCTGTTCATTCCCACCAATTCCAGCTATCGCCTCGGCGACGAGGTGTTCATGCTGCTCAACCTGATGGGCGAGGACGAGAAGATTCCGGTCGCCGGCAAGGTCATCTGGATGACCCCCAAGGGCGCGCAGGGCAAGCGCACCGCGGGTATAGGCGTGCAGTTCAGCGACCAGGATCGCGGTGGCACGCAGAAAAAGATAGAAAACTACCTGGCCGGCGCGCTCGGCGGCGACAAGCCTACGCACACGATGTAGCGCGACCCGGCGGACCACCCGCCGGCACATGTGATATCAGACAGCGCGCAGCGCGTTGAGTCCGCCGCGCAATACGTAGGCCTTGAGCCCACGCTCATTGAGGATGAAGGCACCAGCCGAACTGCGCCGGCCGGTGTCGCAGCACACGACGTAGGGCACGTTTGTGTCCAGGGTCTTGAGCTTCAGCCGGATGAAGTAAAGGGGTACGTTCACGGCACCTGGCTGATGAAAGTTCTCAAATTCGCTGGGCAGGCGCACGTCCAGCCACTTCCCGCCATCGGCGACGATTTTTTCCGCCTCGTCAGTCTCCAGCCATTCCAGCAAGGGCTCGTTGAGCAGCGTCCTGAAGTCTTCCTTGCCCAGGCGCATCAATGAACCATTGCTCAGCATCGTCACGGTGGCGTTGCGGCGCGCATTGGAGATCAACGCCTCTTCGCCGAAGGTGTCACCCACGCCGAGTTCGGCCAGGCGGATACCCTCCTTGTTCAGCGGCGTCTCGCGCGTCACGACGCAGCGACCGACGGTGACGACGTAGAAGTAGTCCCCTTCGTCCCCCTGCTTGATGACGACATCGCCTTCCTTGAGATTGATCCGCTCCATGCGCATGAAGATGGCCTGGATGTTGGCCGGTGGAATACGATGGAAGGCCTTGGTCTGCAGCAGCGCCGTCATCCAGTCATCGCCCTCGGCGCCGGGACCGCCGAGCTCGCTGACTTCATAGCTGCCTGTCTGATCCCAGGTGAGCATCAGGTCGAGTTGATCACTGTCCAGCGCAATGTATTCGGCGTTGGCTACGACCATTGCGGTATATCGGCGAGGCAGCACGGCCCCCAAGGGGTTTCGCGACTGGTCGCTGCCACCGCGAATTGTGGCCACCACCTGCTCACCATCACGAAGCTCGACGGTACCGGACAACAGATAGACGCTGCGTTTTTCCTCGTCGCCCTGCCTGAACAGCGCCTTGCCCGCCGCACATTCGCGCACGTGTGTCTTGCGCGCCAGCGCCTGGAGGTTTTCCTTCTTCAAGCCATCCAGGGGAGAGAAGAACGCCAGCTGTTCTGGCTTGAGGGCTTTTCCGCTGCTCATCTATTTGACGTCGTATTCGCAGGCCGGCACCGTTGGGAGCCGGCAGCCTAGCACAGGGTCCACGCACGAAAGCCTGAAACGGCTCACGCTTCTGCGTCCTCGATGAGCCTGGCCCAACCCGAATGCGGCTTGAAACGCTCTCCGTAACGACCGGCCAGCTCGACCAGTCTGCGGTGCGTGGCATCCAGGCCGCGGTCACGCGCATATTGGATCGGACCGCCGCGAAACGGCGCGAAGCCGGTACCGAAAATCACCCCGGCATCGAGCAGCTCGAGGTCCTCGACCACGCCATCGGCGAAGCAGGCCACCGCCTCATTGACCATCGGCAGGATCAGGCGATCCTCCAGGTCGGCGGTGCCGGCATGCGCCTCGACGGCTTGTCGCACCGGCTTGCCGTCCTCCCAACGATAGAAGCCCTTGCCGGTCTTGCGGCCAAGCTCACCGGCCTCCACCTTGCGGCGCAATTCCTCGGGCGGCGTGCGACCGAAGGCCTCACCGAGAATCTCGGCCACATGCCAGGCAACGTCGAGGCCCACGGAGTCGGCCAGCTCCACCGGGCCCATGGGCATGCCGAACCCCAGGGCCGTCTCGTCGATCAGCGCCAGCGGCACGCCCTCGCGGTGCAGCGCCATGGCCTCTGCCATATAGGGGGCGAGGATGCGGTTGACGAGGAAACCCGGCTTGCTCGCGCAGGGTAGCGGCAATTTACTGATCTGGCGCGTGAATGCGATACCACGGGCACTGACTTCATCGTCGCTGTGCTGACTGTGCACGACCTCGACGAGTGGCAGGCGGGCCACCGGATTGAAAAAATGCAGGCCGATGAGCCGCCCCGGCGCATCCAGCGCCGTGGCGATGTCTTCCAGAGGAATACTCGAGGTGTTCGTTGCCAGTACGGCGTCGGCGCGTGCCGCCGCCTCAACTGACTGGAACACCTTTCGCTTCACATCCAGGCGTTCGACGATGGCTTCAATAATGACGTCGGCCTTGGTGACACCCTTGCCCTCGGGGTCCGCGTGCAGGCGCGCGGTGGCCTCGGCGACGGGCTCGGCGCGCTTCAGACGTCGTTCAAACTGTTTCGCCGCGCGCTTGCATGCCGCCTCGATCGCCTTGGCATCAAGATCCTGCAACGTGACTTCCAGACCCTGCAGCACGGCCCAGGCGGCGATATCGCCACCCATGACACCGGCACCGATCACGTGCAGGTGCCCGGCGGCAGGCACATCGCGCGGGGCCAACGCCTTCATGCGCTCCTGCAGGAAAAACACCCGGACCAGGTTCCGGCATGTCGGCGTCGCAAACAGCGCCGAGATAGAGCGCGCCTCTGCATCCAGCGCAGCCTCGCCACGGGCACCGTGGCGGCGCCACAGGTCGATGATCGCGTAGGGCGCGGGATAGTGTTCGGGGCGGGCGCGCGAGGCGACCTTGCTGCGCAATTGCCGCGCCACCAGGCTGCGCACACCGGGAAGACCCATGGCCCTGGAAGTCAGCGGCTCGCGTCGTGCTGCGGGTCGGCGCTGGATCATCTGCCGGGCCGCCTGACGCAGCTCTGCCGCGGGCACGACCCGATCGACGAGCCCGAGCGCGCGGGCGCGCGCCGGGCGCAGCGAGCGACCTGTCAGCATCATGTCCATCGCCGCCGGCACGCCCACCAGCTGCACGCTGCGCAGCGTACCGCCGAAACCGGGATGAATCCCCAGCTGCACCTCTGGCAGGCCCAGCAGACCCTGATCGGCCTCGGCACACACACGGTAGCGGCAGGCCATGGCAAGCTCGAGCCCGCCGCCCAGTGCGTGGCCCGCGATCATCGCTACCGTGGGACAGGGCAGGGCCGCGACACGCTCGATGACCTGCTGGCCCTGGCGCACCAGGGCGTAGGTCTCCTCGGCATCCGTCAAGGCATCGAACTCGCCGATGTCAGCGCCCGCGATAAAGCCTGACGACTTGGCCGATGCGAAGACCACGCCGCGGGGCGGCGCACCATGCAGATCCTCGAGCAGCCCCGCCAGCTCCTCGATGACGGCGCGCGACAGCGTATTGCTGCGGCTGCCAGCCTGATCGAGCGTCAGCCAGGTAATCCCCTGCGGATCGTCATGGCGCTGCCAGTGCGTCAACGGACTGTTCATGCCTTGCTTGCCTCCCGGCGGGCCTGGGTGGCCGCCTGTGCCTGTGGCGTGACTTCGAAATCGCAGATCAGCGGCAGATGATCGGAAAACTTCACCTGCGGAATCTCGAACCCGGTGACCTCGATGCCCTCGCTGTAGAGCACGAAATCCAGCTCGCGACGCGGCGCATGACTGGGGTAGGAGGGCAGGCCTTCGAGATTCGCGCTGCGCAGTCCGGCTGCCTTCATGAACAGGTAGATCTCGTGTCCGCCCCAGAAGGTATTGAAATCTCCGGCGACGATCACCGGCTTCTGCTGGCTGCTGATCAGGTCATAGAGATGCCGAAGCTGGAAATGCCGATGCCGGTACTTCAAAGAGAGGTGGACAAGAAATATAGCAACTTCATCAAGTTCCAGCTCAATTATAAGGCGCTTTATACCCGTCTCGAAGTAGTGGAAACGCTCGCCGGCCACGCGGGGCGAGGCCAGGAAGGCATTGCCCTGCTTGCGTACGATGGGCAGGTGCTTGTTGAATGAACCGGCCCCGTACTTTGTCTGGTAGGCCGAATAATGGCCCAGGGCCGCAGCAATGGCGTCCGCCTGGTTGATGCGGCGGCTGCGAATCGAGCCGGTATCGACCTCGATGAGACCGACGATGTCCGGATCCCGGGACTTGATGAACTCGGTGAGCCTGGCGAGATTGGCGTGATTGCCCAGCACGTAGCCGGCACCGGGCAACGGCAGGTGGAACTGGGCGCCCGTCCCGGTACCATAACGGATGTTGTAGAGCATTAGACGCATCGGTGTAGTGTACTTGCTAGCGTACTTGATGCCACGTCATCGTCGCGTGACAACGCGGCGATGACCGCTGCCAGGCGCCCTGGCGTTGCAAAAACGGGCGGTCGGTTATACCGTCGCCGTGGCGTCGGGCGGCCCGACGCTAAGGAGGGGGCAACGTGTCGGAGAAAAATCCCATCAAGCTCTTCGTGGCGCACGGGTTCGAGGCCACTGCGGACTATCTGCGCGTATTCGAGTATCTGGAACATGCCAGCAACTTCTTCTACGTCAACTACTCGAATCCTGAAGCAGCGCCGGCGCAGGGCGGCCTGCCTGCCATGAAGGATGCCTTGCGGGAGCAGATGCGCCCGGCCGAGGCGGTCATCATCATCGCCAGTCTGCACGGCAGCGCCCCGGACCTGCTGCGCTTCCAGCTCGACTGTGCCGGCGCACTGGACAAGCCGCTGATCGCCATCGAGCCTTTCGGCGGTGTCGATCCGATGCCCGAGGAGGTCGCGGCGCGTGCCGACGTCGTCGTGGGCTGGAATGAACGCGAGATCGTCGATGCCATCCGCCTGCAGGCGCGTCACGAAGACACCCAGCGCTGGGAAGTCATCGACTTTCTATGATTGGCGCAGAGATCTGAGGAAGCCTGGCCGATGCGCACGGCCTGACCAACACCATGTGAAAGGACCCCATGGACATCGAAACGGACGCACTGATCATCGGCGCAGGCCCCTGTGGACTGTTCCAGGTATTCGAACTCGGCCTGCTGGGCATCCGCAGCCACGTCATCGACTCGATGCCCAGGGTCGGAGGACAGTGCTCCGAGCTCTACCCGGACAAGCCGATCTATGACATTCCAGCCATCCCGGTGTGCAGTGGCCAGGAGCTCATCGACAACCTGATGGCACAGATCAAGCCTTTCGAGCCGGAGTTTCATCTCGGCGAAGAGGTACAGGTTGTCGAGCAGCGCGACGACGGGCGCTTCCATGTCGTGACCGCCGATGGCACGAGCTTCAATGCCGGTACGGTATTCGTCGCCGGCGGGGTAGGTTCGTTTCAGCCGCGGCGCATGCGTATCGAGGGCATCGAGGCCTTTGAGGACACGCAGCTGCATTACCGCGTACGCGACCCCAAGGCCTTCTATGATCGCCATGTCGTGGTGCTCGGTGGCGGTGACTCGGCGCTGGACTGGACGCTGGAGCTGTGTGGCAAGGCCGCCTCGATGACGCTGGTGCATCGCCGCGACGAATTCCGCGGCATGCCGGCCTCGGTGGAGAAGATGCGTGCACTGTGCGAAGCCGGGCGCATGCGTTTCATCCAGGGCCGCGCCGAGGGCTTTACCGCACACGAAGGCCAGCTCACCGGGCTCAAGCTGCGCCTGCCCGATGAGCGCGAGATGACCGTATCGCTGCAAAGCCTGCTGGTGTTCTGGGGTCTCGCGCCCAAGCTTGGCCCGATCGCCGAATGGGGCCTGGACATCAACCGCAAGACCATCAATGTCGATACCGAGAAGTTCCAGACCAACATTCCAGGCATCTTCGCGATCGGCGATGTGAACTATTACCCGGGCAAGAAGAAGCTCATTCTCTCCGGGTTTCACGAAGCGGCACTGGCCGCCTTCGCGGCGAAAGAGCATCTCTCGCCGGGCAAGAAGGTGCACCTGCAGTACACGACGACCAGTCCGCTGATGCACGAGCGGCTCGGCGTCAAGGAAAGCGCCTGAGCCCATGATTGCAGGCCGGCCGCGACTCGTCATCGCGCATCGGGGCGCCAGCGGCTATCTGCCCGAACACACCCAGGAAGCAAAGGCGCTGGCCTTCGGACAGGGCGCGGACTTCCTGGAACAGGACATTGTCGCCACGCGCGATGATGCCTTGCTGGTCGTGCATGATCTTCACCTGGATCGCGTCACCGATGTCGTGCGGCGGTATCCGCATCGGGCCCGCGCTGACGGTCGCTGGTATGCGCGCGATTTCACGCTGGCAGAGATCCGCGAACTCGAGGTCACAGAACGTCTCGAGGCAGACGGTCGCAACGCCGTATTTCCCGGTCGCTTTCCGCCCCGCCAGGGTCGCTTTCGACTGCATACGCTGGCAGACGAAATCACCCTGTTGACCGGGCTCAATCGTGCCACCAGCCGCGGTGTCGGCCTGTATGTCGAGCTCAAGCACCCCGCGTGGCACCGCAACGAGGGGATCGACCTGGGCGCCGCGGTGGTCGCCTGTCTGGCTCAGGCGGAACTGTCAAGACAGGCAACGCCGGTCTGGCTGCAGTGTTTTGATCCCGGTGAACTGCGAGCCTTGCGGGCCGGGGGCACCGAGTGGCCGCTGGTCCAGCTGCTGGCGCGAGAACCGGCCGGGCAGGGCGACTGGCAGGGCCACGATCCACTCAGCGACGAGGGCCTGGCAGCGCTTGCCCGTCATGTGGATGCCATCGGACCGTGGCTGGGGCATGTCTGGCGCGATGGCCGGGACACCGGGCTGACCGCCCGCGCCCATGCGGCGGGACTGGCAGTTCATCCCTGGACGCTGCGGGCAGATCGACTGCCCGATGGCGAGCAGGACTTCATGCAGTTGCTGCGGCGGCTCTGGCAGGATGTCGGCGTCGATGCCCTGTTCACCGACTTTCCGGACATGGCCGTCGCTGCACGCGATTCACTTACCGCAGGCGGTCGGGGGAGCACATGAGCAGGATCTATCCAGTCAGGGAACCGTTTTCCAGTCATGCACACGTGACACGCGAGCGCTACGAGCAACTCTATGCGCAGTCGATCAGTGATAACGAGGGGTTCTGGCGGGAACAGGCCGCTCGGCTGGACTGGCTCAAAGGCCCCGAGCAGATCCGCGACGTGTCCTATGCGCTGGAGGACTTCCGGATTCGCTGGTATGCCGACGGCGAGCTCAACGTCTGCGCCAACTGCGTGGACCGCCACCTGCCGCACAAGGCCGATGACACGGCCATCATCTGGGAAGGCGACGATCCGTCACGTGATGCGCGCATCACCTACCGGGAACTGCATGAGCGCGTCTGCCGCTTCGCCAACGTGCTCAAGGCGCGCGGCATCGGCAAGGGTGATCGCGTGACCATCTACATGCCGATGATTCCCGAAGCCGCGATCGCCATGCTCGCCTGCGCGCGCATCGGTGCCGTGCACTCGGTGGTGTTCGGCGGCTTCTCGCCGGACGCGCTGGCCGGACGCATCATCGACTGCGAGTCCCGCGCAGTCATCACCGCCGACGAGGGCGTTCGCGGTGGCCGGCGCATCCCCCTCAAGGCCAATGTGGATGCCGCACTGGAGGTGCCCGGCGCGCAGATCGTCAGCGAGGTCATCGTGGTGCGCAATACCGGTGGCAAGGTGGCCTGGCATGCGCCGCGGGACACC
>JAFIFN010000116.1 GCA_020832005.1 Gammaproteobacteria bacterium | reverse complement strand
GAGCCGCCACCCGGCCGCATCGATCCCCTCGGCACGCATGCCCGCGGGCAGGTTGCGCTCGAGCACGGCCGCAAGCGCAGGCTGCGTCTCGACAAGTCGCCCGGGCAGGTGGCCGCGCGACCAGCTGAGTATTTCGCGCCCTGGTTCCGACGGCACGTCGACATCGACGAAGCCGATGCCCAGGCGCGGACCCACCAGTCCCAGCGGCATGCGGATTTACACCTGGTAGCCGTCGCGCCGCGGCTGCCAGTGCGCCAGCACAGTCTCGGCACGCTCCGCCGTGACCCGCCAGCGTGCATCGGCCAGGCGGGGTGTGAAACTGCCCGGTGCCTCGGCGGCAAAGATGAACCGCTGGGTTCCCTCGCCATTGTCGAAGCTGCTCTTGACGACGATCCGGTCATGAACCCGCAGCCCGCCCGGCGCCGTGGCGCGAGGTTCGGCGGTGAGAACGACATCATCGATCACCGAGACGAACAGATAGAGATGTCGGTCGGTGCGCCCCACGCGCACCCAGGAGATTGCATCTGCAAGGCGTTGTCGCGCGGAGTCCTCCAGCGGCCAGTCGGCGTCGAAGCCGTCCACCTCCGGGGCGCGCGTCAGCCGATGCACATAGAATTCATCGCCGCGCACCCCTGCCGTGGTGTCGGGGGCTGTGAATGCCGCGGCTGCGGGTTCCACCGCTCGGGCCATCGCCATGGCGGCACTGCGCAAGGTCTGCGCCTGGCCTTCGCGCAGCGCGTCTTCGAGTTCGCGAACGTACTGGCAGCCCGCCCACGGCAGCAGCGTCGTGGCCAGCAATAGCACCAGCAGCTGGCCACGCAGCCTCATGCGTCCGTGCTGTCGTGCCCGCGCCAGCGATAGCCTGCGCCGTAGACCGTCTCGATGGCATCGAAGTCCGGGTCCAGCGCCGCGAACTTCCTGCGCAGGCGCTTGATCTGCGAGGTGATCGTGCTGTCATCGAGCACCACGCTCGCCGCCTCCATCAGCTGCTGACGACTTTTCACATGGCCGGGATAGCGGGCCAGGGCATGCACCAGCCAGAACTCCGTCAACGACAGCGTGACCGGCTGATCGCGCCAGTTCGCCGTGAAACGATTGGCATCCAGCACCAGTGCACCCCTGCGCAGCAGAACTTCGCCCGAACCGGCTGCATCGATCGCCGCGACCCGACGCAGCAACGCGGCCACGCGCGCACACAGGTGCTCCAGGCTGATGTCCTTGGTGAGGTAATCATCCGCACCCTGGCGCAGCCGGTAGAGGGAATCTATTTCCGCGGCGCGTGCGGTAAGAAAAATAATCGGCAGGGTGGCAGTGCGTGCGCGCAGTGCCCGACACAGCTCGAATCCCCCTTCCACCTCGTCACCCAGGTTGATGTCGATGATGACAAGCTCGGGCAACCGCGCCTCGAAGGCGGCCATCGCCGAGGCACGATCGGCATAGCCGGCCGGCTGATAGCCGCGCCGGCGCAGGGCCTCGACATAGTTGTCGCGCAGACCGGCTTCGTCTTCGACGATGGCGATGCGCGGCTTCATTCGCCCTGGCCCGCCGCACCTCGCCGGGCCAGCGCGAGCAGTCCGATCACCGAGAGTCCGTCGGTGATGCGACCATCGCCGGCCATCGCGATTGCCTCTGTGACCGGGACACGGCGAAGCTGCAGTACCTCGGTGTCATCGGGTGAGGCAGGCCCCTGGGTAAGGTCCTGTGCAATGAACACCACGCCGCGCTCGTCAGTGATGCAGTTGGAGATATCGACTTCGATCAGGCGAGTCAGTCGCTTTGCCACCAGCCCCGTCTCCTCGGCGAGTTCACGCAGAGCGCCGGCCTCGACGTCGGCCGCCAGCGGCACACCGCCCATCGGGATCTCCCAGGAATAGCGCTGCAGCGGATAGCGCCACTGCCCGACCAGCCAGGTGTGGCCGTCGTCGTCCACCGGGATTACGCCCACCGCCAGGTTGCGGAAACACACGCGACCGTAAATGCCCGGCTCCCCGTTGGGCTTTACCACCTGGTCTTCCTCGACGCGGATCCAGGGGTTGGCGTAGACCTCGCGACTGGCGCGCAGCTGCCAGGGCGAGCGTGTGTCGTCGTGCGTGCTCATTCGCCGAGCACGAACAACTCGTCGTCAAGGGGTACGTTGATCGAGGCTTCGGTCCAGTAGATGTCGTTGACCTTCAGGCCATCGTAGTAGAGCCGCACACGCCCGGGTTGCATGAAACCGGGTTCCTCGATCCAGTAGAACTCGCTGTAGATGCGCTGGTGATAGCCGCGCGGCGTGGGCCAGCCCACCGCCCGGATCAGGCCGGTGGCCTGCTCGATCCAGAATACCGTGCTGCCGCCGGAGGGGTCATGCACGCGCACGGTGTAGCAGTCCAGCCCGTCGATCATGTCATCAAGCAGCCGCTCCACGGGAAAGCCCTCGCGCCCGGCAAAGCGGATGGCGCTGAAGCCGAAGTTGCTCTCCTGGGATTCACGCGCCTCGTCTTCAGGTACGCGTCCCCGATGCGTCCACGAATGTGTGCCATCGAAGCTGTTCTTGAACAGCACCTTGCCATCCACATAGGCATCGAGCCGGAACTTGCCGGTGCCGGCGTGCACCTCGGAGATGTCGGTGGGGTACAGCCGGTACATCACGTAGTCATCGGCGTGCACGCAGGCTGCAGGTTCGCCATCCCGGCACAGGGTGGCGTGACCCCGCATGACATTCGTGCTCGCGTAGCGCCAGGCATCCCCGCCAGCGGTGAGGGCTGCGAACTCGATAATATCCTCGGCGCTGCGCTCTTCAGCCTGCGCGCCGACGGCCAGCAGCAGGCACGCGACAAGCGAACACATCGGCAGCTTCCTCATGGTGCAATTCTCCTGGTTCATCGGTGTGTCATACGAATGATCTCATGGCCGGTGCCCTGATCGAACAGCGTCAGGCGATGTCTGTGCCGCGCGGCTTGCCTGCATCCGGCAGCAGGCGCCCGTCACGCAGCAGTTTCGCCAGCCACAGATGCAGGCCGATGCCGCGCACGGCCATGAAAGCCAGAAACGCAGCCCACAGGCCGTGGTTGCCAAAACCCTGCAACAGATACCAGCCGGGCACGAACACCCCGAAGGCGGCCAGCAGCATGGTATCGCGCATCTCGCGCGCGCGCGTCGCACCGACGAACACTCCGTCGTAGAGAAATGGCCACAGGCAGACCAGGGGGGCTGCGACAAGCCACGGCAAGTGCGCAAACGCGACTTCGCGCACCTCGGGCAGGCCGGTCATCAGGCGGATCAGCAGCGGCCCGCCCAGCGCGAAGGCCAGCGAGAACAGCACCGCGAAGCCCACCGACCAGAGCATGCTCACGCGAATCGCCCGGCGCAGCCCTGACAGATCGCGGCGGCCTACGGCACGGCCCACGAGCGCCTCGGCGGCATTGGCAAGCCCATCGAGGGCATAGGAGAGCAGATAGAAGAACTGCAGCAGGATCGCGTTGGCGGCCAGTACCAGGCTGCCCATGCGCGCGCCCTGCGCGGTCAGAAAACCGAAGGCAAACATCAGCGCCAGCGTGCGTACGAACAGGCTGGCGTTGATCGACAGCAGTCTTGCGAACACCGTGCGCTCGCCCAGCCGCCAACCCGCCGGCGCCCCCAGCCTGCGAAGCGTGCGCCAGGCCAGCACCAGTCCCAGGGCCGCGCCGGTGTACTCGGCGATCACCGACGCTGCGGCCACGCCGGTAACACGCCAGTCGAGCACCACGACGAACAGGATGTCGAGCACGATGTTGAGCAGGTTCACAGTGACCATGATGGCCAGCGGCACGCGCCCGTTGGACTGACCGATGAACCAGCCGACGAGCACGAAGTTTGCCAGCACCGCAGGTGCGGCCCATATGCGGATGTGGAAGTACTCGGCGGCGAGAGTGGATACCCCGGACTCGGGTGCGATCAGGCGCAATGCCAGGGCGAGGATCGGCACCTGCGCGACGATGACCGCCAGGCTGATCCCGGCGACTACGAGCAGGGACTGGCCCAGCAGCGACTTCAGGCCTGCGGCATCGTCGGCACCGAAGTGCTGCGCCGCCACACCGGTCGTGCCCATACGCAGGAAGTTGAAAGCCGTGAACATGAAGCCGAAGACCACGGCGCCCACGGCCACCGCGGCAAGATAGTCGGGCGAGTCAAGATGGCCGACGACGGCGGTGTCGACGATGCCCAGCAGCGGCACGGTGACATTGGACAGAATCAGCGGTGCGGCGATACGCCACACGCTGCGGTGGGAGTAGGCGGCGTGGTCGGCTTTCAGTAGGGAATGCCCAGGCGTCGGTAGACCGAGCCGAGCAGCCACACCGGACCGATCATCAGGAACTGCAGATCCTTGAAGAACGACGGCCGGCGGCCTTCCAGTGCATGACCGACGAACTGGCCCGCCCAGGCGACGACAAAGATCGCACCACTGAGACTCCACAGCGGCCAGTCCAGGCGATCCATCCAGCCCACGGCGAGCACCACCACGATCACGAAGGGCAGCATGCCCAGGGCCAGGCTGAACGACAGGATGAAGTAATAGACGGTCGCCGCCATGACGAAGGCGGTGCCCCAGTTCAATGCCGGGGAGATCTCAATAAAGGCCTGGGGCACCGGGATCGACCACAGCAGGCCCACCAGGCTGATGACGATCAGCGGCACACAGATCCAGTGCAGCACCTTGTTCACCGGATTCTGGTGGCTGGCACCATATTCATCGAACCACTGATCGGGTGTCTTGAGCATGTCATCTCCACCGGTGCGCAGCCGGGTCAAACTGGCCATACAGGCAAGTTACGCCGGCATTTGCGGCCCTGCAACTTCGCGGAAAATCCACGTTGGTTCTGCCAGAACATGCAAGCAGTGTGCGCTGTGCAGCAGCCGTTCAGGTTCAATATCGTTACAATAAGGCCTGAATATCCGGGCTTTTACCCGGCCAGACGCAACGGAGACCCATATGCGACCCAATCTTTCCAAATCCCTCGGTGCCGGCCTGCTGGCCGTTGCCGTGTTTGCCACCGGCTGTACGACACTGGATCCCTATACCCGCGAGGAGCGCACGGCGCGCGCCACCACCGGTGCGGCGATCGGTGCCGGCGTGGGTGCCGTGGTCGGCCTGGTGTCGGGCAGCGATGCCGTCGAGCGGCGTCAGCGTGCGCTGATCGGCGCCGGCGTGGGCGCGCTGGCCGGCGGCGCCGTCGGCGCCTACATGGATCGCCAGGAGAACGAACTTCGCCAGCGCCTCGAGGGCAGCGGTGTCAGCGTCACGCGCATGGGCGACAACATCACGCTGAACATGGACGGCAATGTCACGTTTGACACCAACAGCGCCGCCATCAAGGGTGAATTCTTCGAGGTGCTCAACTCGGTGGCCATCGTCGTCAACCGCTTCGACCAGACCTTGATCGAAGTGGCTGGCCACACCGACAGCACCGGCGCGCGTGACTACAACATGGCGCTTTCGCAGCGGCGTGCCGACAGTGTCGCGCAGTATCTGGGCGGCCAGCAGGTCAACCGCCAGCGGCTGCTCACGGTGGGTATGGGTCCCGACTACCCGGTGGCCACCAACGACACCACCCAGGGTCGGGCGCTGAACCGCCGGGTCGAGATCACGCTGGTGCCGGTGACAACTGGCTGATCCAGGGGCTGGCGCGAACCAGCTGTTGAAGAAGCCCCCGGGCGGCGAGTGTTGCCCGGGGGCTGTTCAGGTCCACGCAGTGTTCCGGACGAACTACCAGTTAGCCTGAAGTTCCTGTAAGCCTCGGAACAGGAACCCCGGCCGCCAGCGCGGTGCCGTTGTATCCACCTGCATCCCCGGCAGTCTGCGCGCCAGGGCGGTGAAGGCGATACGCCCTTCCAGGCGCGCCAGCCGCTGCCCGATACAGTGATGGATGCCGCCGCCAAAGGACATGATGCGGGAATCACGCTCCGAGATATCCATTCGATCGGGGTCGGAAAATTCCGCTGGATCGTGATTGGCCGAACCCAGGACACACAACACTTTCTCGCCGGCAGCCACTTTCGTACCCGCCACCTCGGCGTCCTGCAGCGCAGTGCGATAACTACCCTGCAGCGAGGACTCGATGCGCAGCACTTCCTCCGCCGCCGGTGGCGCGTACGTGTCCGGATCGCTGACCAGCAGCTGCCACTCCGAGGGTGACTGGTGCATGCACAGCAGACCATCGCCGATCATATGAGCGGTGGTCTCGAAACCTGCGCCGAACATGGCCAGGCTCGAGCCATCTTCTTCGCGGGCCAGGGACAACGCGCTGGTCAGATCGTCCCCGGGCGCTTGTGCGCGCTGCGCATACAGCGCGCCAAAGTAGTCGTAGAGGTAATCCATCTGCTCGTTTTCAAGGGCGAGGTCCTGCGCCGTGAGTGGCCTGGTCTCGAAGACCAGGAAGCCATCCGCAATGGCCCGCGTCAGTTTCGTGATTGCGGTCGGTGTACGCTCCACTTCATCAACGCCGAGCATGTCGCACATCAACAGTGTGGGTAGCAAATAGGCGAATTCGCTCAGCACCTCCATCTTGCCCTTCGGCATCACGGAATCCAGCAACTCCGCGGTGATGGCCTCGATGCGCGGGCGCATGTCGGAGATTCGCTTGGGCGTGAGCGCTGAAATCACGAGCCTGCGCAAGCGAGTGTGTGCTGGCGGATCCTGCATCAGTAAAACCTCGGACAGCCAGCGATAGCACGAGTGCTGCAGCGGGTAGAAGTCCGGTCCATAGAACAGCTGGATATTGCGTGTGAAGTCACCCTGACCGAACTTCGGCGAGGCCAGCACGTCACGAACGTCCGCATGGCGACTCGCCACCCAGTAGGGCCCGGCAGCGCGATGCAGTCCTGGCGCTGCACGCATTGCCGCGTAGTAGGGATAGGGATTACGGATCAGGTCTGGATCAGCGGGGTCGAAGCGGTAGTCCGCAGGCATTGCCTGTAAGTTTACTATGTCGGCTCCAGTCAGAGGGGGTGCAGGTCAGGCGTCAGCGTGTCGCCGTCGCGTCTAATCCGAAAGCAGTGTTGGCCACCGAAGTGGGCAGGGAAAACCAGTGCATCAAGAGCGGCCGCCTGATGCAGCATCTCGCGGCGCGTCTGGCGCGTCTGGCGCGTCTGGCGCGTCTGGCGCGTCTGGCGCGTCTGGCGAGCCTGGGCGGGATGTTCGCAGAACAACGAGTTCCAGTCCGGATAACGCGCCTGAATGGGGTGGTGGAGGATATCGCCAACGAACAGCGCGTGCTCCCCGGCCGAGAATAGGTAGCGGGCATGCGGAAACGTGGGCACCCACCGATCCTCGACCAGCTGGGTGTTCCAGCCCACATGATCGACATGCAAGTGCGAGCACACGACGATGTCGATATCTTCAGGGCTTGCCGTGCAATCACCGAGGCGTTCCATGAACGCGGTTTGTAAGCCACCGAAAAGGGGGATGCCGGGACGATGCTTGTCATTGCCGGCACCCGTGTCGAACAGGATGCGTGTGCCGTTGACCTCCAGCAGTCAGCTTTGCAGGAAGCCGAAATAGCGATCTTGGTCCTCGTGGTAGAAATCCGGTGTGAATTCCACAGCGTGCTGATCAAACAATGCGCGCGAGAAACCGGTAAAAATCTGGTCTGCAGGCAGAAACTCTCCCTGCCATTCCTCTATACGCCTGATCGTGATAGCGCCGATGCGGTAGGTGTCCATATTGTGCTCCTGAGACTGAGAGCAGGCCCGGCAGGGTGCGTCACCTGTCAAGAAATTCCGCTTGGCGGCGCGCCAATTCACCGGTAGCGATACAGGCCACCTGCTGGCGGTCCTCCAGCGCCACGGCCGTCTCGAGGCTCGAGGCGGCAAGGTTGATGTCGATGGCCTGTTTGGTGAGCGCCAGCCCCAGCGACGAGGCCTGCAACAGCTCCGCCACCAGCGTCTCGCCGGTTGCGATGAGTTCTTCGGCTGCCACAACACTGCTAACCAGGCCGATGCACTCGGCCTTTTGGGCGTCGATAAAACGACCGGTCAGCATCATCTCGGAGGCGATCGAGGCGCCCACGAGCCGGGGCAGCAGATAGCTTACGCCTAAGTCGCATCCCGAAAGTCCCACCTTGATGAAGGCGGCATTCATGCGTGCCTGCGGTGTCGCCACCCTGATATCGGAAGCCAGCGCCAAGGCCAGTCCGCCGCCGCTGGTAACACCGTTGAGCAGGCAGATCACCGGTTGCGGGCAGCGGCACATCGCCAGGATCAGAGCGCTAAGCTTTCGTTGCGTGCGCATGCCAGCCTCGACCGAGCGCATCCCGGGATCATCGGCGAACGCCTTGAGGTCGAGCCCCGAGCAGAACGCACGGCCGGCTCCGGTCAGCACGACGACCCGTGCATGTGACTCCATCGACAGATTGCTGAAGTAGTCGAGCAACTCCGTGATCATGGCTTGGTTCATTGCGTTGAAGGCGTCTGGCCTGTTCAGAGTCACCCATTCGTGATCCGAGCGGGTCTTAAGAGTCACGGTTGAATATTCGTGTGTCATCGCGGCAGGCCGCTGCTGGCGTCAGCCATTGAGCAGTTTGCCGCCATCCAAGGGTAGAATCACACCGGTGACATAGCTTCCTGCTGCAGAGCACAGGAAGCGCACGGCGCCCACGATGTCCTCGGCGCAGCCCTGCCGACGCAACGGTATACCCGCTAGGATGCTGTCATTCAGGGCAGGATCCTTCTCAATGAATGCGGTCATTTTTGACGGGAAGAAACCGGGTGCGATGGCGTTCACCGTGATGCCGCGGCTGCTCAAGTCGCGTGCCAGAATGCGGGTCAGTTGGTGGATGGCAGCTTTGCTGGCACCATACGAGTAGGCGAAACTGACGTCCGGGCTGATGCCGAACACCGAACCGATGTTGACTATGCGGGCCGGCTTTTCCATGCTGCCAGCAGCCTCGAGCTGTGGCAGCAAGCGCTGCACCAGCATGAACGGCGAGCGCACGTTGATTGACATCACTTTATCCCATGCCGAATCCGGGAACTTCGCCAGTGGCGCGCCCCACGTGGTCCCGGCGTTGTTGATCAGTATATCCAGCGATTGAGTCTGCTCGGCCAGCTCGGCCGCCAGCGCGTCCACGCCGGCCGAAGTGGAGACATCGTGATGCATGCCACGGCAGTGGCCTTGCTTGGACACCATGGCCACCGCGGTTTCGAGCGTCTCGGCCTTCCGCCCGGTGATGAAGACCTGCGCGCCGCATGCCGCCAGGCCCCCGGCGAGCATCAGACCGATACCACTCGTCCCGCCGGTGACCAAGGCTGTCTTTCCCGTTACGGAGAACAGATGGTCAACTTCTGCTTTCTTCACCACGTGAACGAGGGTTCCAATTGTCGTCGCATCAGAAGCTGTACCCGATAGTTAACCCGAACGTACGCGGTGGATATAGTGAACCCACCTGCGCGAAGGCAAACAGAGGCGCCGCTACGATATTGTTAGCCTTGACTGCCTCATTAGTGAGATTGCGTGCCCATGCCTCGATGCTCCAGCCGGCATCACCGGCCGAGTAACGTGCGCTAGCGTTGATGCGCTTGTGACTGGACTAGAAGGCATCGGCATTATTGAACTCAGTAAAAAACACTTCGTCGACCCACGCAAACTCTCCACGCAGCCTGAGTTGCCCCACTGGCATCGCGGCAATGTAATTTGCACCGACTGTGAACGTGAGATCAGGTGCATTGGGCAGCCTGTTGTCAAGCAAATCCTGCAAACCTTCGTCGATTCGGTTCGTCTGGGCGGTCTCAAACTCGCGAAATTCTGCTCGTAGCCAAGTGGCATAAAAGTCGATGGTTAGTTCATCTGAGACCAGTGCGTTGAGCTCAAGCTCGATTCCCCGGTTACGGGCCCGCGCGGCATTTTCGGTAATGGGTGTACTAAATTCGTCGACTTGGCTGACCTGGAGATCCTTGTAGTCATAGTGGAACGCAGAAAAAGCCGCACTCAGGCGATTGTCAAAAAGGCGGGTCGTCAAACCAACCTCATAGTTCCACACGAACTCCGGATCAAGCGCGTCATTCAGCGCGCCAATGTTTATAACGCCGCTCTTGAAGCCGCGCGATACATTGGCATAAAGCAAGGTTCCGTCCTCGAATTGATAATCCACTGTGAGGCGCGGTGTCCATGCACGCCAGCTGTCAGACTTGTCAGTCGGGATGTTAACGATGCCCTGTGGTGAGAACGTAAACGCGCCGACGTGGTCACGTTTTTCGTAGCTGTAGCGTATGCCGCCTGTCACAGACAACTGCTCTGTGGCGCGATAAGTGCCCTGTAGAAACACGCCATACGCGTCCACATCAAGGTCACCGCGCTGATTGAACTCGCCATCCTGTGGTGCGCCAGGAATGATGAACTCGATGTTATTGGTCGGCACGAAGGTGGACCCGAAAAGCTCCTCGCGGAAATACATGGCACCTGCCCGTACATCCCAGCGCGGCTGGGTATAGCCAAGCAGCAATTCCTGGCCAAAAGTATCGCCTTTTTCGTTATAGGTGATTCGACCGAAAGCATCAAAATCAGTCGAGTCGAGGTCCGCTACGTTGGTTCGCTCGAAGTTCCGGTATGAAGTGATCGACTGCACATTCCAGTCTCCGGTGCCCCAGTCAAGATTGAGCGTAACGCCCGCGCCGTGACGGTTATTGACGGGGTCGACATCGGCATTGATGTCCCACGAACGAGGATTGGGATCCACATCAAATATCGTACGGCCGCCGAACAGCTGGCCGAAGACCGGCCCGATGGTGGTGGGGCCGAAGTACTGGAAAGCATAGTTGCTGTCATCTCCCCGCATGAAGTCTGCGGTCAGTGTGACTTCGAGATCCTCGCTAGGGAGATAAACCAATGTTGCCCGCCCTGCATAATGACTGCGATCGTTTACATCGCTTCCGGTGAACAAGTTGGTGCCGTAGCCATCGCGCTCCTCAATTCTGCCTGCGATCCGGAACAATAACGTATCGCCCGCCAGCGGCCCGCCGACGCCGCCGTCCAAGGCATAAAGGCCGTAGTTACCTGCGGTTAGATCAACATTGCCTGCGAATTCCGTGCCCGGTCTGCGGGTGATGACGTTGATGGTACCGGCGGTGGCGCCACGCCCGTAAAGCGTACCCTGTGGGCCACGCAGCACCTCGACGCGTTCGAGGTCGAAATACGTTCCGAGCTGCGCTGCCGGCCGGGCGATCAGGGCGCCATCCTGATGGAAGGCCACCGCTCCATCTGCGCCTAGTTCGATGCTGGTCATGCCGATGCCGCGGATGAAGGTGCGATTCACGCCAAACTGCTGTCCGACAGAGAGGCTGGGAATTGAGTACTGGAGATTGCCGATATCCCCGATCCCGCCCACTGTGATCTGGTCGCTGAATACGGCCGATATGGGTGCCGGAATGTCCTCGAGCCGGGCAGCCACGCGTGTAGCTGTAACCAGGATTTCCTCAAGTCGGCGCTCCTCCTGGGCGATCGCCGAGGAATGAGTGAGCGCTGCGGGAACCCCGAGCGCCACGCCGGCGCTAGCCGACGAGGCCATATTCCTGCCACGAGCAATCGCTGCCTTCATTGGGTTTCTACGCAAGAAAAATCGGCCAATAGCCTAGCCCTATCAATCGAAAAAATCGTGAGTCGGGACCGCCTCGCGCTTTCTACATACGCTCACGCCGCAGGAGGATGCCTGCCGCCTCTCGGTCCCAGGTGTCAGCAGTCACCCCCGCTTCGCGCAGGATGTGCTTGCGAACCTTGGCCGTTGGCGTCTTGGGAAGTTCGTCCAGAATGCGCACATACCGCGGCACCATGAAATGCGGCATGTTTTCCGCGAGTGAGCCGATGAGTTGTGCCGGGTCAATCTCGGCGCCAGGACGCGGCGCCACTGCTATGAGGACCTCATCCTCGCTGAATTCGCTGGGCACA
>JAFIFN010000115.1 GCA_020832005.1 Gammaproteobacteria bacterium | reverse complement strand
CGGCTTGCCGACCCTGGTGCCGTCGCCGCACCGCCGCTGTATGGCATCTGGATCTACAACCGCAACACCAATACCCAGCTGCCGGTGCTGCAGCCACAGGAGGGTGTGGTCTACACCGAGGTGGTGGCGATGCAGTCGCGGCCGCTGCCCAACATCATCTTTGATCAGCAGGTCAGCGGGCAGGGTGATCCTCGCTTGATACAGGCAGGCCTGGGCCTGCTCAATATACGCAGCGTCTACGACGTGCTGGGCGAGGATATTTCAGGTCCTGGCATTGCGGTGATGGCGGATCCGGCGCAGCGCAATTTCAGTCAGCGCCCCGCGGCCTGGCTGCGCATACTCAAGGCGGTGGCCATTCCTGACGACGAGGCGCTGGATTTCAATCGCGGCGTGGCCTTCGGTCGGGGTGGAGTGCGCGGCGGGATGCGCGAGATCATCGGCTATACGCCGATCGAACCCGATGGCTCAGTGGTGGTCCAGGTGCCGGCCAACGTGCCGCTGTCCATTTCCGTGCTCGACAGCAATGGCCGCAGGCTGCGGCCCCGCCACCAAAACTGGTTGCAGGTGCGCCCCGGGCAGACTCTGAGCTGCAATGGTTGTCACCAGCCGGGCACCGGTCAGTCGCATGGACGCATCGCGGCGTTCGACAGCGTCTGGCCCGGCGCGGAAGTCTCCAGCGTACCGTTTCCCAATACTTCACCAGCACTGTTCGCGGACTTTGGCGAGACCATGGCCGAGGTCAAGGCGCGCATCAGCTGCGCCGAGGACTGCGAGGCGATCCGCCCGAGCGTGGACGTGATCTATGAGGACATCTGGACACATGAACCTGATGCGGGTCGTGCGCCTGACGCGCCGCTGGCCTGGCGATATGCCGATCTCGAGACGCCCGCGCCGGTGACGCCGGACTGCCAGGTACGCTGGCATGCGCTGTGCAGAACCGTGATCAACTATGAGGCCCACGTCCAGCCGATCTGGGAGTTGCCGCGCCAGGTTCTCGATGAAGACGGTTTCACGGTACTCGCCGACTTCACCTGTACCGGCTGTCATGCACGCCGCGACAGCATGGATATGCTCCAGGTGCCCGCCGGCCAGCTCGAGCTCACGGCGGAACCCTCCGCAGCGCAAGCGTTGCAGCTGACGTCCTATCGGGAACTGCTGTTCCCCGACGTCGAGCTCGAACTTGTCGAGGGTGCATTGCAGCAGCGCCTTGTAGAGGTGGGCATCGACGAGGAGACCGGCGAGCCGATTTTCGCGACCGTCCCGGTGCCGGCATCGATGAACGCAGGCAATGCGCGTGGTTCGACGCGTTTTTTCAACCGCTTTTCACCTGGCGGGTCCCATGAGGGCTGGCTCAGTCCCGCGGAGCTCAGGTTGATCTCCGAGTGGCTGGATATTGGTGCGCAGTACTACAACAACCCGTTCCAAGCCCCTGTGAACTGACATTCAGGATGAGTATGTACTGGTCGACATTCTGCAGGGGGGCATTGCTCGGAGCGCTGCTTTTCTTGCACTTCGTCACAGCCGCCGAGGCTAAAGACCAGCACTATGTTGTCGTGGTCGCCGAGCCATTCCTGGAGATGCACACGGGGCCGGGCAGAGGCTATCCACGGTTTCACGTGGCTGAACGTGGTGAGCAGGTCGAGGTGCTCAAGCGACGCACGGACTGGTTCAAGGTACGTACCGCACGAGGGGTTGAAGGATGGTCGAGTCGCGAGCAGATCAGTCGGACGCTGGAGCCCTCGGGCGCCCCCGCGCAGATCTCCGCGCCCAGCCGTCTGGACTACCTGGAGCGGCGCACGGAGGGCGGGGTGCTGCTTGGCGACTTCGGTGGCGCGAATGTACTGGCGGCCTACGGGGCCTTCCACATGACGCGCAACCTGTCGCTGGAGTTATGGGGCTCGGACATCAATGGTCGCTTCTCCAGTGGCTGGATGATCAACGCGAACCTGGTGCACCAGCCGTGGCCGGAGTGGCGGATTTCTCCGTACTTCACACTGGGCACCGGGGTGGTCCGGATCGAACCGCAGGCCACGCTGGTCGACGTGGAAGATCGTACCGATCAGCTCGCCCATGCAGGGATCGGACTGCGTATGCACGTGAGCCGCAACTTCATGCTGCGGGCGGAATTCAAGAGCTACGTGGTGTTCACCAGCCGGGAAGAGAACGAGGACGTCAACGAATGGAAAGCAGGATTCGCGTTCTTTTTCTGAACGTGCTGGGGTGCGCGGCGCTTGCCATGCTTGTCAGTGGCTGCAGCCGCGCCATCGATGCGATCGACGATCCCTACACAGCGGAACCGGTCATCGATGTTGAGGTGGAGCGCCGCGAGATCCGCAGGCCACGTATCGATACCGAGAATTTCGAAGTCGGTGCGCACGCCGGATTCATGAGCATCGAGGACTTTGGTACCAGCAGCGTAGTCGGCGCCAGGCTGGCCTATCACATCACCGAGAGCCTTTTCGCAGAGGCACATTACGGACAAAGCACGGCGGGGAAGACCAGCTTCGAGACACTCAGTGGGGCGGTTGAGCTGCTGACACCCAGCCAGAGAAACTTCCGGCACTATGATCTCTCGATCGGTTACAACCTGCTGCCCGGCGAGGCCTTCATCGGTCGCAATCGTGCCTTCAGCTCCGCACTGTATCTGCTCGCCGGTGCCGGCAGTACCGATTTCGCCGGCGACAGCCGTTTCACACTAAGCTTCGGCGCCGGCTACCGCGTGCTGATCACCGACTGGCTGTCCGCCCATATCACGGTGCGTGATCACGTCTTTCGCACCGATCTGCTGGGTGAGGACAAGACTGTCCACAATGTCGAATTCACCATTGGACTGGGCTGGTTCTTCTAAATTACCAGTGAACACGCGCCCCGATTGAGAAAATGTATTTCGAGGATCGACCATGACCGGCAAGCCTGACCTGACACGTCGTCACCTGTCCGCTGTACTGGCAGCATTGCCGCTGGCCGCCATGCCCGGCTTGCAGCCGCATGCCCGCACCCAGCGCAGCGGCCCTGCGCCTGATTTCACGCTGCCCGTGCGCGGTGGTGGCAGTAAGACACTCAGTTCGTTGCAGGGCAACGTCGTGATGCTGAACTTCTGGGCCACGTGGTGTCCGCCCTGCCGCCAGGAGATGCCGCTGCTCGACCAGATTTTCCAGCGCTACACCAACCTGGGCTTCAGCCTGCTGGGCGTCAACGTCGAGCAGGAAAACCGCCTGATCGATCGTTTCTTAAGCGATGTGCCAGTGAGCTTTCCGATCCTGCTCGATACCACCGAGGAGGTCGGCAGACTCTACGAGGTGGCGGCCATGCCGACCACCGTGCTGATCGACCGCCAGGGCAAGCTGCGTCAGCACTTCTTCGGCTACAAGCCCGGCGATGAGAACAAGTACCAGGATGCTGTCCGGGCGCTGATTCGGGAGCGGTGATCATGAAGGTACGATTTGCTTGGCTGACATTGCTCGTGCTGCTGGGTGCCTGCAGCTCGATCGAGCCATGGGTTCAACCCTACGAGCGTGACCGCCTGGCTGATCCGATCATGAGCTTTGATCGGGATCCGGTGTCTGCCGGCTATCTGCAGAAAGTCTATGACATCCGCGAGGGTGCTCGCGGGGCCACCGGCGGATCCGGTGGTGGCTGCGGGTGTAACTGAGCATGCGATCGCGAGCGCTTTTCCGCCAGGCGTTGTTGCCGGCCCTCGCGGTCGGCACCTTGCTGTGCGCGCTGACGGGGCAGTACGGCCAGGCAGCGGTGCTGCCTGATGATCGTCTCGATGTGCTCTACCACTACTACGACGGTGGCGGTATCACCGTGTCAGGGCCGTCCGTACTGGTGCGAAAGCAGCTTGGCGAGCGTTTCTCCGTGCAGGGGAAATATCACGTCGATACCATCACCGGGGCCTCCATCGATGTGATCACCACCGCCAGCGAGTACCGCGAGGAGCGCACCGAACTCAGCGCCAGCGTGGATTATCTTCGCGGCGACACGCTGTTGAGCCTCGGCGTGGTGACCAGCGACGAGAACGACTACAAGGGCCGGTCGTTCAATATCAACGTCAGCCAGGAAGTCTTCGCGGCGATGACGACCATCAGCATGGGCTACGTACGTGGCTCCGATGAGATCGGTCGCAGCGGTGACCCGAACTTCGCCGAAGAACTCGACCGGCATTCCTGGCGGCTGGGTCTGAGCCAGGTCATTACCCGCAATCTGCTGGCCGAGCTTGCCTTCGAGACCATCTCCGACACAGGATTCCTGAACAACCCTTATCGGCAGGTGCGCTACCTCGACGGCGATTCACCGCGCGGCTACGCATTCCAGTCCGAGCTGTATCCGCGGCGACGTACCAGCAATGCGGTGGCAGTGCGGGGTCGCTATCACCTGCCGTACCGCGCCTCGGTGCACGCCGAGTATCGCTACTTTGTCGACGACTGGGGGATCGATGCGCACACGACACGCATCGGCTACACCCACGCGACGGTGCCACGCTTCATCTTCGATGTGCAGTATCGCTACTACACGCAGGGTGCGGCGGACTTCTGGAGTGATCTGTATCCGTTCCGCGATGCGCAGAATTTTCTCGCCCGCGACAAGGAGCTCAGTCGTTATACCAGCCACTCGGTGCGACTTGGTGCGAGCTACGAGTTGTTCGACTCACCCATCGGCTTCATGTCGCGCGGCAGCGTCAACCTGGTCTACGACTGGATCACTGCCGATTACGCCGATTTCCGCGACCTGCGGGTGACCGAGACGCCGGGTGAGGAGCCCGGCTACAGCCTGTCGGCCAATGTGATCCAGCTGTTTTTCTCAATCTGGTTCTGATCAGCCGCGATCGCCCCACAGCTCGTCGAGCCGCCGGTCACGGCCGCAGTTGAATCGGTAGAACCGGTAGCGGACGGGATTCTTGCGGTAGTAGTCCTGGTGGTAGGCCTCGGCGGGGTAAAACTCGGCGCGCTCCCGGATGGGAGTGACGATGGGCTGGTCAAAGCGCCCGGACTGCTCCAGCGCCTGCTTCGAAGCCTCGGCGAGCTGGCGCTCGCGTGCGTCAGCCACGAAGATGGCCGTGGTGTATGGCTCACCGCGGTCGCAGAACTGGCCACCCGCGTCGAGCGGGTCGACATTGCGCCAGTACACATCAAGCAGGGTGGCAAAATCGACTACCGACGGATCATAGACGACCTTGACGGCCTCGACATGGCCGGTCCCCCCGCGCACGACCTGTTGGTACGAGGGTGCGCTGACATGTCCGCCCGTGAAGCCTGAGGTCGTGGATACCACGCCTTCCAGGGCATCGTAGGGCGGCTCCATGCACCAGAAGCAGCCGCCTGCAAATATCGCGCTGGACAAACCCTCCTGGCCGTCGTCGGTCGCCCGCGCAGTGTTGGCCGGCAGGAGCATCAGCCAGATGCTCAGTGCCGTCAAAAGGGCAGTCAGCAGCCGGCGGCTCATCCGCGCAGCTCCGGCAGGGGTTCATCCGAGGGTACGAAACGCAGCGCCACGCCGTTGTTGCACCAGCGCTTCCCGGTGGGCTGTGGACCGTCATTGAATACATGGCCCTGGTGGCCGCCGCAGCGCAGACAGTGATACTCGGTGCGCGGGATGATCAGTTTGAAATCCCGCTTGGTGCCGACATGCTCGGCGATCGCTGTGTGGAAACTTGGCCAGCCGGTGCCGCTGTCATACTTCGTGGAAGACAGGAACAGGGGCAGGTGGCAGGCTGCACAGACGTAGGTGCCCGCGCGAGTTTCGTCATTCAGCGGACTGGTGAACGGCCGTTCGGTGCGTTCGCGGAACAGGACATCCCAGGCCAGTTCGTCGAGGTACTGGCGCCAGTAGTCGCGCGATACATCGAGGCGCTCCAGCCCGCCGTCGCGCTGCAACGCCTGCGTCAGGGCGGTGATGTCGTGCGCGCCCGCGGCGCCAGACCAGCTAGCGGTCACGCCCAGCGCTCCAAAGGCCGTCAGGCCGTCGAGAAATCTTCGTCTGTTCACCGCGTCGCCTCACTGCTGATGCCTTCTGCGAACTCGGACTGCGCAGGCCCGGCACGGTTCCCCGGCCGGCCACTGATGCTTTCTTCAATCACATGATACGATCGCGCCGCCGTTTTCGGATGCATGGCACTTCGGCGCAATCTGCAGGCGCCCCCGGGCGTCGGCACGGCGCAGGCCCGATCCGGCACGATGAGCGAGGTATGATGCGCGCCATGAAGGCCCGACTTTTGCGACTCTACCACCAGTGCACGCTGGAGCGGCCCTGGATTGCCATAGCGCTTGTCGTCCTGGTGCTGGGGGCCGCGGCCACGCAGTTCCGGCACTTCCAGCTCGATGCCTCTGCCGAATCCCTCGTGCTCGAGGGTGACGAGGCCATGCACTACTACCGTGAGATTCGCGCCCGCTACGGCTCGGATGATTTCCTGATCGTCACCTGGACGCCGTCCGAAGAGTTGTTCGCCGATGCGACCCTGTCGCGATTAAAGGCGCTGCGCGACGATCTGCTGGCGCTGCCGGCCGTGGATTCCGTGCTCAGCATCCTGGATGTGCCGTTGCTGGACTCTCCCAGGGTCAGCTTCTCGGAGGTGCAGGCCGGGACCCGCAGCTTGCTTGACGAGGATACGGATCGTGACCTGGCGCGCGAGGAATTTCGCAACAGTCCGCTGTACGCCAACCTGCTGATGAACCAGGCTGCCGACACCACGGCGCTGATCCTGTTTCTTGAGCGTGACGAGGAAGCCCATGCGCTGCTCAGCCGGCGCGAGGAACTGCGCATTCGCCGGGCGCGCGACGCATTGGACGAAGCCGAGGCGCGAGAGCTTCAGCAGATCAGCGAACGCTATCGTGTCGTCAATGCCCAGCTGCAGGAAGCCCTGGCCATCGTGATCGCTGATGTGCGGGCGGTACTCGACCGGCACCGGGACTCGGTACGCATCCACCTTGGTGGTGTGCCGATGATCGCCGTGGACATGATCGAGTTCGTGCGCGGGGATATTCGCAGCTTCGGGATCGGTGTGGCGCTGTTCATCATCATTCTGCTGGCCATCTCCTTCCAGCGTCTGCGCTGGGTGGTGGTGCCCAGCCTGATCTGCGGCGGTGTGGTGGCCGGCATGGTGGGCTTTCTGGGCTTCATGGGCTGGCCGGTGACCGTCGTGTCATCGAACTTCATTTCGCTGGTCCTGATTCTCACGCTGTCGCTGATCGTGCACCTGGTGGTGCGGCAGCGTGAGCTGCATGTCAGCGCTCCGGATAATTCCGCGCGGGAACTGATGCGCGAAACGCTGGCCAGCAAGTTCAAACCATCGCTGTTTACCGCGCTGACCACGATGGTCGCCTTCGCCTCGATGATGTTTGCGGACATCCGGCCGGTTATGGACTTCGGCCTGATGATGGTCTGTGCGGTCGCTTTCGCCCTGATGCTGACGTTCGTGCTGTTTCCGGCGCTGGTCGTGCCATGGCCGGTCGGGCCGGTGCCGCGTGCCCGGCGCGATGTTACCGCGTGGGTCAGCGGCGGTCTGTCGCGACTGGTCAGGACGCACGGGTCGGCCGTCTGGCTGGTCTTTGCCGTCGTCACGGTCGTCTCGATCCTCGGTGTGAGTCGCCTGACGGTGGAGAACCGCTTCATCGACTATTTCAAGCCCACGACCGAGATCTACCAGGGCATGGTGCTCATCGACCAGGAACTCGGTGGGACGACGCCGCTGGATGTGGTGCTGGACGCCACACGCGAGTTTCTCGAGTTCGAGGTTGCCGATACCGCGTTCAATGGCGAGGCTGGCCTGCCCGACGACGATTTCGACTATCTCGATGATCTCGACTACGGGTACGACGATGAGCTCAGCGGACCGGTCGGGGGCTACTGGTTCACCAGCTACCAGCTCGAGACGGTCGACCAGATTCAGTCCTATCTGGACAGTCTTCCGGAAACCGGCAAGATCCTGTCGCTGGCCGTGAGCATGCGCGTCATTACAATGCTCAACAACGACGAGCCGCTGGACGGATTCGCCTTGGCGGTGATGTACGATCGCTTGCCCGGCGAGCTTCGCGAGCTGCTGTTTGATCCCTATATGTCAGAAGACGGCCACCAGATCCGCTTCGACATCCGCGTCATCGATTCCGACCCGAATCTTGCGCGCGACGCCCTGCTGGCGCAGATCCGCGAGGATCTGATCGAGCGTTTCGATCTGTTGCCCGAGCAGGTCAACCTCACTGGCATGCTGGTGCTCTACAACAACGTCATGCAGAGTCTGGTCACCTCGATGTATCTCACCATGTTCCTGGTGTTCGCCGCGATGATGGTGATGTTTGCAGCGCTGTTTAGGTCCTGGAAAATGGCCCTGGTGGGGCCCGCGCCGACGCTGGTTGCAGCGGTGGCCGTACTGGGGGCCATGGGACTGGCCGGGCTGCCTCTGGATATCATGACGATGACCATCGCGGCCATCACCATCGGCATCGGCGTCCACGACACCATTCACTACACGCATCGCTTCGAACAGGAGATCGGCGCGGGCAGGGACTACCTTGAGGCCACGGAAGTCACGCACCTGCAGGTAGGCCGCGCGATGATCTATACCAGTGTCATCATCATCGGTGGATTCTCGATCCTGATGCTGTCGAACTTCATGCCGACCATCTATTTCGGCGTACTGACGGGTGTCGCCATGCTGTTCGCGCTGCTCAGCAATCTGACACTGCTGCCACTGTTGCTGCAGCGTATGAAGCCTTTCGCCGCTTAAGCCACGCGGGCACGGACATTATGCTCCGACGCGCGTCCGGCGGAGGGTCCGGTCAGGGCAGCCTGCCGTCCGGCAGTTTATGCTGCATAGCATCATTATCCGACCATTGCATGGCTTCGCAGGCCGTCGGATACTGCGCCGACAAGCGGCCATCGCCGATGCGCTGCGGATCAATACCTCGGGGGAGATCTGATGTTGGCACGAGCAGTTCGATACGCGCTGGCGACACTCGCGGGCGGGGCGCTGGCCTTGCCGGCTTTTGCACAGATGGAAGAGATCGTCGTCACTGCGACCAAGCGCGAGCAGACCCTGCAGGATATTCCGGTGGCGGTGACCGTGACCCAGGCCGAGGTTATCAATCGGGCGCAGATCCAGGACATTCTCGATCTTCAGTCCATCGTGCCATCGCTGCGCGTGACCCAGCTGCAGACCTCCACGCAGACGAACTTCCTGATTCGCGGTTTTGGCAATGGCGCCAATAACCCAGGGATAGAGCCTGCCGTCGGGGTGTTCATCGACGGCGTGTATCGTTCGCGTTCGGCCTCACAGATCGGCGATCTGCTGGATATTTCGCGCGTCGAGGTGCTGCGCGGCCCGCAGAGCACGCTGTTTGGCAAGAATGCCTCGGCCGGCGTCATCAGCGTGGTGACCCAGTTACCCTCCTATGAATTCGGGGGGCATGGCGAAATCTCGCTGGGCAACTACAACGCGCGCATCGTTCAGGGTCGTGTCACCGGCCCGATCTCGGAGAACATGGCCTACAGCCTGGCGGGATCCCTGAACCAGCGTGACGGTTACTTCGAGAATCTGTTCGATGGCCAGGACATCAATGACCGTGATCGCTGGAGCCTGCGCGGGCAGTTGCTGATCGAGCCCAACGACCGCCACCGCTATCGCGTGATTGCAGATTTCGCGCGCATTGACGAACACTGCTGCGGGGTCGTGAACATCGTCGATGGTCCGACAGGCGCGCTGGTAAGGGCCCTGGGAGGCGATATCTACACGGGCGACCCGTTCGATCGCCGCGCCTTCTTTGATCGCCAGCCGGAAAATCGTGTCGACAACGGCGGCGTGTCATTGCAGGCGGACTGGCAGTTCGACCGGATGTCGCTGACCTCCATCACTTCGGCGCGGCGGCAGAAAGCCGAGTTCGACTATGACACGGACTTCACCAGCGCCAACCTGGTGCCGACCAACCTGAACATCCAGGAAATCGACACCTACACGCAGGAGTTGCGGTTGACCTCAAATGGCGAGGGCGCGTTCGACTGGCAGCTTGGCGGCTTCTTCTTCAAGGAGGACGTCGAATACCGCAACGGTATTTTCTACGGTGACGTCTTCCGGCCTTATGCGGCCGGCCTGATCGCAGCGGCCACCGGCAGCGCGACGGTCCTCAATGACCTGGAGGCGGCCCTGGGGCTGCCGGGCGGTACCTTTTTTGCGCCGGGCCAGGGCGGTGAGGTGGATTTCGAGCAGGACAACACCTCCTACACGCTGTTTGCCCAGGGCGACTGGCGCATCACCGATCGCGCGACGCTGACAGCGGGGGTGGCCTACCTGCAGGATCGCAAGAAAATTGTTGGACGTGATACCACCACCGACGTGTTCTCGTCGCTGAACTTCGTGGATATCGGTTTCGCCCAGGCCTTCGGCGCGCTGACAGGCCTGCCGCCGACACCTGGGAACATCGGCGGCAATCTCGTCGCCGCCCAGCAGGCCGATTTCATCAGCGTCACGCCGTGTTCGCCGGCCAATCCGCCACCTGCCTGCAACTCCCTGCTGGCCCTGTATCCGCTGCAATTCCTCGCGCCCATCATCCCTTTCGATGATGGACGATCGAACGACAGCCGCATGAACTACACGCTGCGGCTGGCCTTCGAGGTCAACGAAAATATCAACATTTATGGTGGCGTATCTACCGGCTACAAGTCCACTTCGTGGAATCTCTCGCGCGACAGCCGTCCGTTCGGCGGCCCGGATGCCTCCCCGCTGGGCGGGTTCGACAACCCCTTCTATGCGCGCTACGGCACACGCTTCGCGCGCCCGGAGAAATCCACTGTTTATGAGATTGGTCTGAAGGCGCAATGGGAGACGCTGGCGCTGAACGTGGCAATCTTCGATCAGGAGATCAAGGACTTCCAGTCGAACATCTTCGTAGGTACCGGTTTCGTGCTCGACAACGCCGGCAAGCAGTCCACGGAAGGCGTCGAAGTCGAACTGATGTACCGGCCGACCCCGCAATGGGAACTGGGATTTTCGGGGACCTTCATGAACCCGGTGTATGACTCGTTCCCAGGCGCCCAGGGCGTGGATGGTCCGGTCGATCTCAGCGGTGAACGGCCCTCGGGCATTCATCGCCAGAGCATATCGACCGCGGCCACCTGGTACTGGCAGGCCGGACAGATCGACGGCTTCGTGCGCGCCGACTATCTCTACGAGAGCAACGTGCGGGTCGTCAGCAACGTGCCCGAACTGCTGGCCGAGCGGCAGGTGAACATGCTCAACGCCAGCACCGGCATCACCGTGTCGGGCTGGGATGTGCTGTTGTGGGGACGCAATATCACCGGCAACGACTACCTGATCAGCGCGTTCCCGACGGTTGCCCAGGCCGGCAGCTTCTCGGGTTATCCGAACGCACCCCGCACCTACGGTGTGACCCTGCGTCGGGCCTTCTGATCATCGGCGGAACTTCAGCGTCATGCGGTGAGACTCGCCGATGGCCTGCATCTGCTCACGCAGATCGGGGTCGTCACGGCTGGTCACAAGACTCGGCGGCAGCCGCCAGACCACGTCATCGGTGCCCGGCTGGTCCAGCGGATTGGCATTGATATCACTGTGCGCGACGAGTTCGAAACCGGCGGCCTCGAAACGCTCGATGACGAATGCGCGCTTGAGATAACCGGCATCGCCATTGGCCCACTCATCGGGCATCTCCGGGCGTGCCTCGTGCTGAACCACGCCGACGATGCCGCCCGGACGCAGCACTGCATGGACATCGCGCAGAGCCTGGTCCAGGAAATCGCCCTCATGTTCGAAGCGCGCAAGATTGTGCAGCGCGCGGATCATCAGCACGGCGTCGGCGGTGCCGATCATCTCGTCGGGCAGGGCGCCGATGACAAAGGCCGAGACCTGCGCCCCCTGGTCGCCTCGCCATTCCTGCGCAGTCGCCGTCCAGGTCTCCACCCAGGTTTCGTTGGCCTGTAGCTGCTCTTCGCTCATGTAGCCGCACAACGAGAACAGT
>JAFIFN010000114.1 GCA_020832005.1 Gammaproteobacteria bacterium | reverse complement strand
CCAATCGTGCCTACGTTCACGTGCGGCTTCTTGCGCTCAAACTTTTCCTTGGACACCGTCTTATTCCTCTGGGTTGTACAGGCGAATTCCCGGGTCGTCTCTGACGAATCTAAGACGCCTTCTTGATCACCGTCTCGGCCACGTTTGTCGGCACTTCCGAGTAGTGCGAAAACTCCATCGTATAGGTCGCGCGACCCTGACTCATCGAGCGTACGTCGGTGGCGTAGCCGAACATCTCGGACAACGGCACCTCGGCACGGATGATCTTGCCGGCCGGCGCATCTTCCATGCCCGTGGGCTGGCCGCGACGGCGGTTGAGATCGCCCATCACGTCACCGAAATAATCTTCGGGCGTGACGACCTCGACTTTCATGATCGGCTCGAGCAGCACGGGGCTGGCCTTGCGGGCGCCCTCCTTGAAGCCAATCGAACCTGCGATCTTGAAGGCCATTTCGCTGGAGTCGACGTCATGGTAGGAGCCGTCGTAGAGCGTGACCTTGATGTCGACCATCGGGTAACCGGCGATGACGCCGTTCTCCAGCGCCTCCTTGATACCCTTGTCCACGGCCGGGATGTATTCCTTCGGCACGACACCGCCGACGATGCCGTTGACGAACTCGTAGCCCGCGCCCGCTTCCTGGGGCTCGATGCGCAGCCACACATGCCCGTACTGGCCGCGGCCGCCCGACTGGCGAACGAACTTGCCTTCCTGCTCGACGGTCTTGCGCAGGGTCTCGCGGTAGGCGACCTGCGGCTTGCCGACGTTGGCCTCGACCTTGAACTCGCGCTTCATGCGATCGACGATGATCTCAAGATGCAGCTCGCCCATACCGGCGATAATGGTCTGGCCGGATTCCTCGTCGGTGCGCACGCGAAACGAGGGATCTTCCTTGGCAAGCTTGGATAATGCCAGGCCCATCTTTTCCTGGTCGCTCTTGGTCTTGGGCTCCACGGCTACGGCGATAACCGGCTCGGGAAACTCCATGCGCTCAAGCGTGATGATCTTGTTGGGATCCGACAGCGTGTCGCCCGTCGTGACATCCTTAAGGCCCACGGCAGCAGCGATGTCACCGGCGCGGACTTCCTTGAGTTCCTTGCGGTCGTTGGCATGCATCTGGAGGATGCGTCCGATGCGCTCTTTCCTGCCCTTGACCGGGTTGTAGACCGTGTCGCCGGAGTTGATGACGCCGGAGTAGACACGGAAGAAGGTCAGGTTACCCACGAACGGGTCGGTGGCAATCTTGAAGGCCAGCGCGGAAAACGGCGCATCGTCCTTCGGCGGACGCGTGCCCTCTTCGTCGTTTTCCTCGATGCCGCGCACGTTGGGCACGTCGACCGGTGAGGGCATCAGTTCGACAACGGCGTCGAGCATCGCCTGCACACCCTTGTTCTTGAATGCCGAGCCACACATTACCGGCACGATCTCATTCTTCAGGGTGCGCTGGCGCAGGCCCTGCTTGATCTCGTCCATGGACAGGTCGCCGTCGCCGAGATACTTCTCGAGCAGCGCCTCGTTGCCCTCGGCTGCGGCCTCGACCATCTTCTCGCGATACTCGGTGGCGATCTCCACGAGATCTGCGGGAATGTCACGCATCTCGAAACGCATGCCCTGGGTCTCTTCGTCCCAGTACACCGCCTTCATATGCATCAGGTCGACCACACCCTCGAAGTTTTCCTCGGCACCGATCGGCACCTGGATCGGCACCGGGTTGGCACCCAGGCGTTCGCGGATCTGCTGGACCACGCGGAAGAAGTTCGAGCCGGCACGGTCCATCTTGTTGACGAACGCCATGCGTGGCACCTGGTACTTGTTACCCTGGCGCCACACGGTCTCGGATTGGGGCTCCACACCACCGACCGAGCAGAACACGGCGACGGCGCCGTCGAGCACGCGCAGGCTGCGCTCGACCTCGATGGTGAAATCGACGTGGCCGGGTGTATCGATGATGTTGATGCGGTGTTCTTCGAACTGCTGGTCCATGCCCTTCCAGAAGCAGGTCGTGGCCGCAGAGGTGATCGTGATGCCACGCTCCTGCTCCTGCTCCATCCAGTCCATCACGGCGGCACCGTCGTGCACTTCGCCGATCTTGTGCGACACACCGGTGTAGAACAGGATGCGCTCCGTAGTCGTGGTCTTGCCGGCATCAATATGGGCCATGATGCCGATGTTGCGGTAGCGCTCGATGGGGGTTGTTCTGGGCACGGTATCGTCCTCGATGAATCCTGATGGCGCCTCTACCAGCGGTAGTGGGAGAACGCCTTGTTGGCCTCGGCCATGCGGTGGGTGTCTTCACGCTTCTTGACGGCCGAACCGCGGTTCTCCGCAGCATCCATCAGCTCGTTGGCCAGCCGATGGGCCATGGACTTCTCCCCACGCTTGCGCGCAGCGTCAATCACCCAGCGCATCGCCAGCGACTGGCGACGGGTCGGCCGGACCTCAACGGGCACCTGGTAGGTGGCACCACCAACCCGGCGGGACTTCACCTCGACAAACGGCTTGACGTTGTCCAGCGCCTGCTCAAGCATTTCCAGCGCGCGCTGCTCATCGGCGCCGTTCTTCTCTGCGATGCGATCGATCGCACCGTAGACAATGCTTTCGGCCACGGACTTCTTGCCGTCGTTCATGATCATGTTCATGAACTTCGCCAGCAGATCACTGGAATACTTGGGATCCGGCAGGATATGGCGCTTCGGGGCTGCTGCTCTTCTGGACATCTGGTGTTTCCCGTCTGGTGGGGAATCGGATCGCGGAACGACGCGTGCTGCGTCGTATTCCGGCGGTTTTCCGATTTAAGGGTAAATTCGTCGGCTTACTTGCTCTTCGGACGCTTGGCGCCATACTTGGAACGGCCCTGGCGGCGGGCGCTGACGCCGGCGCAATCCAGCGTGCCGCGCACGGTGTGGTAGCGAACGCCGGGCAGGTCCTTGACACGGCCCCCGCGAATCAGCACCACCGAGTGCTCCTGCAGGTTATGACCCTCACCGCCGATATAGCTGGTGACCTCATAGCCGTTGGTCAGGCGCACGCGGGCGACCTTGCGCATGGCCGAGTTCGGCTTCTTCGGCGTGGTGGTGTACACACGCGTGCAGACGCCACGCTTCTGCGGGCTGCCCTGCAGTGCCGGCACGTCACTCTTGACGCCCTTGGTGGAACGCGGTTTGCGTACCAGCTGATTGGTCGTTGCCATACTCGTCCTGTCCGTAAACTATGCTTGCCAAAATTCCAGTAGCCGGTCCGGCGATCAAGGCGCCTGGCCGGGGTGATGCATCAACAGGCACGCGCGACGGTCGCCCAATGCCATATCTTCCAAATCGATACGCACCGGGGCGTCCGCCGCATCCGCGCTTAAGTTGCGCTGCAGCTTCCTTGCACGCGCCCTGCTGGAATTGCGTCCGGGCGCGGCCAGCAGGGCCGCCTTTAGACAAAGTCGGGGCCGGCCCGACTCCCACCAGGAGTGCCTGACCCGGCCCCGAGATTAAGGGCGCGAATTCTAGGGGGCGGCTGCCCCCGTGTCAAATATCCTCAAGCCTCGTCGGCCGGCGCCTGCGCCTCCTCGGCCGGCTCAGCTGATTCGGCCTCTGCGGCCGCCCCGCTCTCCAGGCCCTTCAGCTCGGCTGCGAGCACGTCCTCCCGGCTGCGGCGACGTTCCTCGTGATGGGCATAGCCCGTGCCCGCCGGTATCAGGCGGCCCACGATGACGTTCTCCTTGAGCCCCCGCAGGTCATCCTGCAGACCCCGCACCGAGGCTTCGGTGAGCACCCGGGTGGTTTCCTGGAACGACGCCGCCGAGATGAACGACTCGGTGGCAAGCGACGCCTTGGTGATGCCCAACAGCACAGTCTGTGCGTAAGCCGGCTCCTTTTTCCTGGCGGCGGCTTCCTCGTTGGCCTCCAGCAAGCGGGCCCGATCGGCCTGCTCACCCTGCAGGAAGCGGGTGTCACCCGGTGCCGTGATCTCGACCTTGCGCAGCATCTGGCGAATGATCACCTCGATGTGCTTGTCGTTGATCTTCACACCCTGCAGGCGGTAGACGTCCTGGATCTCGCGCACCAGGTAGTTGGCCAGCGCCTCCACACCCTGCAGGCGCAGGATATCGTGCGGATTGGGCTCGCCGTCGGCGATGACCTCTCCGCGGGCGATGGTCTCACCCTCGAAGACGTTGAGGTTGCGCCACTTCGGAATCAGCTCCTCGTATTTCTCGCCATTGTCGTCGGTGATGACCAGGCGACGCTTGCCCTTGGTTTCCTTGCCGAAGCTGATGGTGCCGGAGTACTCGGCCAGGATGGCAGGCTCCTTCGGCTTGCGCGCCTCGAACAGGTCAGCTACACGCGGCAGACCACCGGTGATGTCACGGGTCTTCGAACTCTCCTGCGGCAGACGCGCGATGACGTCACCAACGGCCACATGGGCGCCGTCGGACATGCTGATCAGCGCACCGGCCGGCAGCGCATAGGCCGCCGGGATATCGGTGTTGCCGAAGCACACTTCCTTGCCATCCTCGGTGACCAGGCGGGCGGTAGGACGCAGGTCCTTGCCCGACTGGCTGCGCTGCTTCGGATCCAGGATCTCGATGCTCGACAGGCCGGTGATGTCGTCGGTGGTCAGCGTCACGGTGACACCGTCGATGAAGTCCTCGAACTTCAGGTAGCCGGTCACCTCGCTGACGATCGGATGGGTATGCGGATCCCAGGTCGCCACGACCTTGCCGGCCTCGACCTCGGCGCCGTCTTCGACGGTGATGAAGGCACCGTAGGGCACCTTGTAGCGCTCACGCTCGCGACCGAACTCGTCGGTGATCGTAAGCTCGCCGGAACGCGACACAGCCACCAGGTGGCCCTTGGCTTCCTGGCGCACCGTCTTGATGTTGATCAGGCGGGCCGTACCCTTGGCGCGCACCTCGATGCTGTTGATCGAAGCCGAACGCGATGCCGCACCGCCGATATGGAAGGTGCGCATGGTCAGCTGCGTGCCCGGCTCACCGATCGACTGCGCCGCGATCACGCCGACCGCCTCACCGCGATTGATCTGATTGCCGCGGGCCAGGTCGCGACCATAGCACTGCGAACACACGCCATAGCGGGTCTCGCAGGTGATGGGCGAACGCACCATGACCTCGTCGATGGACCACTCCTCAAGCTTGGCGACCCACTGCTCGTCGATCAGGGTACCGGCATCCACGGCCACCTTGTCGGTGCCCGGGAAGTAGACCGGCTGGGCCACGACGCGACCCAGCACGCGCTCGCCGAGACCCTCGACCACGTCGCCGCCTTCCACCAGCGGCGACATCGGCAGACCCTCGGTCGTGCCGCAGTCGAACTCGGTGACCACAAGGTCCTGCGCCACGTCGACGAGGCGCCGGGTCAGGTAGCCGGAGTTGGCGGTCTTGAGCGCGGTATCGGCCAGACCCTTGCGGGCGCCATGGGTGGAGATGAAGTACTGCAGGACGTTGAGCCCCTCGCGGAAGTTCGCGGTGATGGGCGTTTCAATGATCGAGCCGTCGGGCTTGGCCATCAGGCCGCGCATGCCGGCGAGCTGGCGGATCTGCGCGGCAGAACCTCGCGCACCGGAGTCGGCCATCATGTAGATCGAGTTGAACGACGCCTGGCGGACCTTCTTGCCGTCCGCGGCCTCGACCTCGTCGGTGCCGAGCTTGTCCATCATCGCGCGCGCCACCTGGTCGTTGGTGCGCGACCAGATATCGACGACCTTGTTGTAGCGCTCGCCGTCGGTGACGATACCCGAAGCGTACTGGTCCTGGATCTCCTTCACCTGGTCCTCGGCCTCGGCCAGGATCTCGACTTTCTCGCGCGGCACGACCATGTCGTTGACACCGATCGAGACACCTGAACGCGTCGCATAGGCGAAGCCGGTGTACATCAGCTGGTCGGCAAACACGACGGTGGCCTTGAGACCCACCTGGCGATAGCAGGCGTTGATCACGCCGGAGATTGCCTTCTTGGTCATGTTGCGGTTGACCAGGTCGAAGGACAGCCCGCGCGGCAGGATCTCGGAGAGCAGTGCGCGACCGACGGTAGTCTCGACCACGCGACGGCGGTCCTCGAACTGGCCGTCATCGGAGATCACGGCGTCGCTGATGCGCACACGCACGCGTGCCTGCAGGTCGACGCTGCGATTCTCGTAGGCGCGGTGGACTTCCTGCACATCGGAGAACAGCATGCCTTCACCCGGTGCGTTCACACGCTCGCGGGTCATGAAGTACAGGCCCAGCACCACGTCCTGCGACGGCACGATGATCGGCTCGCCACTGGCAGGCGACAGGATGTTGTTCGACGCCATCATCAGCGCACGGGCTTCAAGCTGGGCTTCCAGCGACAGCGGCACGTGCACGGCCATCTGGTCGCCGTCGAAGTCGGCATTGAAGGCGGTACACACCAGCGGATGGAGCTGGATGGCCTTGCCCTCGATGAGCACGGGCTCGAAGGCCTGGATGCCCAGGCGATGCAGTGTGGGGGCGCGGTTGAGCAGCACCGGGTGCTCGCGGATGACCTCCTCGAGGATATCCCACACCTCCGGGCCTTCACGCTCGACCAGGCGCTTGGCGGCCTTGATGGTCGTGGCCTCACCGCGCAGCTGCAGCTTGGAGAAGATGAACGGCTTGAACAGCTCCAGGGCCATCTTCTTGGGCAGGCCGCACTGGTGCAGTTTCAGCGTCGGACCGACGACGATGACCGAGCGTCCGGAATAGTCGACGCGCTTGCCCAGCAGGTTCTGGCGGAAGCGTCCCTGCTTGCCCTTGATCATGTCGGCCAGCGACTTCAGCGGACGCTTGTTCGTGCCGGTGATGGCACGGCCGCGACGGCCGTTGTCGAGCAGCGCATCGACCGACTCCTGCAGCATGCGCTTTTCGTTGCGCACGATGATGTCGGGCGCATTGAGCTCGAGCAGGCGACGCAGGCGGTTATTGCGGTTGATGACGCGACGGTACAGGTCGTTGAGGTCGGAGGTTGCGAACCGGCCGCCATCCAGCGGCACCAGCGGCCGCAGATCAGGCGGCAGCACCGGCAGCACGGTCAGCACCATCCACTCGGGATGGTTGCCCGAATCGATGAACGATTCCAGCAGCTTCAGCCGCTTGGCCAGGCGCTTGATCTTGGTGTCGGAGTTGGTGGCCGAGATCTCGTCACGCACCTTGGCGGCTTCCGCCTCCAGGTTCATGGTCTTGAGCAGCTGGTAGACCGCCTCGGCACCCATGCGCGCATCGAACTCGTCGCCGTGCTGCTCGATGGCTTCGAGGTAGGTTTCATCGGAGAGCAGTTGGCCACGCTCCAGCGGCGTCATGCCCGGCTCGATGACCACGAAGGCCTCGAAATACAGGATGCGCTCGATCTCGCGCAGCGTCATGTCGAGCATCAGGCCGATGCGCGAGGGCAGTGACTTCAGGAACCAGATATGCGCCACCGGCGAGGCCAGTTCAATATGGCCCATGCGCTCGCGGCGCACCTTGGTCTGAGTGACCTCGACACCGCATTTCTCGCACACGACACCACGATGCTTCAGGCGCTTGTACTTGCCGCACAGGCACTCGTAGTCCTTGATAGGACCAAAGATCTTGGCGCAAAACAGGCCATCACGCTCCGGCTTGAAGGTCCGGTAGTTGATGGTTTCGGGCTTCTTCACCTCGCCGTAGGACCACGACCGGATCATGTCCGGCGAGGCCAGGGCGATGCGGATCGCATCGAAATCCTCGATCGGCGTCTGCTGCTTGAAAAGCTTCAGTAGGTCTTTCATATCTGTCACCTGCCTTTATGAGGCGCTTGGTGGCTTCAACTCAACTCTGGCTCAAAATCACATGCCAGTGCGTCAGGTCTGCTCCAGCTCAATATCGATGCCCAGCGAGCGGATCTCCTTGACCAGCACGTTGAACGACTCGGGCATACCCGCTTCCATCTGGTGCGTGCCATCGACGATGTTCTTGTACATCTTGGTACGTCCCTGGACGTCGTCGGACTTGACCGTCAGCATCTCCTGCAGCGTGTAGGCGGCCCCGTACGCTTCCAGCGCCCAGACCTCCATCTCGCCGAAGCGCTGGCCGCCGAACTGCGCCTTGCCACCCAGCGGCTGCTGCGTGACCAGGCTGTACGGTCCGGTGGAGCGGGCATGCATCTTGTCATCGACCAGGTGGTTGAGCTTGAGCATGTACATGTAGCCGACGGTCACTTCGCGATCGAACGCCTCGCCCGTACGCCCGTCGATCAGCACCGCCTGGCCGCTTTCCGGCAGCCCGGCCAGCTTGAGCAGCTGCTTGATCTCGGCTTCGTTGGCGCCGTCGAACACCGGTGTGGCCATCGGCACGCCGTTGGTCAGATTTCCGGCCAGCTCGACGATCTCGGCATCCGTCAGGCTCTTCAGGTCTGCCTGCTGACCGCCCGTGGAGTTGTAGATCTCGTCCAGAAAGCCGCGCAGCTTGGCAATGGCCTGCTGCTCTTCGAGCATCTTGCCGATCTTCAGGCCCAGCCCCTTGGCCGCCCAGCCCAGATGCGTCTCCAGCACCTGACCGATGTTCATGCGCGATGGCACACCCAGCGGGTTGAGCACGATATCCACCGGCGTGCCGTCCTGGGTATAGGGCATATCCTCGACCGGAACAATCGAGGAGATCACGCCCTTGTTGCCGTGACGGCCGGCCATCTTGTCACCAGGCTGCATGCGTCGCTTCACAGCCAGGTAGACCTTCACCATCTTGAGCACGCCCGGGGCAAGATCATCACCGGCAGTGATCTTTTTCTTCTTCTCGTCGAAGCGACGATCGAATTCCTGGCGCTGGGCACGCAGACGCTCGCCGGCACGCTCGAGCTGCGCGTTGGCATCTTCGTTCTGCAGGCGGATCTCGAACCACTTGTCGCGCGGCAGCTCGTCCAGATAGGCCTGCTTGATGACCTCGTCCTTCTTGAGCTTGCCGGGGCCGCCGGCTGCCTTCTTGCCCAGCAGCATCTGGCCGATACGCGCATAGATGTCGCCTTCGAGGATGCTCAGCTGATCATCGAGATCCTTGCGCACGCTCTCGAGCTCATCGCGCTCGATCGACAGGGCGCGGGCATCCTTTTCGACACCATCACGGGTGAACACCCGAACGTCGATGACCGTGCCATCCATGCCCGGGGGCACGCGCAGCGAGGTGTCCTTCACGTCCGAGGCTTTCTCGCCGAAGATGGCTCTCAGGAGCTTCTCCTCGGGGGTCAGCTGTGTTTCGCCCTTCGGCGTGACCTTGCCCACGAGGATGTCGCCGGCGCGCACTTCTGCGCCGATGAAGGCGATACCCGACTCATCGAGCTTGGCCAGCGCGGTTTCACCCACATTGGGGATATCCGCGGTGACTTCCTCGGCACCCAGCTTGGTGTCGCGGGCAACGCAGGTCAGCTCCTCGATGTGGATCGTCGTAAAGCGGTCTTCCTCGACGACACGCTCGGAGAGCAGGATCGAATCTTCGAAGTTGAAGCCGTTCCAGGGCATGAACGCGACCAGCAGGTTCTGGCCCAGTGCCAGCTCGCCAAGGTGCGTGGAGGGCCCATCGGCCAGCACGTCGCCCTGGGCGATATGGTCACCCGCATTGACCAGCGGACGCTGGTTGATACAGGTGTTCTGGTTGGAACGGGTGTACTTCGTGAGATTGTA
Source organism: Gammaproteobacteria bacterium (assembly GCA_020832005.1). Taxonomy (GTDB): domain Bacteria; phylum Pseudomonadota; class Gammaproteobacteria; order Steroidobacterales; family PWYM01; genus PWYM01. The sequence continues at coordinate 2,508 of JAFIFN010000114.1, read as the reverse complement.
GATGTCGACACCGGCCTCGCTCTCGGTGGTCTCGTCATCATTGACCCGCACGACGATGCGTGAGGCATCGACCGAGTCGACCACGCCACCACGGCGCGCCACCACGGTGACGCCCGAATCGATGGCCACGGCGCGCTCCATACCCGTGCCGACCAGCGGCACTTCGGAGCGCAGCGTCGGCACTGCCTGGCGCTGCATGTTCGAGCCCATCAGCGCGCGGTTGGCGTCGTCATGCTCCAGGAACGGGATCAGCGATGCGGCCACCGAGACGATCTGCTTGGGCGAGATATCCATGAACTGGATACGGTCCGGCGTGGACAGCGTGAACTCGTTCATGTGCCGGCAGGACACCAGGTCATCGGAGAACTCGTCTTTCGAGCCAAGTGCCGCGTTCGCCTGCGCGATGACGTACTGGCTCTCCTCGATCGCCGAGAGATACTCGATGTCGTGGGTCACCTTGCCGTCCACGACCTTGCGATACGGTGTCTCGAGGAAACCGTAGTCATTGGTGCGTGCGTACACGGCCAGGGAGTTGATCAGGCCGATGTTCGGACCTTCCGGCGTTTCAATCGGACACACGCGGCCGTAATGCGTCGGGTGCACGTCGCGCACCTCGAAGCCGGCACGCTCGCGGGTCAGACCACCCGGTCCAAGCGCCGAGACACGCCGCTTGTGCGTGACCTCGGAGAGCGGGTTGTTCTGGTCCATGAACTGAGAGAGCTGGGAGGAGCCGAAGAACTCCTTGACGGCGGCAGCCACCGGCTTGGCGTTGATCATCTCCTGGGGCATCAGGCCCTCGGACTCGGCCAGCGTCAGGCGCTCCTTGACCGCGCGCTCAACGCGCACCAGGCCGATACGGAAGGCGTTTTCCGCCATCTCGCCGACGCTGCGGACGCGACGGTTACCGAGGTGATCGATGTCATCGACATGACCGTTGCCGTTGCGGATGTCGCAAAGCGTGCGGATGACGTCGATGATGTCGGAACTCTCGGCATAAGTCGCATGCAGCGACTTCGACAGCTCTTCGCTGCGGCCCTCGAAGAAGCGGCCGTCATAGATCACGCCCGAGCCATCCACCTGGTCGCGACCGACACGGCGGTTGAACTTCATGCGGCCCACGGCCGACAGATCGTAACGCTCGGGATTGAAGAACAGGTTGAAGAACAGGTTCTCGGCGGCCTCCTTGGTCGGCGGCTCGCCAGGACGCATCATGCGATAGATCTCCACCAGCGCCTCGAGGCGATTGGTGCTGGAGTCGATACGCAGGGTGTTGGAGATGTAGGGTCCGCGATCCAGGTCGTTGACATACAGGGTATGCAGCTCCTTGACGCCGGCCTCGAGCATCGCCTCGACCATTTCCATGGTCAGCTCGTCATTGGCACGCGCGATGAGCTCACCGGACTCCTTGTCGGCGACATCGTGGGCCACGATCTTGCCGACCAGGTAGTCCGCGGGCACGACCAGGAACTCGGTCTCGGCCTGCTGCAGGTCGCGGACATGACGCGCAGTGATGCGCTTGCCTTCCTCGACGATGACCTTGCGACCGATCTTGATGTCGAAGCTGGCGGTCTCGCCGCGCAGACGCTCCGGGAACAGCCGCAGGCGGATTTCCTTCTTGGTCAGCTGGAACTCGTTCTTGTCGAAGAACATGTCCAGCATCTCTTCTTCGTTGTAGCCCAGCGCCCGCAGGATGATGGTCACCGGCAACTTGCGGCGACGGTCGATACGCGCGAACACGCTGTCCTTGGGGTCGAACTCGAAGTCCAGCCAGGAGCCGCGATAGGGAATCACGCGCGCCGAGAACAGCAGCTTGCCCGAAGAGTGGGTCTTGCCACGATCGTGGTCAAAGAACACGCCCGGCGAGCGATGCAACTGGGAGACAATGACGCGCTCGGTGCCATTGACGACAAAAGTGCCGTTGCCGGTCATCAGCGGCAGTTCACCGAGATAGACTTCCTGCTCGCGAATGTCCTTGACGGGCTTGTTCGAGCCTGAGGCCTCCTTGTCGAAGATCACCAGGCGCACCTTGACGCGCAGCGGTGCTGCGAAGGTCAGGCCGCGCATCTGGCATTCCTTGACGTCGAACACCGGCTCGCCGAGACGATAGGTCACGTACTCGAGGCGGGCATTGCCCGAATAGCTGGTGATCGGGAATACGCTGCGGAACGCTGCGTGCAGACCGATTTCCGCGCGCTGGTCCTCGGGCAGGTGATCCTGCAGGAAGCCGCGGTAGGACTCGATCTGGGTGGACAGCAGGTACGGCACATCCAGAATGCTCGGACGCTTGCCGAAATCCTTGCGGATACGCTTTTTCTCGGTGAAGGAATAAGCCATTACGACTACCCTCGGCTCAGGCATTGATGAATAACACGAAGACCCTGCCTGTCACGGTCCTGGTGCAAAAACGGCGCGCGCGCAGGCGATGCGGTATGGACAGCCGGAAACGCCAAGAGGTGGGGGGGGGGGGGGCCCCCCCCCCCCGGCCCGGGCCCCCCCCCCCCCCGCCCG
>JAFIFN010000113.1 GCA_020832005.1 Gammaproteobacteria bacterium | reverse complement strand
GCCGAGTATCTGCATGTACACCGGGCGGATCTGCACCAGGCCCTGCTCGAGGGTGTGCGCCGGATCGACGCAGACGCCGTGAGCCTCGGCGATGAGTTTCTGGCACTCGAGGAGAATACGCCGGCGCGCGTGCGCGCGCGGTTCACGCGCAGCGGCAGCCTCGAGGCCGACGTGCTGCTTGGGGCCGACGGGCTGCGTTCCGAGCTGCGTGTCGCGCTGTTCGGGCCTGAGGCGCCGGCGTTCGCAGGCTACGTCGCCTATCGCGGGTTGGTGCCGGTGGAGGCGTTGGCGCCCTCGCTGCTCGAGCATGCGTCGTGCATGTCGCTGGGTCCGCGCAACCTGTTCCTGCGCTACCTGGTCAGCGCGTCAACACTGCTCAATGTGGTGTGCATAGGCCGCAGCGATGACTGGGCGCAGGAGAGCTGGTCAGTACCCGCAACGCGCGAAGAACTGTTGGGCCTGTTGCAGGGCTGGCATGAGGATGTACTTGAGGTCGCCTCAAAGATTCCTGCCGACAGCCTGTTCAAGTGGGGTGTGTTCGACCGCAGCGCGCTGTCGCACTGGACCTCGGGCCGGGTGGCGTTGCTCGGCGATGCCGCGCACCCCATGCAGCCGTTTCTGGGGCAGGGTGCGGTGATGGCCCTTGAAGATGCCGCGATCCTCGCCAGGGTGCTGGCGCCTGGGCAGGATATATCCTCCGCGCTGGCCTGCTACGAACGCGTGCGTCTGCCGCGTGCCAACGAAGTCATGACACAGTCTGCCGACAATGGCCGCAGACTCGTCCCCCGCAGCGACAGCGACTACCGGCCTGGCAGCCATACCAGTCCCGCCTCGCTGGGCCTGATGCGCTACAACCCGGTTACCGTGCCGCTGCAATAAGACCGGCGCTGTCGCGCAGTGCGACCGCGCCGGTCTTGTAGCGCCGTTACGGGACCAGTATCAGTTTGCCGAAATGTTCCGCACGTCCCATGTCCTCGAGGGCCTGGGGCGCTTCGGCCAGGGGGCGGCTGCCGGCGATGATCGGCCGGATGTCAGCGGCGTACTGCATGCCCCAGCCGAGCACGCGCTCGAGCAGGGCCGGGTGGCGCAGCGGGCGGAAAATGGTGTATCCGCGAAGCGCCAGGTCCTTGATCATGACCTTGGCGATCGGCAGCGGCGTATCCTGACCGGTGATCAGCTCGTAGCTGACGATCGAGGCGCCGATGGCGGCGGCCTGCACCAGGCCGGGATAGAACGCGGCCCCGACAGGATCGAGCGCGGCATCGAAGCCCTTGTCCTGCGTCGCAGCGGTCACGCCGGCGGCCAGGGTTTCGCTGTCGGTGGCCACGAAGGCATGGTCGGCGAGTCCTTCCAGCTGGGCCACCTTGTCAGCGCTGCGGCTCGTGGCGATGGTGATCGCCCCCCAGGCGCGCGCCAGCTTGAGTGCGACCACGCCCATGCTCGAACTGGCCGCGGTAACCAGTACGCGCTTGCCTCGCGCGGTCTCAGGCGTGATTCCGGCGAGTTCCAGGGCGCCGCCCATGGTCAGCACGCCCATCCACAGGCCCGCCCCCTCGGCGTCGCTGTTGTCTTCCGGAACGGGTACCAGCGCCGCCTGGTCGTACAGGCCGATGTCGCGGTAGACACCCATGTCGCATATGTCCACGCGTCCAGGCAGCAATGCCACGCGGGCGCCGACTTCCAGTCGCGTGCCCGCCACCGGGCCCGCAGCATCGACTCCGGGCTCACCCAGCGCGATGATCTCGCCTACGGCTTCCTGGCCGACACAGCTGGGGAAGCTGCGCGCGGGCACGTAGCGGCCCTGCACGTAGTTGAATTCCGAACGGTTCATGCCGATGGCGCGAATCCGCACCAGGGCTTGCCCGGCGGCCGGTGCGGCAAGGGCCTGTTCGCGCCATACCAGCGCGCTGCCGGGGCTTGCATAGGCGTCGAACTGCCAGGCGTGACTGGGTGTTGTGTGCTTGCTCATGTTGTTTTCTCTTTGGCCTGCGTGTGTGAGTCGCTGCTGACGGTTTAACCGTCGAACAAGGCAGCCTACACCAGCGGTGGGGTCGGCGCAGATCACTGGGTGGACGCATGTCGCGATCGTCTGCCTGGCGCCGTCTTAGTAGCGTTGGCCGCGCTGGGCATCCTCGAACAGCCTGATCAGGAAACCCCGGATCGATTCCTCGGCCTCGTCGCGGGTCATCAGGCGCTGCTGCTCCATCAGCGCCGCCATGTCGCGCAGTGAGCGCTTGCCGTCGATGAGTTCGATGATGAACAGGTGAATGCGCGTGGCCATGGCCTGGTCACGGAAGGCAGGCAGGAGCGGCACGGGCGCGCGGCCGGTGACCAGCCAATCTGGCAATGCGGTGTGACGCGGCGGCGCGCTGGCCTCGGCGATCTTCTTCGCGCGCATTGCGATGACCCGTTCGCTGCGCCCGTGCCGGCTGGCCGGTGAGCACATGTAGGGCAGCACCGCTTCGCTGGTCTCGGGGCGGGTGAACCCGGCGGCGCCGGCCAGTTCGAGTGTCTCTTCGAGGCTGTAGTTCATTGCCGGATCGGCAAGATTGAAGTTCAGCGAGCCGAAATGCAGCCACTGGCCTTCGCTGGCGAGCAGGTTGTTGATGCGCGCGAGCTGCAGGTGAGCGGCTTCGGGCAGGATGTCGATGACCCACGGGGTGATCACGGTGTCGAAGCTGCCGGGCAGGAAAGGCGGTCGCAGCGCATCGCCGAGCACCGGGTGAAACTCCGGCCGGGTTGGCGTCGGTGCGCGCAGCTCGCGCAGAATCGCATGGTCGCTGATGCTGCGCGGTGCGATCGGGAATTCGTAGAGTGCGACCGTATCGCCGCGCACCAGCCGCGCCAGCAGCAGCACCAGCAGGGGATTGAAATCCAGCGCGACGGTGAGGCTGGGCGAGAGTTGCTGATGGACATCCCAGGCCAGCCGGCCCGCGCCCGCGCCGAGCACCAGCGTGCGGCCGAGTTTCGCCGGGCCAATCACTTGCCGAAGTAATGCCAGCGAGCCTTCGTTCTCGGCATCTCCCCAGGCCCAGTCACGATGAATATTGGCGTAATAGCTGGTCAGCCACTGATCGCTGGGCAGACGCGTGCGCAGGGCCAGGTGCGTCTGCGCACTGGCACGTCGTGTCGCCAGCTCCAGCGGGGCCAGCAGATCTGCCAGCAGCTCGCGGTGTGCCAGCGTGGCTGCGTGCAGCCGTGTCAGCCGCTCACGGGTGGCGGCCAACAGTGCGTCCTGGCCAAGTGTGCCGTGCAGTCGCTGCGCATGCTGATCGAGTTGCACGAGCAACAGATGCAGGCGATCGCGCCATTCTCCGAGTGAGGCCTCGGGTTCGGCGAACAGTGCCGGCACGCCGTCGAGCCGCGGAAACTGCACCTGGCCGCCAAGATTGCGCAGCCCCTCCGGGGTTTCGATGAGGCGCTCGCCGGTGCGGGGACAGGCCAGGATATCGGGCCAGAGTGTCGTTCGTGCGTTCATCGGCCTATTATTGCAGCAGCGCTCACCGAGCGACCACGACACAGTTGGCAGGTGGCCCGACGCCTGGCGGAGATGTTCTCATGCACAGCTACACCCGTCGTCAGACCTTGCACGCAGGCTTGGCCATGGCCGCGTCCACGCTCGGTGGTGGTGCAGCCATGGCGATGGTGCGACCGCCCCGGCGGCTGCCCGACCCGTGGAGCCAGTTCGAACGATACGATGCCCTGCAGCTGGGCCAGATGGTGCGCAACGCGGAGGTCCACCCGCGCGAGTTGCTCGAAGCGGTCATCGAGCGCGTCGAGCGCCTGGAGCCCGGGATCAATGCGCTGAGCCAGCGGATGTTCGATCTGGCGCTTGAGCAGATCGATGCCGGACTGCCGGAAGGCCCGTTCACCGGCGTGCCGTTTCCGATCAAGGACCTGGGCTTGCAGGTGGCCGGCACGCCGACGCTGGCCGGCAGCAGGCTGTTTGCCGGCCATGTTGCGCGCATCGACAGTGATGTCGTCCGTCGCTATCGCGCCGCTGGCCTGGTGCTGTTCGCCAAGACGACAACCCCGGAGCTTGGTCTGACGGGGACGACTGAATCCATTCTTCACGGTCGCACGCGCAATCCCTGGAATCCGGCACTCATCGCAGGTGGCTCCTCGGGCGGTGCGGGGGCGGCCGTGGCATCGCGGATGGTGCCGATGGCCAATGCCTCGGATGGTGCCGGCTCCATTCGCACACCCGCCTCGTGCTGCGGCGTATTCGGCCTCAAACCCACGCGCGGGCGGGTACCGCTGGGTCCGATGCGCAGCGAAGGCTGGCAGGGCCTGTCGACAGTGCATGCGATCACGCTCAGCGTGCGCGACAGCGCGGCCCTGCTGGATGCCACCGCCGGCCCGGCGGAAGGCGCATTCTATGTGGCGCCGCCGCCTGAACGGCCGTGGCTGGAGGAGACACAGCGCCCGCCGGGTCGACTGCGCATCGCGCTGGCACCGCGCCCGCCCGGGAACGGTCCGGTGCATCCCGACTGCACGGCGGCCGTGCTGGATGCTGCGCGGCTGTGTGAGTCCCTGGGTCACCATGTAGAAGAGGCGCAGCCGCCGGTGGATGTCGGTGCGATGAATGACGCCTTGCTTGCGGTGCTGGCGGTGGAGACCCGGCGAATCCTGGAGGATCGTGCCGCCGAGCTTGGTCGTGAGCCGCAGCCGGAAGATGTCGAACCGGTGACATGGATGTTCGCCGAAATGGCGGCGCAGTATTCGGCACTGGATTACTCGCGCGCCAGAGAGAGCTTCCAGCGGATCACCGTGGATATGGCGCGCTTCATGCGCCATCATGATGTGCTGCTGTCGCCAACACTGGCGATGCCACCGTTGCCGCTGGGGGTGATCAATCTCTCGCCGCCGGATATCGACCGGATGATCGCACAGGTGATGCAGTTCGGCCCGTTTGCCGCGGTGTTCAATGTCAGCGGTCAGCCATCGATGTCGGTGCCGCTGTTCTGGAACGGTGAGGGCGTGCCGATCGGCAGCATGTTCTCGGCGCGCTACGGCGACGAGGCGACGCTGTTCCGGCTGGCAGCCCAACTCGAGACTGCGCGCAGCTGGCATGGGCGTATCCCCATGCTTTCAGCCTGAGCACAATTTTTTCCTTAACCGTTAACCCCCATCAGGAGACATGCCCATGGCATTCAATCGCAGGCAGGCCCGCCCATTATGTACCGATACCGAGTACGCGTTATTCACCGCGAGCCTGGCTGACGCCATCGGTGATCTGACACCGGCGCAGTTGCGCAGCAAGCTCGAGCGGGCACGACGTGCCCGTGACAAGTACCGCGATCTGGTGAAGCGCCAGCGTCTTGCGAATCGCACGCGCACGGGCACCAAGAAGGGCAACCGGCCTGAGACGAATGCCCGCACGGCCGAGAAGGCGCAATTGTTCGCCGAAGCACTTGCGCGCTTCGAGGCGCGCTCGGCGAAGCTGGCGGCAACCGCTGAACGCGAGGCCAAGCGCGCGGCCGCCGAGCGCACGCTTGCAGCGCAGCCGGCCAAGCGTCGCAAGGCCGGGGCGGCTCGCGCGACGGCGCTCGGCAAGACCAAGGGCAAGGGACGCAAGGCCGCGACCGGTAAAACCGGCTATGCCAGCGAATCGGCCCGCCGCTCAGCTCTGGACAAACTTGGGCGCGACACCCGCGGTGGCGCCCGCAAGGGGCAGAAGACCGCCGCGGTCCGGCGCAGCCAGGCGCGACGCGACGCGCGCCGCTAACCGGGGATCGTGCCGTTCACGATGGGCTGGAATGCCGTCAGGCTGTCGCGCAGGGTCGGTCCGCCCAGGCCATGGTTGGGGAACAGGCTGGGAAAGCTGCCCTGCTCGCCGTGCAGTGCCATGTAGTTCAGGATGGTGGCCTCGGCAAGCAGGTTGACGTTGTTCGCCGCCGGACTCGATGCCGTCTCCACCGAGCCGTCGGGTCTGAACCAGCCGATCTGCTGGTGCCTGGCCTGCTGCTCCGGCGTGCCGCCCATCAGTTGGGGTCGGCCTCCGGGGTTGTAGACGAGGAAGAAGGAAGCGGCGGTGGACTGGTTGTCGCTGGTCCATTCGCCCTTGCCTCGTCCTTCCATCGAATTGTCGATGACGCCGTTGCTGGACAGGGACCCGTCGCTGAACACGTAGAGCATCAGCGGCATGTTCAGGCGCGCGGCGTATTCCAGGCAGGCGCCCATGCAGCGACCCGCGCGCAGGTCACGGACTTCGCCCAGGGCACGTCGGCCTCCGTGGTAGTCGTAGCCGCCCATAGTGATACAGCCGGCACCGGCGAAGCCGTTCATGACCAGTTTCATCACCGCGGCCGTCTTGCGGAACTCGCCGTCCGAGTTGAATTCCTCGGTACTGAAAATACCCGTCGGGCCGACGATGTCGGCATCAAGCGCAGGATTGAGTGAGGAGGGGTCACCGAAGCGATCGGCAATGTCGGCAGAGCGCAGGTAGCCGCAGCGCACCAGGTCCTTGATGACCTCGTCGCGGGTGATCACGTTGCCGGGCTCCGTGAAGTTCAGGCCCGTACTGACACGGCCAAGCTTGCGATCGCTGACCCGGTAAATCGATTCCATCACCGCCACGGCATCTTCCTGGCTGAGCAGGCCGATGAGCTTGCCGGTATCTACCAGGCCCGTGACGTCGCTGGGGCGGTCCACCTTGGTCGGGCGGACTTCCGGATTGATCAGGTTCATCGGCGCCAGCGAGTTGCCACCCGAGTCGGTCGGCCGGGAACCGATCAGCGTGAGCAGCGAGCCGTCGGCGCCTGCACGATGGATGCCATAGAGCGGGTTGTGCGGGTTGTTCCCGGTGTCGTTCTCCGAGCGTGCGGGAATCAGCGCGCCGTTGATGTTCGCTTCGCGCCCCGGGGTGATGCGATCGACGATCCCGCGCAGGAATGCGCTGTCGGAATGAAACGCAAGCCCCAGTCGGTCATCGGTGAAGGACTGGCCGTTCAGGGGGTCTGCGCTCATGCGCGGCACCATGTCGCCGGGCAGGCCCTGGCGGCTGTAGCCCTGCGTGCTCAGGAAGTCGAGCTGTCCGCCCTGTCGACCGCCGAGCACGTTGGAGCCGACCATGTTTGCGCCACCAGCGAGGTCGAAGCAGATGAACGGGATCTTGCCGGCGCCCTGGACCGAAATGCCGCAGCTGTTCGCAAGATCCTGCAGATCAGGCGACAGCTGGGCAAACGCGCTGCGCGGATTGGCGAACATGCTCATCAGACCGCCGCCGGCGATGGTTGCCGCGCCGGTCATGAAGCCCTGTGCAATCAGCTGCCGACGGGTCACCGGCCGCGGATGATCCGGATGCCGCAGGGGCTCGTTCCAGTTGGTGATCTTGCGCCTGGTCATGGAAATCTGCCTCGCACCATGGGTCGGTGAATGATTTTCGGGATGCTCAATGCACCAGCATTGTTGCGTTGCCCAGCATTGCGGCACATGTTGCTTTGCCGATCGTCACCGTGCGGCCAGCCGGGCAGCTGCCATTGCAGTTGCTCAGTCGGTCGATCAGGGCGCTGAGTTCGTTGCGGACATCGCTGCGCACCGGCTGGCTCTGCAGGCCGACACCCATCATGCGATCGATCAGCGGGTCGAGCAGCAGATCGCGGCCCGTAGCTGAAAGCGCCACGCTCGGACTTGCGTTGAAATCCAGTCCCGGGAAGTAATTGCTGCGACGGCCTGTGTCTTCAAGCAGGGCGTTGCAATACTCGATGGCCAGCTGGGTAACACCGATCTGGTGCGCCGAGACGAAGGTGTCGAGGTTGTCGATCGATGGCAACTGCTGGCGCACCAAGGTGAACGTCGCGCGCACATCGGGCTCGGTCATGGGTACGCCCGTGACCGCCGACATGGTGGCATTGACGCGGTCGAAGGTGCGCAGACCGATTCGCGAGCCTGGTGCGCTGTCACCGACCGCGGGCGGCTGTGGCGTAGCTTCGACGAACACGTTGGTGGAGGCGCCAAGGCGCTCAAAGCTCAGGAAGAACTCGTCGATGTCCGGTCCACTCTCCAATGCGATGACGGCGGCCTGCCTGGACAGGTACTGGCCCGACTGTGGATCGTAAGCGCTGCCACCGATCGTGGTGTCGAGTTTGGCGAAGGTCTGGCCGACGGTCCCGATCGCACCATTGACACCAATACGCATCCCCTCGAGCGCGATACTGCCCGGGTCGGCCGCACCGTCGAGATTGATGAAGCGTGGCTCGGCGAACAGATAGGCGTAGCTGTCGAACTGGCTGCCTTCAAGCAGGATGTAGCTGTTGGCAAGACCCACGTGGTCGCTGACGTTGAACAGCAGGAAGAAGCGCTCGCCCACGCCAGCTTCGATGTTCTGTGCGATCTGCTCCGGGGTCAGTGCCCGGTTATGAATGGCGACCAGGCGCAGCACACCGTCCCACGGATTGCCGCTGGAGGGATCATTGCCGAGCACGAAAGCAAAGCTGTCATCCCAGTCGTTGAGCAGGCCACCGCCGCTGGGGTCGGACATCACCACCAGTTCACCATTGACGTAGATCTGTCGGCCGCCGACCGGATCCCAGGTGGCCACGACATGCTGCAGTGTGGCCTGCAGGACCTCGTCGGCCGCCGGGGTGGAAAGTGCGGGGGTGCCCGCGGCGCTGGTGGCGTCGCTACGGTTCAGGAAATCGTAGTTGTACTGTGTCTGGCCCAGCGTGAAGTTGCGCAGCATGCCACCCGCGGAGTAGCTGATGATCGGCACGTCTTCCTGGACGACGTTGGCCGGCACCACCCAGGCCTCGATCGAGTACTCACCGGTGGCACGGATCAGGTTGTGCAGCTTGCGACTGCTGGCCACGCTGCCCTGGGCTTTGCCGCCGCGCAGATCGATGCCCCAGCCGCCAAACCAGGTGACATCACCCGAGAGGTTCAGATTGATGGCAGGCTCGACACCGCTGGTGTCGAATGCCTGTGTGCCCGCACCTTCCTTGAACTCCCAGAAGGCGATCTGACTGGACTCGTAACGGTTGCCGCCGGCGGCGATGATGCCGTCGAACAGACCCAGTGCCATGCTGGTGACCCAGCTTGGGTCCACCTGGGTCAGCGGAATCTGCGAGGCAAGACTGGCGATGGCGTCTTCCATTGCCTGGGCATCAGCAATGCAATCACCGCTCCAGCAATTGTGGAACTCGCTGCCGATGCGCACGACAAAGCGCGACTGCGCGGGGTTGTCGAGATTCATCCGCGCCTTCGAGGCGTCGTAGGCCACGTTGACATCGCCGTCGCCGAAGAAGGGCGCAACACCGTTGGCCACGGAACCGCTGTGGCAGCTGGCGCAGAACTGGTTGAGCAGGGGGTAGACGGTGGTCTGGAACAGCCCCGGATCTGCCGGCAGTGTCCGGCTGTCCGCGACGGCCTTCTGCGGCGGCGGTGTCAGCTCTATCTCGCGACCCTGAAGGCCGTCGCCGCCGGCCCAGTCGCCGATCCAGCGGATCATCAGGTCCGCGCAGGCCTGGTTGCTTGCCAGCCAGCAGTTATGCCCGTTGGCCACCATGTTTACGAGCACGGAGTCGCCCGGCGAGGTCAGGTTGGCCAGTCCACTCACTGCCTGGTAGGCGAGATTGACATCATCGGAGCGCACGAACGTCGGGCTCGTCCCGTCGGTGCCATGACAGCCGCCGCAGCGCGTATCCAGGCGCAGATTGGCCCAGACGTTGACCATGAACGCCTGGGTATCGTCGGTGGCCGGGGGCGGTCCGGAGTATGCACTGGAGGTCGGTGGTGCGCCGGGCTGGTTGGCCTGCGTTTCGACATCACTGCCACAGGCGGCGAGCGTTGCCGCCGCGGCGAGAATCGTCAGGACGCGAAGGCGCGGGAACATTTCGAATGTGCTCATGATGCTTGTCCTCGTGCCTGCTCAGTCGGCCATGCAGTAGACGGCTGATTCCGCGAATACCTGTTTCATCTGGTAGTTGTTCGCGCGGAAGGCGTTGACCATGCTGCTGACCTGCTGACGGTCGGCGGCATTCTCGGGCCGGCGCAGACAGACGGTGCGGAACACCTTCTCCACCTGGCACTGCGCAAACGCGTTGCTGTTGCCCAGTTCCTGCCCCATCGATCTCGCCCCGTAGCCGCTGCCCGGCAGGGAGGGATCCCAGCCCAGCAGTGCGTTCTGTCCTTGGCGCCAGTAGTTGTCCCAGCTGGCGTCCGTAGTGATATAGCCATACGGGAAGGTGTCAGCATTGAGCTGATACTTCGGATGGACCTCGCCAGGCGTGTAGACGATACGCCTGGCGCTCTCATCCCAGTCGTAGTAGGCAAACGCCTGCGACAGCGGATCCATGCCGGCATGACAGCTCACGCAGTTGTTCAGAAACAGCCGACTGTCGCCGCCTGGACTGCGCGATACATCGCGCCGAATACGATCAGGCGAGCGCGTCGTGTCGGCCACCTGTTCCATGTCGCGGCACATGTGCGCCATCATCGTAAACCTCAGCATCGCGCGATTGGTGCCGGCGACGAAGAAGGCCTGGGCTGCGGCGCGCGTGGTCATGACCCCCGCGGTCGCTTCGGACGGCAGCCCGCTGACGGCTGACTGGGGCTGCTGCTGCAGCTGGGTCATCAGGTTGACGCCCTGGCGTTCCATGTCCTCGTAGTGTGCGTTGCTCGTGGGCGAGTAGCCGGCAACGCCCGGCAGGCTGGACGGGCCGCTGTAGATGATGTCGGCCGAGAGCAAGGTATTGAATGGCACATCGTCGCGCACCATGCCGATGACCGTGGCGATGTAGTCGTTGAGTGGTACGAAGACGTCGCCTTCGCGGTTCGTCCAGGGTGCGGCCCAGTTCTTGAGTGTGACGTCGTAGAACGCGCGATTCTCCATGGCCAGATAGGCTGCGCCCGTGGCATTGCTGTTGAGAATTCGCTGTTCCATCTGGTCCAGGACCGCGGCGCTCGGTGGCACGCCTGCGAGGCGATCATGAATACGGCGGGCCTGGTCGCGCGGCGTTGCCATGACCTCTGCCATGCCTGTTGCGATGAACACCACACATGCGGCGAGTGCGACACTCAAATGCCATCGGCGAGCCGTTACGGCCTTCACGGTTTGCTTGTGCATGCCTGCCCTCACCTCATCAATCGTTGCGTGCCAAGCGGCCAGCTGCGCGCTTGGCGTCCATTTAGCCGAGCTTGATAAAAGCGCTTCTGTGACGGCCTTAACAGTTCAGGGAAATGTCACAGCATTAAGTTAAGCAGACTGCTATACAGAGCGTTCTGCGGGTCAGACTTCCTGCCAGATCGAGTGAACACTCGCCGATCGTGTTGGTGAACGTCCGCGCCGGATGACGACCTACAGGCTAAGGTCCTGGCTGCGGCGTGACCGTGGGAGTCAGGGTTTTGCGCTATGGAGATGACGCAATGAAGGCAACAGCGCAGATGCGGGTTGGACGACCCTCTAGCTCGGGCCGGTCGAGGCTTTCGTGCGCATCAGCCTTGATGGCTGTACTGGTAATCACAGCGTGTGGCGAAGACGGTCTGGGTCCGGCGAGCGGGCAGGGCCAGGACCCGGTCGTGGTGGATGTGCCGATCGCCTATGTGAAGCGGCCGGTGCCTGCCAACGCGCAGGGTCAGGTGGTCACGACGGATGCCCGCCGCTTGCTGCAGAACTTCGAGATCGGTGCAGACCTGATCATCCGTGAGCGGGCTGCCCCGTCGGCGCAGGAAATCAATATCACCGGAGAACTCACGCAGGGCGAGTACGACGTGCGTGATGTCAGTGTGTCATGGGACGGAGAGCGGCTGGTGTTCGCGATGCGGGGTCCGTTCATCGAGAATGCCGACCCGGAAGATCAGCCCACCTGGAACATCTGGGAGTACGATCGGATCACTGATCAGCTTCGTCGAGTCATCGCATCGAATCTGACAGCCGAGCTCGGTCATGATCTATCGCCGCATTACCTGCCTGACGGGCGCATAGTGTTTACCTCTACCCGTCAACGCGAATCCAAGGCCCTGCTGCTCGACGAGGGCAAGCCGCAGTTCGACGCGCTGGACGAGAACCTCCAGGAACCGGCGTTCGTTCTGCACGTCATGAACGACGATGGCAGTGATATTCGCCAGATTTCGTTCAACCAGTCACATGATCGTGAACCCAGCGTGCTGGACAACGGCCAGGTCGTGTTCAGCCGCTGGGACCGTTACGGATCGCGCAACGAGATCAGCCTCTACCGGATGAACCCCGACGGCAGTGGGCTGGAGATGCTCTACGGCAAGAACAGCCGCAATACCGGACCCGATGGTATCGACGTGCATTTCCTGCGTCCCCGCCAGATGCCCGATGGACGCATCCTGGCACT
>JAFIFN010000112.1 GCA_020832005.1 Gammaproteobacteria bacterium | reverse complement strand
GGGGCGCGTAGCCGCGCGGCCCCTCGCCACGGGTGATGATCAGCTTGATTACGGCAGCTTTGCGCTGCCTGGCAGCCAGTGCCGCGAGTTCGACGCGCAGCGGTGCCAGCACGCGGCGCGGCAGCCCCAGGCGTTGGCAGCCCTCCGTGAGGCGCGCAAGGTGCAGGGGCAGATGGCGAACGCGCCCATCCAGCACCGCCATGGTTTCGAACAGTCCGTCGCCGTATTGCAGGCCCCTGTCCTCGACCGCAACGCGCGTGCTGCGCCGCCCGTCGATCAGCCACATCAGCCGGGCACTCCGAGTGCCAGCAGCAGGCCACGCGCCTTGGCGCGCGTTTCGGCCAGTTCACGCGCGGGCAGCGAATCGGCGACGATGCCGGCGCCGGCGCGCAGCTCTACCGTGCATTGCTGCTGGACCAGCGTACGAATGAGGATATTCAGGTCCATGCTGCCATCCCGGTTCACATAGCCCATCGAGCCGGTATAGGGTCCGCGCGGCTGGCCTTCCAGCTCGGCGATGATTTCCATACAGCGTACCTTGGGACAGCCGGTGATGGTGCCGCCCGGAAACACCGCTGCGATGGCCTCGCCCGGCGTGATCCCGCGGCGCAGCCGGCCACTGACGTTCGAGACGATGTGGTGCACGTGGGCGTAGCTTTCCAGCACCATGAATTCATCCACGACGACGCTGCCGGCCGTGCAGATGCGGCCCAGGTCATTGCGCTCCAGGTCGATGAGCATGACATGCTCGGCGCGCTCCTTGGGACTACGGTGCAAGGCACGACGCAGCCGGCGATCGGTATGCTCGAGCGCATCGCGAGGCCGCGTGCCTGCAATCGGCCGGGTGTTCACCCGTCCCTCACGTACGCTGAGCAGGCGCTCGGGCGAAGAGCTGATGATGCTGAAATCATGATACCTGGCAAGCCCGGCAAAGGGCCCGGGGTTGCTCAGGCACAGCTGCCGGTACAGGGCCAGGGCATCAGGTGGCTGGTCGTAGTTGGCCTGCCACCGGCGCGAAAGATTGGTCTGGAAGACATCGCCTGCCGCAATCAGTTCGCGCGCCTGGCGCACGGCCGCTTCATACTCTTCCCCTGGGGCTTCGAGCAATTCGACAGGCTCAGACATTTCAGGCCAGGGTGTCAGCGCCGCCCGGCTTATGTCCGCGGCCATGTCCGTGAGCACCGCGCCGGCCTGCGGCTCGGCGATCAGCCAGGCACGCTGCTCGCGGTGATCGCGAATCAGGGCCGCCTCGCAGCGCGTCGCCAGTGCCATCGGTGTGGCGGCCTGCGGCAGGACCAGACGCGGCTCGATCTGTCCGGCCAGTTCGTAGCCAAGATAGATGAACCAGCCCCCGGAAAACGGCAGGCTGGCGCCGGAGTCCGGCAGGGCAACGCGCCGCCAGGCCTCGTCGAGCTCGTCCAGGAAAGGCCTGCCGGGTCGTGCCGCCAGCGTCTCTCCGGTGGCGGCAAACAGCAGGTCATAGCGGGCATGTGCGCCGTGACGTGCCGCGCTTTCCAGCAGGAAGGGATAGCGTTGAGGCGCCAGTGCATGCAGCCGCGCCGGGTGGACGTCGTAGTCGACGGCCTGGAGCAGCGGCTGGGTTGGCGGGGACGCCACGTGTGAGGTCAGCGGGCCGGCAAGGCCGCAGCTGTGCGCTCGGGCACAGCCTCAGGCGTGGCGCCTGAAGACCAATGTGCCGTTGGTGCCGCCGAAACCGAAGGAATTCGACATCGCCACCTCGAGCTTGGCCTGGCGGGCCTCACCCGGGACATAGTCGAGGTCACAGCGCGGGTCGGGATCATCAAGATTGATCGTAGGCGGCACGACCTGGTCGCGCAGCGCCATGATCGTGAAGATTGCCTCTACCCCGCCTGCGGCCCCGAGCAGGTGGCCGGTGGTCGACTTGGTGGAACTCACGGCAAGCCGGTCAGCGGCATCACCGAATATGCGCCGCAGAGCGATGGTCTCGGCGATATCGCCCAATGGCGTGGACGTGCCATGCGCGTTGACATAGCCGATCTCTTCCAGCGCCACGCCGGCATCGGTAATGGCCGCCTGCATCGACGCCCTGGCGCCCTCCCCGTCCTCGGGTGGCGCGGTGATGTGGTGAGCATCGCCGCTCATGCCAAAGCCGATCAACTCGGCGTAAATATTCGCACCGCGGGCCTTGGCGTGCTCGTATTCCTCCAGCATCAGGGCACCTGCGCCGTCGGAAAGTACGAAGCCATCGCGCCCCTGGTCCCACGGCCGACTGGCTGCCTGCGGATCGTCGTTACGCGTGGACAGGGCTCTCATCGAGCAGAAGCCACCCAGGCCCAGAGGTGTGGTGGCATGCTCGGCGCCGCCCGCAATCATCGCATCGGCATCGCCATAGGCAATCATCCGGCCCGCCACACCAATGGAATGCGTCGCCGTGGTGCACGCGGTGACCAGCGCCAGGTTCGGCCCCTTCAATCCGTACATGATCGAGACATGGCCCGAGATCATGTTGATGATGCTGCCGGGGACGAAAAACGGTGAGATCTTTCGCGGCGAGCGGCCGTCGTAATACTTCGCGTGATTGGCCTCGATGGTGCCGATGCCACCGATGCCTGCGCCCATGGTCACGCCGATGCGATGCCGGTTTTCATCAGTGACATCCAGCCCGCTGTCTTCAAGCGCCTGACGACTGGCGGCGATGCCATAGTGCATGAAGGGATCGATCTTTCGCGCCTCCTTGGCGGGCAGATAATCCTCGACATTGAAATTACGCACCACGCCGCCGAAGCGCGTCGAGAATTGACTGACGTCAAAATTATCGATCGGCCCGATGCCACTGACCCCGGCCACGACATTTTTCCATGCCTCGTCAATCGTATTGCCCACAGGCGATACGATTCCCAGACCGGTGACAACCACTCGGCGTGCGTTCATGCAACTACACTATGACTTGACTTGAAAAGCCCGGCCGGCTGGGCCGGCGGGGTTCAGGACTGATTCTTGCGCGCAAGAATGTAGTCGACCGCCTGCTGCACCGTGGTGATTTTCTCGGCTTCCTCGTCAGGGATTTCGGTCTCGAATTCCTCTTCGAGTGCCATCACGAGTTCGACGGTATCGAGTGAATCGGCACCCAGATCATCGACGAAGGATGCATCGTTGGTGACTTCTTCTTCCTTGACGCCAAGCTGTTCGGCGACGATCGCTTTTACCTGCTGTTCGATGCTGCTCATTGTGCCTGTTTCCCTCTTGGCGGCTACAGTGGTTTGGGTTCTCGCGACCCGGGTCCGGAAACCGCAGGCGCGTATTTTAGGTGAATCGGGATGACCAATCTAGCAAGCTGGCGATATATACGCTGACATTGCTTATAAAGTGATTTAAATCAGTAAATTGACTGACCCGGCAAGGGCTCGGTGCGCCCCTTGGACTGCCGGACAGGCCTAGCTCATGTACATACCACCGTTGACATGCAGGGTCTCACCGGTGATGTAGGCGGCTGCATCCGAGGCCAGGAATACCACGGCGGCGGCCACGTCCTCGACACTTCCCAGGCGCCCGCAGGCGATCTGCGCTGTCAGCGCGCTGCGCGTATTGTCATCGAGGCTGCGTGTCATATCGGTATCTATGAATCCCGGTGCCACCGTGTTGACGGTGATGCCTCGTGAGCCTATCTCGCGCGCCAGTGACCGAGCAAACCCCATCATGCCCGCCTTGGCCGCGGCGTAGTTGCTTTGTCCGGCATTGCCCATCGAGCCGACCACCGAGGCGATGTTGATGATGCGGCCCCATCGCGCCTTCATCATGCCGCGCATGCAGGCCCGCGACGTGCGGTACACCGAACTCAAATCGACGTTGATGACATCGTGCCATTCATCAGGCTTCATGCGCATCAGCAGATTGTCGCGCGTAATGCCGGCGTTGTTGACCAGGATGGCGGGACCGCCCTCTCGCTCGCCGAGTTGCGCAAAAAAATTCTCGACGCTCTCGTCGCTGCCCACATCGAGTACTGCACCGCGACCGGTATCTCCGAGGCGCTCATCGATGGCCTGAGCCCCGGCTTCGCTGGTCGCCGTGCCGATGACCCGGCAGCCCTGCGCGGCAAGTGCGGTGGCAATGGCCTCACCGATGCCGCGCGAGGCGCCTGTGACCAGCGCGATCTTACCCGACAGACCCGGCAGTCCCGCTGTTGACGAACTCATGCGCTGGCTCCGGCGGCGTCACGGGCAAGCACATCGGCCAGTGCCGTCGCATCGTGCAGCGATGCCGTGGCCAGGCTGCGATCGATGCGCCGACTCAGCCCGGTGAGCACCTTGCCCGGTCCGCACTCGACGATCTGTTCAACACCGGCTGCGGCCATGGCCGTGATGGTCTCCACCCAGCGCACCGGGCTGTAGAGTTGCCGCACCAGCGAATCGCGAATGGCGGCAGGGTCGGTGAGCTGGGTGACATCGACATTGTTGATCACGGGGATATGTGGGGCGCTGACGTTGATCTCGGCAAGCGCCGCTGCCAGTTTCTCGGCGGCAGGTTGCAGCAGCGAGGAGTGACACGGCACGCTGATCGGCAGGATCACGGTCTTGCGTGCGCCCATTTCAGTGGCAACGACCAGGGCGCGTTGTACGGCCTGGGTATGGCCGGCGATGACCACCTGGCCAGGCGCGTTCAGGTTGACCGCCTCCACCACTTCACCGTCGGCGGCGCGGACGCACGCCGCTCTCAACGTGTCGTCATCCAGCCCCAGCACCGCCGCCATGGCGCCGTGTCCCTCGGGTACGGCGGCCTGCATCAGCTCGCCACGCAGCCGCACCAGGCGCACGGCCTGGGCGAACTCCAGGACCCCGGCGCACACCAGTGCGCTGTACTCGCCGAGGCTGTGTCCGGCCATGTGCCGCGGTGCTGCGCCACCTGCCGCCCGCCAGGCGCGGTAAACCGCCACACCGGCCACGAGCATCGCCGGCTGGGTGTTCTGGGTGAGATTCAGGCGCGACTCCGGGCCCTCGGCGATCAGGCCCGCGAGGTCAAAACCCAGCGCCTCGTTGGCTTCGCCCAGCGTCTCAGCCACCACCGGGTATTGCTCAATGAAACTGGCCAGCATGCCGGGCGACTGGGACCCCTGCCCGGGAAACACGAAGGCAACTGCTGTCACGAGACCCCCCAAGGGCGAGTGTTGTTCGATGTCGGTGGACTGTGTGCGCATACAGCCCGCGAGGTCGGCGATTATACGCAACGGGCGCGTCGGGGGAAAAAAACCATCGCGGCACCGACCAGCAAGCCACCCAGCGCGCCCCAGAGATGGGCTTCGGTGACCACGCGCGCGCCCGTGGCCAGCGTGCCGCTCAGGCGGTCATCGAGCAGCTGCTCGGCCAGCAACTTGCATGCGAGCACCCCCAGCACCAGCGTCGCCAGCCTGGGCATGCGTCGCCAGTCCGCCAGCATCGCGCCTGCGAGCACACCGTGCAGTGCGCCCGAGAGGCCCACGTACCACTCCAGACCCGCATGCACGAGCAGGCCTGTGGCCGTGCCGGCCACGCCGCCGACCAGTGCCACGGCGACGCGTCCGGGTCCCAGCCCCGGCACCAGCAGCAGGCACAGCAGCAACCACGCCGCCAGATTCACGACGCCGTGACGCCAGTCCACGTGCAACCACTGGCCGGTGACCAGCCGCCACCATTCGTGGCCCTCCACCACGGCGCTGCGCTCGTAGCGAAGCGCCAGCTGCCACTCCGGCCCGACGCCCAGCAAAAAGGCTGCCGGCAGGGCCACAGCGAGGGCCAGGCTTATGCCGGGGCTGGCGGATCGCCACCAGGCGCCAGGAAACGATTGCCTCACATTCACGGTCATAACCCTATGCTATCTTTCAAGCATTCGCTCCATGACAGGTGAAAGTACATGATCGATCATCCGGGCAGGCGGCGTTTGGCTAGCCTGCAGCGCGGTTTTACGCTGATTGAAATCATGGTCGTGGTGGTGATCATCGGCATCCTGGCCGCGCTGATCGCACCGACCGTGATAAGTCGTGTTGATGATGCCCAGATCTCCCGGGTCAAGAATGACATCAGAGCCATCGAAAGTGCCTTGCAGCTGTTTCGCATGGACAACTATCGCTATCCCACCACCGATGAGGGGCTGCGCGCGTTGGTGGAGCGGCCCAACGACCCCAATGTGCGCAACTGGCGGCCCTATCTCTCGGCCCTGCCACGCGACCCCTGGGACAATCCGTACCAGTATGTCTCACCGGGCGTACGCAACCCGGACTACGATGTTTTCTCTTACGGTGCCGATGGCCGACCTGGTGGCGAGGGCATGAATGCCGACATTGGCAATTGGGACATCGACTGACGCCCAGCGCCGGCGGGCTGTGATGCAGCGTAAGCGTGCGCGCGGTTTTACGCTGATCGAAATTCTCGTTGTTGCGATGATCATCGGCGTGATCGCCGTGGCCGCCGTGCTGGCCCTGAGTGCCGGCGGACGCGACCGCGAACTCGAACAGCAGGGTCGACGCCTCGTCGCGCTGCTGGAGCTGGCCTCCGAAGAGGCGGTCATGCAGGGCCGCGAGCTGGCGCTGGAGGCGTTCCGTGACAGCTACCGCTTCCACGCCTACGAGCCGGACGCCGACGAGTGGCAGATGCTGGATGACGACATTCACCTTGGCCACAGGACACTGCCCGAAGGGCTGTCGCTGGTCCTTGAGCTGGAAGGCCGACCGGCGAATCTGCTGGCCGGGCCCGCCGACACGCCAAGGCCCCAGGTGATGCTGCTCTCGAGTGGTGAATTCACCCCGTTTCGCCTGGAGATTCAGCGTGATCGGCGCGCCGGCATGGTGCTGGAGGCAGATGCCCTGGGCCGCGTCAGCCTGTCGCTGCCGGACGCAGCCCGGTGAAGCTGCGTGGATTCACGCTGCTGGAAGTGCTGGTGGCGCTGGCCATCGTCGCGCTGGGCATGATGGCGGTATTCACGCAGGCAGGGCAGTCGACGTTTGCCACCATCTGGATCCAGGAGCGCACGCTGGCCAGCTGGATCGCCAGCAACAGGGTCACCGAGCTTGCGCTGTCGCCGAGCTGGCCGGAGATCGGTGAGAGCGGCGGTGAGATCGAATTTGCCGGAAGGCGCTGGCGCTGGCAGGAACAGATCGTTGCCACGCCATCGCCGGCGCTCAGGCGCGTGGATGTGACCGTGGCACTGGCCGAGCGTCCGGACGTCATCGTGCACAGCGCGGCTGCGTTCCTGGGGCAGCCGCCGCCGCCTCAGCTGGTGTCGCCCTGGTCACGCGCCACGCCGCTGGACGAGGGCGCACTGCAATGAGGTCTCGTGGCTTTACGCTGCTGGAGGTGCTCGTGGCCATGGCCATCTTCGCGGTGGTCAGCGCGCTGGCCTACGGCGGCTTGATGGTCGTGCTCAATCAGCGCGAGCTCGGCGAGACCCAGGCGCGCGACTGGCGCGACATGCAGTTCGCAATGCAGCTGATCAGTCGCGATCTGCAGCAGCTGCAGCCGCGTCCTGTGCGCGATGAGATCGGCGATCGGCATGAACCGCCGATTCTTGCGCGACCCGGGGCCCCCTATGCGCTGGAACTGACCCGTGGCGGCTGGACCAATCCGGCCGCGCAGCCACGCGCGACGCTGCAGCGCGTCGCCTACCGCATCGAGGATGCCGAACTGCAGCGCATTTACTGGCCGGTCCTGGACCGTACACTGAGTACCGCTCCGGTGGTCACGGTCCTGCTCGAAGACATCGATCGCATCGAGATCCGGATCATGGATCGCCAGGGCACCTGGCATACGCAATGGCCGCCGCCGGGTCTGGCAGGTGAGAGCGCGCTGTTCACGTTGCCCCGCGCCGTGGAGTTCGCCATCGAGTCTCCGCGTTTCGGGCGCGTCTGGCGCCTGCTGGAGACCAGTCCTTGATCGCGGCGCGTCGACAGCGCGGCGTGGCGGTGATCACCGCCATTCTGCTGGTTGCGATCGCGACGATGATCGCCGTGGAGATGCTCTGGCGCTCACAGCTCGATCAGCGGCGCACTGCCGCCCTTATCCAGTCCGAACAGGCCTGGCTGTACCTGCGCGGTGCCGAGGCGCTGGCAGGCGATATCCTGCGCCAGGACCTGCTCGAGTTTGGCCCGGACTCCGACCACCTTGGCGAGATCTGGGCCCAACGCCTGGATCCGCTGCCTGTAGAGGGCGGGTATGTGGCAGGTGCGCTTGAGGACCTGCAGGGCCGCTTCAACCTCAACAACCTGATCAACATGTCCGGCCAGGCAGATCCCGTGGCCGTCGAGTGGTTCCAGCGCCTGCTGCGGGTGCTCGAGCTTGATCCGGAGCTTGTTGGCTATATCGTTGACTGGATCGACATCGATACCCAGCCGAGTTTTCCGACCGGAGCCGAAGATGGCGTCTACATGTCCCGAGAGCCGCCCTACCGGCCACCGAATCTGCCGATCACCAGCGTCAGCGAGCTGCTGGCCATCGAGGGCATCGATGCTGACACCTACGCCGTGTTGCGCCCTTTCGTCGCCGCCCTGCCACAGGGCACTGCGGTCAACGTGAACACCGCGTCAGCGGAGCTGCTGGGCTCGCTGGACGACGCGCTGGGAATAAGCAGCGCATTGCAACTCATCGAGCAGCGAGGCGACCAGGATTTTCCGGATTTCACCGGCACATTTTCCACGCTGGTCGACGAAAACATCCTGCCGCGGCTCGACGAGCGCAGCAGCTACTTCCGCCTCACCGCCCGGGCGGCTATTGGCTCGACCCAGCTCACCATGTACTCTGTACTCTACAGGGAACCCAACGGTGTCGTGCGGCCACTGCTGCGCAGCCTGGGAACCGAATAATGCCCGTGCCGTATTCCTGTTTCGCCGCGCCGGTGTCCACCTGCCTCCCTGTGACGCATCATGTCTGAGCAACTCGTCATCCGCCTGCGTGCCGCGCACGACGACCTGGTCAGCTGGGTTGTCCTGACGCCCCAGGGGCGTCGCGTGGGCGACATCCAGCGTGGCACGCTGGGCGAGGCCGCGGCGGCGGCGTCTGGCCGGCGTGTCAGCGTCCTGGTGCCCGGCACCGAGGTCATGCTGTGCGAAGCGCGCGTACCGATCCGCAATCACGCGAAGCTGCTGCGCGCACTGCCCTACTCTCTTGAAGAGCAGCTCGCCGAAGATGTCGAGCGACTGCATTTTGCAGCCTCGCGGCCGGATGCGGCAGGCCAGGTGCGTGTGGTCGTCGTGGCCCGCGAGCTCATGGTGCAGTGGCAGGAAGCATTTGCACGGGCGGGTTTGCGCGTGGATGCCGTGTACGCCGACAGTGAGGCGGTCCCGGTCAACCCAGGCAGTCTGACCGCAATGCTGGACGGGGCGCGTGTCTATCTGGCGCCGCCCGAAGGCCTGCCGCAGGTATTCGACGGCCTGACCCTGGCCCAGGCGCTGGCGGTGGTCGGCGGGGATTCGCCACCGGGACACCTGTTGATCTACTGCGAAGCGCACCATGACCGTCACCTGGCCGATTACTGGGACGAGCTTCGCGAGCGCGGCGTCAGCGTGGATGTTCACCTGCAGCCCGAGGGCGGACTGGCGCGCATGGCCGCGAGCATCATCGCCCAACCGGCCGTCAGTCTGCTGCAGGGTGAGTACGCCGTGCGCCGGTCGCACTCGGCACTCTGGCAGCACTGGCGGGTCGCGGCACTGATGCTGGCCGGCTTCGCGACCGTGGCGGTGCTGGCCAAGGCGATCGAGTTCCAGCGCCTGTCCAGTGAACTGCGCGCGCTGGACGATGAAATCGCGACCACCTTTCGGCGGACGTTCGGCGACGTGCCGGTCTCGGACTACCGGATGCAGACCCGCCAGCAGCTCAATCGCCTGCGCGGCGGCGGCGCGGATGCCGACCTCATGCTCGGCCTGGACGCACTGGGTCGCTCACTGGCCCAGGCCAGCGGCAACACCCGCGTGCTGTCACTGAGCTATCGACGCGGGGTGCTGGACCTGCGTGTGCGCGCCCCGGATGTGGCGACGCTGGATCAGCTGCAGCGCGGCATGAGCGAAGCCGGCGTCGGACGTGCCGAGATCCAGGCGGCCAACCCGGTCGAGGGGGGGGTCGAGGGCCGGCTGCAGGTACGTGCAGGGGGCGGCGCATGAAGCAATGGTTTCTGGGGCTCAATGAGCGCGAGCGCCTGATGGTAGTCATCGCGGCTTGCCTGGTCGCCTATGCCGTGGTGCATTTCGCGGTGCTGGCGCCGCTGTGGGGTGGCAGCGCGCGTCTGGCCGCCGAGATCCCGGAGCGGCAGGCCCTGCTGGCGGAACTCAAGGCCGCCGAAGTTGAAATCGGCGGCCAGCGGCGTGGAAGCCAGCGGACCCAGCCGATCGAAGGCGCCGGGCAGTCATTGGTGGTGATCATCGACCGGACCAGCCGCGAAGCGGGCCTCGGTGCGTCGCTGCGGCGCAATCAGCCCACGCCGGACCAGGGCCTGCGTGTGGGCTTCGAAGGCGCGCCGTTTGAAGCCCTGGTGCCGTGGCTGGCGCAGCTGCAGAGGCGCTACGGCATCGGCGTTGAGTCGGCTTCCTTCGATACTGCGGGGACACCCGGACTGGTCAACGCGACACTGGTCCTGGAACGACGGCCGTGAACCGCCAGCGGGTCTGGCAGCTGGCCGGTGTCGGCCTGGCCGTGTATCTCGTCGTCCTGATCGCAACCGTGCCGGCGGCTTTCGTCTGGCGGCTAGCCGCACCGGCGGATGCCACGGCCGCGGGCATTGAAGGGACCGCCTGGCGCGGTGGGGCGAGCACCGCGGTGATTGCCGGAACCCGGCTTACCGGCCTGCGCTGGTCGCTGCAGCCGCTTGAACTGTTGCGGGCCCGACTCGGCCTTCGATTCGATACCCGCCTGGATGATGGTTTCGCGCGCGGGCGCCTCGCGGTATCGCCGGGCGGCCAGCGTATCTGGCTGCATGACACACAGGCAGCACTGGCGCTGCAGCCGCTGGCCACTGCGGCCGGCTATCGCGGTGTGGCCGGACAGTTGAGCATAGCGCTCGATGAACTCGTCATCGTGGATGAGTGGCCTGAGCGTCTGCAGGCGCGCATCGGTATTGGCCAGCTTGTCATCAGCGACCTTGGTCGCGATTCGCTTGGTGATTTCGCCCTTGATCTCGCAGCCTCGGACGGCCGTGTGCGCGGCGAGCTTGCAGACCGTGGCGGCCCGGTAGAGGTGCGCGCCACATTGCGCCTTGAGCCTGACCGCAGCTACGAGCTCGAGGGACTGGTCCAGCCTCGCCCGCAGGCTACGCAGGGTCTGCGCGAGATCATCGAGATGCTGGGCCCAGCCGATGCGGCCGGCATGCGAAGTTTCGGTGTGGCCGGCCGCCTCTAGCGGCCCGGTGGCGATGTGCCGTTGGCGCTGAGCGTGCGCAGCGTCCCCAGCAAAGGGAAATACAGCGCCAGTACCTGTGGTCGAGCGGGTTCGAGCAGCGAGACCACGCGTGCGTAGGTCGTCAGCTGGTCGGCGTAGCGTCGCGTTTCGCTGGCAAGAAAGCCTTCCAGGTCACCGCCTTCGTGGCGACCGGTCTTGTAGTCGACGATCCAGCGGCGACCCTGCTCATCAATGAAGCTGCGGTCGATCACCACGCGAGTCAACCTGCCCTCCAACAACGCATCCAGCGCCCACTCGCAGCGGGCCTCGGCATGCGCACCCAGCAGCCACCGCCCGGTATCGTCACGCAGCACCGCCAGCAGTGTCTCGCGAACCCTAGGTACACAGGCCGCCGCCTGACCCGACCCCAGACCCAGTTCCCGCAGGCGCCGGTCCCAGCTGGTCTGGTGTTCCATCAGCCGTGCCTCCGGCCAGGCCTGTGTGCCCTCCTCGCCAAGCACCTGCAGCCATTCATGCACCACGCGGCCGATGCAGGCAGCCTCCCTGCTGGCCCAGTCGAACGGCAGGACATCCACTGCGCTCTGCGCGATCACGAGATTGGAGAGCAGTCGCGCCGCTTCGGGTGGCCCGGGTGCACGCCACCCGTGGGGCAGCGCACGACGCGAACCCTCGACCCATCGCGCGCCCGCAGCCTTGTCCGCCGGTGTCTGCGCATCCGCAAAACCATCATCCTCCAGCGGCAATGACGCCGAATCACCGAGCACACTGTGAATTCTCGCCAGCGGGCTTGCCGCCAACAGGCCCGGTTCGGCATCACCGCGGGTGATTGCCCGACCGCACACCAGCAGCCGCTGCCGTGCACGCGTGGTCGCGACATACAGGAGCCGGTCGGTTTCCAGTTCGCTGCGCCGCCGTTCGCCGGCGTACAGCCATTCGAACAGTGCGCTGCCGGCACCGTCGCGGCCAGGCCGTGGTGCCAGCAACAGGGCTGCTCTGCCGTCATCGTCGACGATCTCCTGCCAGGTCAGCAACGGACGCTGATCCGAGCGTGTGGGCGGCGCCCCGCCCACACCCACCACA
>JAFIFN010000111.1 GCA_020832005.1 Gammaproteobacteria bacterium | reverse complement strand
GTCAAGGTGATGCAGCTGCTGGCGACCTGTGAACGGCTGGCACGTGGCCACGCTGCGGCCCAGCGTGCAGGCTGAGCAGATGAACGCGGGCCCGCTCACACCACCGGCCGATGCGTTGACGCCCGAGCTCGCGCGACAGGTGATCGAGCGCTTGCACACGCCGCTGCTGGTGCTCGGTCCGGCGGCAGCCGCGGAGGAGCCGCTGTGCTGGAACCGAGCGTTTTTGCGGCTCACCGGCTTCGACGCGGAGGCGCTCGTCGCTGCCCCACAGGCCTGGCTGAGTCGACCGGAGGCACTGTCCGCCGCCATTCGCGCCGCGGATGCCAGCGACGGCCGGGCGCTGGTGGTCGACGGTCAGGATGCCCTCGGGCAACCGGTGCGCTGGCGATTGCGGGTCACTCCGCTGACCGGTGAAGGCGCCGAAGCGCCCTCGGGCTGGCTGCTGGAGTGCGCACGTGCGGAGGGCGTCGCCATGCGCCAGCGCAGCCTGCTCCGCGACGATGCCATCAGCGGGATGCTCGATCGCAGCTGGTTCGTGGAGCTCTGTCGACACCAGCTGGCGGGCGGTCGGCGCCACGATCGCCAGCTTGCGGTCATGCTGTTCGAAGTCGAGGCCTTTGATACCTATGTCGAAACTTACGGTCGCAACGCCGCCAACAACTGTCTGCGGCTGGTGGCCCACGGGATTGCCTCATGCCTGCGCCGAGACACGGATCTGGTCGCGCGGGTGGGCGACAGTACCTTCGCGGCACTGGCGGAGGACATGACGACGGAGGCCGTCACCGCTCATCTCGCCCGTATCGAAGCCGCGGTGGTGGCACTCGGTATTCACAATCCACGGGCGCCGAAGGGGCGGCATGTCCAGGTCATCGCCGCTGCGCGCACCGGTATTCCGGCGGCCGGCGAGGACATCGAAGACTGGCTGGAAGACGCTCGTCAGAGCCTGATCGGCCGGTGCAGCGAGGTGAATCGCCATGACTGATTCACGCGTCTCGGTGGCACCCGCTCAGCCTGGCTCCAGGTTACCCCATTACTTAGCGTACAGACTTTGGGGTATCGGGATCAGCATGGTCATCGCGGTGCTGCTCTTGCTGTGGATCGGCAATGGCTTACATGCAGAGCAGCGGCGCACGCATGCCATTACGGCCGACATGATCGAGCTCAGCCTGGTCCAGGCGATGCGCGTGGAGCGGTTGCGACGCCTGATGGCTGAGCTGGCGTTCCGCTCGGATGGCGAGGTGTTCTTATCGGATATTCCACGAGATCGGGCAGACAACCCGGGCCTTCGGCAAGAGATCGAGCGCACTGTCCTTGCCCTGGAGTTGGACTTCCAGCGTCTGGCCGCAGATCTCGATGCCCGCACCGTGCCGCTGGATGCTGCGACAGTCCTGGCACTGCGAGCAGACATGCGCTCGTTCAGTGCTGCGGTTGCAGCCTTCGTGGACGGCAGGATCACTCAGGCCGAGGTGACTCAGCGGCTGGAGTCACTGGGCGAGCGTCTTCAGCCCGCTTATGAGCGGGCCGGACAGGCCTATCGGGACACACAGGCGCAGGGCATGAAACGTCTGCAAGCGCTGGAGGGAGGGATTCGGCTGTTGTTCGCCCTTGCCCTGTTGACTCTGATGATGCTGGTGAGCTGGCCGCTGATCCGGCAACTGCGCGACGAGTTCCGGGTGATTTCATTGGAGCGAAGACGTGCTGCGGAAGTCGTGGCCGCGACGCGGGTGGTAACCTGGCAATTTGACCGGCACGAGCGGCTGTTTCGATTCGATCCACAGTGGCTGGAGCTGATCGACTCGGTTGACCAAGCCCTGTGCACGCTATCCAGCGAGGATCTGCTGGCGCGTACACATCCGGACGATCACCGACAGATGAACGAGGCTTTCCGGGCGATCCTGTCAGGGGAGAGCCCAAGAGTCGAGATGGATGTTCGCGTACGCGGCGACGACGAGCGCTGGCGCTGGGTCCGGACGCTCGCGGTGGCCGTAGACGCCGATATCCAGGGCCGCTGCACGGAAATGGTCGGCGTCACGCTGGATATCACCGAGATCGCCGAATCGCGCGAGCAGGTCTATCGGAGTCAGCAGCGGTTGAACATGGCTCTGCAAGCCTCGAACACCGGGCTGTGGGAATGGGATCTCCAGACGGGCGACACCCGGTTCAGCGACACCTGGTTCACCATGCTCGGGTACACGCCAGGGGAACTGTCGATGCAGATCGAGACGTGGCAGGACCTCTGCCACCCGGAAGATCTCGATCACGCAAAAGACGCGTTCGCGCGTCATTTCCAGGGTGAGCGCGAAGTCTATAGCGCAGATCATCGCCTGCGGTGCAAGGATGGGTCGTGGAGCTGGGTGCGCGGTGTCGGCGAAGTCATCGAACGTGCCGACGATGGCACACCGCTGAAGGCGGTGGGCGTGAATATCGACATCCAGCAGCTTCGCGAATCTGTGAGCTTTGCCGAGGCGGCGAGTCAGGCCAAGAGCGAATTTCTCGCCAACATGAGCCACGAAATCCGGACGCCGATGACGGCGATCCTCGGTTACGCTGAACTGCTGGATACTGGCATGCTCGAGGATGCTGTTCAGACTTCGGATGCCGTAAAGTCGATCCAGGTCAATGCCAGGCATCTGCTGACCATCATCAACGACATCCTCGACATGTCCAAGATCGAGGCGGGTCAGCTGGCTGTCGAAGCGATCGAAACGGACCCGGCGCAAATCGTCGAAGAGGTCGCCTCACTCATGCGCCCGGCCGCCATCGCCAGGGGTATCGACCTGCGCATGGTCTACGACTCACCGATCCCGCAGGCCATCCGCTCCGACCCCACCCGCCTGCGCCAGATCCTGCTCAATCTCGTCGGTAACGCGATCAAGTTTACCGACACCGGCTCGGTCACCCTTCATGCCGCATGCGATCCGCCCGACGAGCGCATGAGCTTTCGTGTCGTCGACACGGGTCTGGGCATGACCGAGGCGCAACGGGCAGCGATCGCCCGGTTCGAGGCCTTTGCCCAGGCCGATTCCAGCACCACTCGCAGGTTTGGCGGCACCGGTTTGGGGCTGCGCATCTCGAACACGCTGGCCACGATGCTGGGCGGCGGGATCGAAATCGCTTCCGTCGCCGGCAAGGGCAGCACCTTCACAGTGAGCATCGGCACCGGCGCGCTGGAGGGGATCAGGCTCCAGACTCCAGCCCAGGCTAGCGACCTTGGCGAAGCACCGCAGCCGATTGCCGGGAGGCCGCAGACTGCGAAGGTCACACCGGCGCCGCTCTAGGGTCTGCGGATCCTGTTGGCCGAGGACGGCCCTGACAACCAGCGGCTGATCAGCTACCACCTGAAGCAGGCCGGGGCGACGATCATGGTGGCCGACAATGGACTGATCGCGGCTGAGAGTATCGAGTCGGCCATGCCCGACACCATGCCCCATGTGGTACTGATGGATATGCAGATGCCGGAACTCGACGGGTACGCCGCAACCCGACGCCTTCGCCAGGGGGGCTGCTCGCTGCCCATCATCGCGCTGACCGCCCACGCCATGGGCGGCGATCGGCGGAAGTGTCTCGACGCCGGCTGTGATGACTACCTCACCAAGCCCATCGACAGAACCGAGCTCATCAAGACCTGCGAGGCCTGGGCGCGGAAGACAGCCGAGATCATGTTCGCCTGACGCTGGCAGGACGGCCTGCCAGCGCCCGCGGCGTCACGAGGGTGAGTTGTCAGCGAGAAGGCTCCAGCGTACGCGGTGTGCGTTGCACGGGCTGGATCAATGCAATCACTCCAAAGGCAGGATGATCGAAGTAATGGAGCTCACCGCTGCGCATCCGCCGGGACTCCGCCAGGCGATATTCCGGCGCCATGAGCACGACTTCGGGACCATGCGCGCCGCGTCTCGCCACTGGAACAGCCCGGATGGCCTCTCTACCCCTGAACCTGAGGTCGAGCTCGAGATGCAAAAACCGCGAGCGGGACAAACTTGCCTCACCCTCGATCTCAGGGCTGCCCAGACGCAGATCATCGAAAGCCACGATGGACGCCGGCCGGTCGGCCTCGCCCGGCTGTTCCCAGATCAGGTGCATCAGCGGCCGGTAGCCGGACTGTGTCGCCAGTCGCCGATAGATGCCGACGAGTTCGCCGGCATCCGAATCCAGTAGCTGTCGCCACTCAGGCAACGCCACCGCCGCAAGCGGCGGTGGCGGCAGAAATCTGGCCGGGAGCTCGACGGGTTCGAGTTTGGGGGATGTGGTGTCGTCGGCGGTCAACCCCAGGACACGGCGCAGGCTCACCGATGGCTCTATGGGTTCCAGGGTGGGTTCGGGCAGGGCCGCCAGGAAATCTTCCGTGGTCGCCAGCGCACCAGGCTCGTGCGCAAAGATCACCAGTTCTACGCGAAACAATGGTGTATCAAGCGTCTGCGCCTCGAAAGCGCCGGCGGGCGAGGCCAGGGGGAGGGAAAGACCGAGCAATAGAACTCGCGCAAATCTCATGGGTCACTCACGGCGGCTTCCTACGGCCGGGCCATGGGAAGCGTGTCTGGGTACACAGATTACCCAAGTATAAGCCCCGGCTGCCCCCATTGCCCAAGCAAGACAGTATTCCGCCGCCGGACAGTCAAGATTCCCCCGGTCGGGCCGACACCCTTCACGTGGGTTTTGCGATTCCTGCCGCGGACACAGCGCTCGTGTCCTCGGTGGCGATCCGGGGGAGTGCTGAACGATGTCTACGCTGGAATTGCCGGAGCGGTTGCTTATCACCGAGTGTGCCGCGCTTCGCGAGGATCTTCTCGCGGCCCTGGAATGCGCCGAGGCGCCATTCGTCATCGATGCGAAAGCCGTGCGCGATGTTGACGGCGCCGGACTGCAGCTGCTACTGAGCACGGTGCTGGAGGCGCGCAAACGCGGCATCCCGCTCGAGCTTGATGCCTCGCAGGGCTTGTCCGAGCTGCTGCAAGTGCTCCGGCTGGAACATCGCTTCCAGCGTGTTGGCGCCACGTCCGTATGAGCAGTCGCTACGACGGCGCATTGGCCGCTGCGCTCCAGACCTTCTTTGTCGAGGCGACGGAGATGGTCGAGCAGATGGAGCAGTCCCTGCTCGAGTTGGAGCAGTCGCCTGGCGATCCTGAGCTTTTGAATGCGCTGTTTCGCAGTATTCACACCATCAAGGGCTCGGCGGGGCTGTTCGGCTTGTCGCGGCTGGTCGCGTTCACCCATGAAGTCGAAACGGTGCTGGACAAGCTCAGAGCGGGCACGATAGCGCTGAGTGACGCGTTGAGCGGGCTGCTCCTGAGTTGTTCGGATCATGTGACGGTGTTGATCGAGCAGGCCCGTACAGCAACACCCGATGCTGCCCCGGCACACTCTGACGACGCGCTGTCAAGTGCACTGGTGGAGCAGTTGCGTGGCTATCTCGAGGCCCCATGCAGGGGGGAGGCATCCGGCGCTACCGCTGCCGAGTCAGCGGAAGAGGCTGCATGCAGCGAGGTCTCCGCCGACCCTGAACTCTGGCATGTCTCGCTCAGGTTTCGGCCAGAAGCCCCGGCACGGGGTATCGATCCGTTGGCGACCCTGGGGTATCTCCAGGAACTCGGCGAGCTGGTCATGGTGGAGACGTTTACGACCCACCTGCCACCGCTCTCCGAACTTGATCCGGAGCGGTGTCATCTGGGCTTCGAGCTTCGTATACGCACGCCCGGCGGGCGTGCCGCGCTGGAGGAGGCCTTCGAGTTCATCGAGGGCGATTGCGACGTGCGGCTGTTGCCCCCTGATGCGGCGTCGGAGGCCTACATCGGTTTGCTTGACGACGTCCCGGACGAGGCGGAGCGGTTGGGAGAGATCCTGGTCGAGTGCGGCGCGCTGTCCGCTGGCGATCTTCACCGGTCGCTGTCACTCCAGCATCTGGAGGCCTCTGAGGGCAGCACCATGCGTCCCTTGGGCGAGGTGCTGGTCGCCGAGCAGCTGGTCAGCCCGGCCATGGTGGAGGCGGCTCTTGAGAAGCAGGGGCAGGTGCGCGAGCGCAGCGAGCCCGCGCGGGTGTTCCGCGTCGAGGCCGAGCGTCTCGATGGACTGATCAATCTGGTCGGTGAGCTGGTGATCATGAGCGCCACAGCCCATGCCCAGGCCGCCCGCCACCCCGAACTGCTGGAGACGACTCAGCGGATCGGGACGCTGGTGGAAGAGATTCGGAATAACGCGCTGTCCCTGCGGATGGTGGCGATCGGCGAGACTTTCGCGCGGTTCAAACGAGTCGTGCGTGACATCTCCGGAAAGCTTTCCAAGCGCGTGAAGCTCGAGATCGAAGGTGGTGACACGGAACTCGACAAGTCTGTGATCGAGAAGATCGGTGACCCGCTGATGCACCTCGTGCGCAATGCGTTGGACCATGGTCTCGAGTCGCCCGCGGACCGGCTGGCGGCTGGCAAGCCGGAAGAGGCGGTTCTGAGACTCTCGGCGCAACACGACTCCGGGAGTATCGTGATCACGATTGCCGATGATGGCGGCGGGATCAATGCGGCCAGGGTGCTCGCGCGCGCTCGCGAGCGCGGCCTGGTCGCAGCCGAGGCTGAACCCTCTCTGGCCGAGATCCATGCACTGATCTTCGAACCCGGGTTCTCTACTGCCGAAACGGTGAGTGACATCTCAGGGCGCGGCGTCGGGATGGATGTTGTTCGCCAGAACGTCGAACAGCTGCGCGGACGAATCGCGATTCGGTCCCAGGAGGGCGTCGGCACCGAGATCGAGATTCGCTTGCCGCTGACCCTGGCAATCATCGATGGATTCCTGGTGCGTACCTGTGCGACTGCGATGGTCATTCCGCTTGAACATGTAGAGGAATGCATTTCCGCCGCGGACATCGAGATACGCAATGGGCAGGCGCTGATCAACCAGCGCGGTCAACCGCTACCGATCATCGATGTGGGCGATGTCCTCGGTCTCGGCGAGCGCTCATCAGTCGCCAGGCGCAGCGTGGTGGTGGTTCGCTTCGAGGGCAAGCGCGCCGGACTTGCGGTGGATCAGCTGCTTGGGGAACACCAGACAGTCATCAAACCGCTGGGGCGTCTGTTCCAACGCGTCACAGCGCTGTCAGGGTCGACGATTCTGGGTTCAGGGGAAATCGCGCTGATACTGAACATCAATGAACTGCTCAATACGGCCACGGGGCCACAGGCGCCGGCCACGGGCCGGGAATCGACAACACGGTCGAGGGTATCTACCTCAGCTTGAACCGGGAAAACATGGCGTCTTCGGACGGGGAGAGTGCAAGATGCAAACTAGCGTAATGTCCTTGGAGGGGCGCATCAGAACGGCGGCGTTCACCGTCGCGCTGACCGCGATTGGGGTCATTGGTGTCACGCAGTTCGTCGGTGGGACGATGGCCCTGGCCATCGATGTCATCGGAATTGCAGTGATTGGCTTCACGGCCTGGTGGCTGCTACGGACGTCGCGAGCCAGCCTGAAGGCGTTCGCCGACAGTGTGGCGGCAGTGTGCGCGGGTGATTTCTCGCACCGTGTCAGCTACCGCGGCGATGACAGTCTGGGCCAGGCGGCCGAGTCCGCCAATACTCTCGCCGAGACCCTAAATGGCCTGCTTGATGCGCAGCGTGAAATGGCCGCGCAGCACGAGGCCGGAGACATCGACTGGCAAATTCCCGCCGAGGGCTTCAGTGGCGGCTTCAGAGACCTTGCCAGCGGCGTGAACGAGCTGGTCGCGGCCCATATTGCGGTGAAGATGCGTGTCGTGGACGTCATCTCGACCTACGGCCAAGGCGATTTCACTGAAATGATGGATCGACTGCCTGGCAAAAAGGCCAAGATCACCGAAGCGCTGGATACGGTTCGAGAGTCGCTTGCCGCGGCTGCGGAAGAGCGGCTCAAAAACGAGCGGGTCAAGCAGGCGCTCGACGTGGCCACCGCCAACGTCATGATCGCCGATGCTGAAGGCATCATCCAGTATACGAACGACTCGGTCATGGAGATGATGCGCAAAGCCGAGTCGGACATCAAGAAACAGCTCCCCGCGTTCGAGGCGAATCGAATCGTCGGTGCGAATTTTGATGTCTTCCACCGCAATCCGGCGCACCAGCGGAACATGCTGTCCACGCTGTCGTCGACCCATCGCGCAGAAATCACGGTGGCTGGACGGATTTTCAGCCTGATTGCCTCGCCGATCTACGACGGTGCCGGTAAGCGCCTGGGTACGGTCGTCGAGTGGGCCGACCGGACC
The DNA here is from genome assembly GCA_020832005.1 of Gammaproteobacteria bacterium. Taxonomy (GTDB): domain Bacteria; phylum Pseudomonadota; class Gammaproteobacteria; order Steroidobacterales; family PWYM01; genus PWYM01. The sequence goes on along the minus strand of JAFIFN010000111.1, from coordinate 4,192 downwards.
GCCGAGGTGGCCATTGAGAAGGAGGTCGGAAGCGTGGTCCAGGGAGCAGCCGCGGGTGATTTCACGCAGCGTATCCCGCTCGAGGGCAAGACCGGGTTCTTTGCGACGCTCTCCACCAACATCAATGAATTGATGCAGGTGGCCGATGCCGGCCTGAACGACGTCGCCCGCGTCCTGTCAGGGATTGCAGAGGGGAATCTGACCCAGAAGATCTCTGCCGAATACGGCGGGACCTTCGGGGACCTGAAGAACGACTGCAACAAGACCGTGGACAACCTTGCACGGATCATCGGGGATGTGCGGGCAGCCGCGCAGGCGCTGACGGGTGCTTCCGGGCAGGTGAGTTCTGCGGCGCAGACGATCAGCCAGGGGGCCTCTGAGCAGGCAGCCAGTGTCGAACAGACCAGTGCGTCGATCGAACAGATGTCCTCATCGATCTCGCAGAATGCTGACAATGCCAAGATCACCGATTCCATGGCATCGAAGGCCGCCAGCGAAGCGGAAGAAGGCGGCGAAGCCGTGGCCAAGACGGTCGGCGCGATGAAGCAGATCGCCGAGCGGATCGGCATCGTCGACGACATCGCCTATCAGACCAACCTGCTGGCACTCAACGCGGCAATCGAAGCGGCCCGCGCAGGCGAGCATGGCAAGGGCTTTGCAGTCGTCGCGGCCGAGGTACGGAAGCTCGCCGAGCGCAGCCAGGTCGCCGCGCAGGAAATCAGCGAGTTGGCCGGTAGCAGCGTGACGGTGGCTGAACGCGCAGGCGAGCTGCTCAAGGAGATGGTGCCCAGTATTCGCAAGACGTCGGATCTGGTGCAGGAGATTGCCGCAGCCTCGGACGAGCAGAACAACGGTGTCGGCCAGATCAGCACTGCAATGAACCAGCTCAACACGGCAACACAGCAAAACGCTTCAGCCTCAGAGGAGCTGGCGGCCACGGCGGAGGAGATGAGTGGCCAGTCGGAGCAGCTGCAGCAGCTGATGGACTTCTTCCGGCTTCAGCAGGAGAGCCCGGCGATGCGCAGTCACCGGGCCCCGCATGCCGCCTCTGGGAAGTCCCAGAAGTCCGGCCGCGCGGAGGCCAGCATGGATCAGCTCTTTGAGGAGAGCTTCACCAGCTTCTGAGGAGATGGCGTGATGATCACAGCGGAAAACCCTTCGCGGCTGTTGGCATCGGCAGCCCCGCCCGAGGACACCGACAGCGGCTGTCAGTGCCTGACATTTACATCTGCCGGCACCCTGTTCGCAGTCGAGATTTCCGGGATCAAGGAAATCATCCAGTACACCCGGGTCACCGAGGTACCCATGATGCCGCCGCAGATCAGGGGCGTGATCAACCTGCGTGGGCAGGTGGTGCCGGTGGTCGACCTCGCCGTGCGCTTCGGCCGGGAGGCGTCTGCCCTGGGCCGACGCAGTTGCGTCGTGATCCTGGAGTTGTTGGAGGGCGGCGAACGTTACGACATCGGCGTACTGGTCGACTCGGTCAGCGAGGTGATGGAAATCGCTCCGGAGGATATGGCGCCTCCGCCCGGATTCGGCACCGCGATCCAGCCGGAGTTCATCCGGCACATGGTTCGACTCGAGGACGGATTCGTGATTGTCCTGGACGTGTCCAGGACGTTTGACGCACGCGACATGGTGGCGCTTGCGGCAAGCGTGCCGGAAGTGGCCTGACCGACCATGGCAGCCCATCTGTTGTTGCAGGGCCCTGAGCTGACGGCGGATGATTTCGAGCGCATCCGGGCGTTGTTGTATCGCAGCGCCGGGATCGCGCTCGGTGAGTCGAAGCAGCCGCTGGTGGCTGGTCGGTTGCACCGGCGGCTGGGCGCGGTTGGTGTGGAATCCTATCGCGAATATATCGACAGGATTGAGTCAGCGAGTGAAGCCGTCGAGCGCCAGGTGGCGATCGACCTGTTGACGACCAACGAGACCTACTTCTGGCGGGAGCCTCAGCACTTTTCCCTGATGCTTGAATACGCCGCTGCCGCGGCGCGTGCGCGGCAGAGTTTTTCGGTCTGGAGTGCGGCGAGCTCGAGCGGCGAGGAGGCCTACACGCTTGCCATGCTGCTCGATCGACTTGCCGACACTGAACGAGGGCTGCGCTGGGAGCTGATGGGCTCGGATATCAGCCAGCGCGTGCTTGAGCGGGCGCGGCGCGGGCAGTATCCGCTTGAGCGTGCGAGTCGGCTGCCGCCGGAGCTGCTGCACCGCTATTGCCTGCGGGGGCAGGGCGAGCATGAGGGCACGCTGCTGGTCGCCCGCGAACTGCGCCAACGGGTGACGTTCCGTCAGATCAACCTGATTCAGACGCTTCCTGAAGTGGGTCCGTTTGCCGTTGTATTCCTGCGTAACGTACTGATCTATTTCGATCCTGAGACCAAAATCAGGGTGCTCCGAGCGGTCGCCGCCAGACTTGCGGAGGGCGGTCGGCTGTTCGTTGGCTTGTCGGAAAGTCTGCATGGCCTGAACTGCGGGCTTCAGCAGGTGGCGCCCGGAGTGTATACCCGCGCGGCGACGCCATGAGCGGGCGTCCCGACATCAGCGTCCTGATCGTCGATGATTCGGCGGTGGTGAGGCAGGTATTGGCGGCCGTCGTCGAATCGGCGGCCGGGTTGCGGGTATCGGCGACGGCGATGGATCCTGTCATCGCGATGGAGAAAATGGCTCGTGACTGGCCCGACGTGATTCTGCTCGATGTCGAAATGCCACGTATGGACGGGATCTCGTTTCTCAAGAAGATCATGGCGGAACGCCCCACGCCGGTGGTGATCTGTTCGACCCTCACAGAGGCCGGTGCGGCGACCACGCTGCAGGCGCTGGCTGCGGGTGCAGTGAGTTTCGTGACCAAGCCGCGCAGCGGCCTGAAGGCGTTTCTGGAAGAGAGTGCGTCGGAGATCATCGGTGCGGTTCGCGAGGCGGCTGGTGCCCGTCCCCGCCGGTTGAACACGCCGCCGCCGCGGCGCATCGATCGCCCCGACACCCTCGGCGACCGCAAGGGCCTGGCAACGACGGAGAAAGTCATTGCGATAGGAACATCCACCGGCGGCACCCAGGCGCTGGAGCGGGTCTTGAGCGAGTTGCCGAGGATCGTGCCGGGGATTGTCGTCGTGCAGCACATGCCCGAGAAATTCACCGCCAGTTTCGCCCGCCGTCTGGATGGCGTCTGTGAAGTGGAGGTTCGCGAGGCAGTCCATGGCGACCGGGTGCTGCCTGGCCGGGTATTGATTGCACCCGGAGGTCGACACATGCGGGTGTGTCGAAGCGGGGCGCTTTACCAGGTGGAAGTGTTGGACGGTCCACCGGTCAACCGGCACAAGCCCTCTGTGGATGTCCTGTTCCGCTCGGTCGCACGCTACGCCGGGAGCAATGCACTTGGGATCATCATGACCGGAATGGGTGACGATGGTGCGCGAGGCCTGCTGGAAATGCATGACCAGGGCGCACGCACGGTTGCGCAGGACGAGGCCAGCTGTGTCGTGTTCGGCATGCCGCGGGAGGCGATTCGCATGAATGCCGTCGACGTGGTGTTGCCCCTCGAGCGGATTGCCGGGGAAATCACCGGAACCTCTACGCTGGATCTGGCTGCCCGCCGCACCACCGCGTGAAACAACCAGGAGTTGCTGACGATGCGCAGATTGATCTACACGAGTTTCGCCCGGGAAAGAATGCTGCCCGAGAGCTTGTTTGAACTGTTGCGGAAGGCGCGGACCGCGAACAGCCGATCACAGATCTCCGGTGTGCTGTTCTATCACGACGGGTGTTTCCTCCAGTGCCTGGAGGGCCCCACGACATCAGTCAACAGCCTGCTGCATTCCATTCAGCGCGATGGGCGCCATCAGTCCGTCACCCTGCTCTATGATGACCCCCAAGCACGAGGCAGGCTGTTTCGGCAGTGGGCGATGGGGTTTTTCCATATGAATGCCATCGAAGAGATTTCACCGCCTGGGCTGCTGTCGAACAGTGACACGGTCGAGGAGCTGTTTTCAGGGGCAGCGAGCACCGACCCCGCGGCCCAGCTCATCGCGCATTTCTGGCGTAGCAATCTCGCGCGGGCTGATCGGCGCAACCTGCCAGCAGCCTGAAACTTCCGCACCGCGATACCGTAGCCCTATCCTCCCTGGAGGGTCTGCAGCAAGTCGCTGGCGAGGGCGTAACGTGCTTCGACCTCCGGCAGGCGGGTCCGCACCCGCAG